>VFGV01000007.1 GCA_009392275.1 SAR202 cluster bacterium
GTATTGGGGCCAGTAGACCCCTCGACTTTAGGCATTACATTAACTCATGAACACTTGATTATCGATTTAACTCAGGTATTACCTCATATGCCAAGAGTGCCAGGGGTAAAAAATGTACCTGATATTTACTCTGAGAAGTTGTCGCAGGAAAACATAGGGCTTGCTAGGTACCATTTTGCTCCTAATGAAGATAACTACCTGATATCTGATGTAGATAATGCGATTGTTGAAGCAAACCTATATAAAGACTTTGGAGGTGGAACCTTAGTAGACGTTACTATCCCCGATATTGGAAGAGATCCAGTTGGACTGGCTACAATCGCACAAAAAACAGGACTGAATATAGTTATGGGGTCGGGCCATTATGTTGACGTGGCCCACCCAGAGGAGATGAATTCAAAAAATGAAGAGGATATTGAATCCAAGATCGTATCTGACTTGACCTATGGGCTAGAAGCTTTGTCAGATAAAGGGGAATTCCTTGGACTCGATCGGATAAAAGCAGGGATTATAGGTGAAGTTGGGTGTTCTTGGCCTTTGACTGATAACGAACGCAAAGTGCTGCGTGCCGCAGGTAGAGCTCAAAGTATTACAGGCTTTCCAATACTTATTCACCCAGGTCGAGACGAAACCGCTCCGCTTGAAATATTAGAGGTTTTGGACGAGGTTGGTACAGATTTATCCCATACAATTATGGGTCACCTAGATAGAACTGTGTTCAAGAAAGAAACATTGACTGAAATAGCGAAATCTGGGGCGTACATGGAATGGGACCTATTTGGAAGAGAACAACACTACTATAACGGCAACGTAGATATTGATATGCCAAGTGATGCAAAGCGTATAGAAGATATAGCGTGGATAATGGGACAAGGGTACGAGAATAAAGTGGTGGTCGCACAGGACATATGTACAAAAGACCGCTTATTTAAATATGGTGGACATGGATATTTCTACATACTCTCTCAGATAATACCAAGAATGAGGTATAAGGATTATCCAGAGGAGTATATCAATAAGCTTTTTGTGGAAAATCCTGCAAAAGCCTTGACGATAGCTTAACTTGTATTACTCACGTATTTGAACTTAAATCAACTCAGTTTGGCGTTTAGGTTAGGTGGGTTAATGGTATAAAGATGCATTATTGAACTATGAGCGATTCAAAAAGCCAACAGGTCAACTTTTTCCAGCGAATTTACGTAGAGGAAAAGCCAATTTGGGAGATTAATAGGCCTCAACGGGCTGTTATATCTTTATTAGAATCGGGTGTGATTAAGGGTAGGGTTTTAGAGTTGGGTTGTGGAACAGCGGAAAACGCGATATATCTAAACGCGAATGGTTTTGAAGTAGTTGGAATTGATCTATCAGAACATGCAATTAAACTTGCGCGCCAAAAGTCTAAAATTAAGGGAGCGTCCATCGAGTTAATTTGCGGCGACTTATTTAAACATGACTTTGGAGGAGAAGTATTTGACACTATTCTAGATTCTGGTGTTTTTCATGGTTTCAGCGATAATGCCAGAAATAAGTATATGAAAGTGCTAAGGCAGCTTGCCAGGCCCGGGGGAATACTTCATTTAATTGCATGGAGTGAGTTTGAACCAGGAGACGATGGTCCGCGGCGCATTTCTCGACATGAGATACAAAAGGTTTTTCAAAACGAATGGACGGACATTACGATTGTTAAGTCGATATATGAGACAAACATACATGCAGACGGGGCTGCTGCATGGTTGGCCAGTATGACTAAGATGAGTAGGTAATGGACTGGATTCTTGCTGCTATTGCTTCTGCAATTGGTTTTGCCGGTGTAGGGATACTAGATAAAATCGTTATAGAAAAGCACTCACCTAGCCCACGCATATTTATGATATTTGCTGGTGCATTACAGCTGCCGGGTTCTCTTATACCCATGGCTTTTGTTGGATTCGAATCATATTCAGCAATCAATATATTAGTAGCAGGCGGGTCAGGCGTATTGATAGGAGTCTCACTTCTTTTGATGTTTCTGGCATTGAGGCACCAAGATGCTTCTGTAGTGGCATCCGTATATCAAACAGCTCCAGTTTTTGTCGCCATAATTGCTGTGGTCTTCTTAAAAGAGTCCCTGACGGTATTGCAATGGACAGCTATTTTATTAACTGTGGCTGGAGCAGTACTAATATCTTTAAAAAAAACAGGTGTTGGGTTTGGCAGTCTTGGGATTTGGTTTTTCGTTATGATTGTTGCCAGTATATTTTTTGGTGCAGGATTGTCTCTAACTAAAGCTGCTCTGAATGAAATGTCGTTTTGGAATGTATTTGCTTACCGTGGTATTGGCACAGCGATCCCATTAATGCTTTTGCCGATTACCAGAGACACCATAAAAGAAAGCATATTATTCATAAAAAATGTAAAGGGATTATCGATAGTCGTTTTTAGTGAAGCGATTCTGGCTTTCGCTGCGTTATGGTTAACGACTATCGCAATTGATAATAGCCCTGTAGCGTTAGCTACAGCGATCATGTCTACACGACCTCTGTTTGCGGTGATATTCGGAGCCATCCTGAGCTTAAGTTATATAAGAATTTTGGATGAACCATTGGATAGGGGTTCAATAACACAAAGATCATTTGCCGTAGTTATGATAATTGTCGGTGTTTCAGGCATTTCACTTCTTTAGCAAAGAAATAAGCGTTATACCACAGGCAGGGGTGCTAACATTCCTCCGTCGACAATTAGCGATATCCCTGTTATCCACTCAGCGTCATCAGATGCTAGGAATAAGGCGGCAAGTCCAATATCTTTTGGAAGACCAAGTCTCGGTAAAGGTGTTTTTTCAATTGAATCTTTTATATCTTGTTCTGTAAGTTCGTCTTGTATGGCAGTTTCAATGTAGCCAGGGCATATCGCGTTGACGGTTCCTCCATGAGGTGCCAATTCGAGTGCAGTATCTTTAGTGAGATTTACAACACCTGCCTTACTTGCTGCATATGCAGGACCACCTCCTCCATGGAAGGCGTGAACAGAAGCTATATTAATAATCCTACCTGTTTCTGATTTCTTAATATGCGGTACGGCATACTTAGTAGCCAGGAACACGCCTCGTAAATTTATATCTACAAGATTGTCGAAATCTTCTGTAGTAGTTTCTTGACTATTTCTGTTGAAACATATGCCAGCATTATTAACCAAGATATCTACTCGGTTATGTTTCTTAACTGTTTTATCGACTAGTTTTCTTATACTATTTTCATCAGACATATCACACTGCATGAATGTGCCCTGCCCGCCTGATTTTGATATTTCATCAACAGTGGGGGTTGTTGTGCTTTTCTCATGGTATTTACCTCGCCTAGGAGATTCATCAATATCTGCTACGATTACATGGGCTCCTTCATTACTTAAAGCGAGTGCAATTGCTCTTCCTATGCCAGAGCTGCCACCGGTTACTATAGCTAATCTGTTCTTCAATCGCATGTTAGTCTCCTGACTCTTTATAAAAGCTTATTTTTGTTAACTTACATTATAAATAATAATATTAACTTGATTATTCAAAGAAATTTATGAATTTACAAATACCGACTGAAGTTCCTTTTCTTTACAATACTTCGTGTAAATTTGCTCAGGAAATTAACTAATGTATAAACTTGTTTTGATGCCTACGCTGTCAGACTTACAAAAACGATGGGCCAGAAGATTAGATGATGAATTACCAGGATACAGAGTGGTCAATGTAGATGATGATAACGCTATGACCGAGATTGCAGATGCAGATGCAGCCTTTGGGTATGTTCCTGGTAATTTACTAAAACGAGCAAGCAAGCTTAGATGGATACAGGCACACCATGCAGCTCCACCACCCGGTTTTTACTATGATGACCTGACACATAGTTCAGTTACAGTAACGAATTTTCGCGGAGTATATAACGACCATATAAGTGCTCACATAATGATGTATGTGTTAGGACTGTCACGCGGCATAACTGGCTATTTGAGTGCCCAAAAAGAGCGATCGTATAATGTTGACGCCAATGATGCGCCATTTGTTTTTTTACCGGATTCAACATCCATCATATTCGGTATAGGCGGTATAGGAACTGAAGTATCTAAACATTGCAAAAGTTTTGGGATGAATGTTATTGGCATAGATCCTAGAGTTACACAGGCTCCAGAGACGGTAGATCAGCTTGTCAAACCTAATGAATACCACACTGTGATTGGCAAAGGTGATTTTGTTATTGTTACTATGCCACATACTCCGGAAAACGAGTTCTTTTTTAATTCTGAAGTTTTCTCAATGATGAAACCATCCGCTTATTTTATTAACATTGGCAGAGGAAAGACCACTAGGCTTAAAGATCTTGTTTCAGCTATAAAATCAGGCGAAATTGCAGGAGCAGGTCTCGATGTTTTTGACACTGAACCTTTGCCGAAAGACCATGAATTATGGAGTCTACCAAATGTCATATTGACACCTCACGTAGCTGCGAAAGAGGATGGAGGTGGAGGAGATGTTAATGAAAGAAAATATAAGGTATTACTCGAAAATGCTCGACGGTTTGAAAAAGGCGAAAAGCTATTAAACATTGTTGATAAAAGTCTTTGGTTTTAAATAGATGCAAATTTGATTTTTCCTGAAGACAACGCTACATCTAAATCATCTTGGATCAATCTTATACCATTTAATTATGGATGGATCATTGTTATGGTCGCCTGGCTCGGTATGTTTATGTCCGGCCCGGGACAAACTTTCGTTGTAGCAATCTTTGTTGATCCTATAATTGAAGATACCGGATGGTCTCGAACTACTGTTTCCGGGGTTTATACCGCAGGTTCTATTGGCGCCTTCATTGGAGCAATAATCGCTGGCCGTAGTTTTGATAAATTTGGAGCCCGGGTTGTTTTAACTGCCGTAGCCGCTCTTTTTGGATTGGCAACCGTGTTGATGGGCCAGGTAACTCATCCTGCTCATCTTTTCTTAGGGTTTTGGGGTATACGGAGTTTGGGCCAGACCGCTCTTTCCATGGTCTCTACTAGCACAGTAAATATTTGGTTTATTCGCCTTCGAGGTAAAGCAACAGCCATCACTTCTTTAGCTGCTCCTGTCTCTCAAATAGCCCTACCACCGTTGGTATACTTTTTGATTGTTAACAATGGTTGGCGTACCACATGGGTCATCCTGGGAATTGCTATTTGGGTAGTACTTTTGCCGCCTGCAATATTACTTATCAGGCGTACTCCTGAATCCGTTGGTTTAAAACCTGATATGGGACGTAAGGACGTTGTGGAATCAAGTCACTCGCAATCCAGTGTTAAAGAAGAATCTTGGACCTCCAAACATGCCATGAGAACCAAAGCTTTCTGGTTAATAATTTTCGCTGGTACAGCAGGATCATTGATCGGCACTGCTATGACATTTCATCACATGTCAATCTTGAATTCCAGAGGTATTACTGACACTCAAGCTACATTAGTATTAAGTTTGACCGCTGCTGTGGGTGTTTTTAGTACCATGTTAACTGGGCACCTTCTTGATAAGCTGCCGAATCGTTTTATTCTTGCTGCAGGACAACTAGCATTAATGGCATCTATGGCATGGATTTTTATAGTACAAGATCTTTGGCATGCAGTGATTTATGGAATTTTTACAGGCATTGCACAAGGACTGATATACACGACAATGATCGTAATATTTCCTAATTATTTTGGTAGGAGACACTTAGGAACTATTATGGGCGTCGCGACAATTGGTATGGTTGTTTCAAGTGGCCTGGGTCCATTACCTTTTGGTGCACTTTATGAGATGTCCAACAACTATGATTTAGCTATTATTAGCTTCTTGCCGCTGCCGGCTTTGTGTACAGTAGCAGCCCTGTTTGCGCCACCACCTACACACAAACTAGATTGATTTAACGGTGTTGTTTTTATAAAAACGATGTAAAAGATGGTACAGGAATTTAATAAGCCTGCTTGTTAATAAAAATATATCCAGAACAAATATGGTTGCAATTATGAGGCTTACAAATACTACTCCCACAATAGTCCAGAACCAATACCAATTCCAATTCATTTTCAACTCCTGAGCGGTTGATCTATTAACTTGCAATAGAGCCTAGCTTAGAGTAAACATCTTAGATCTTTAAGATTTACCTCATACTAGGATACTTAAATATTGTGTAACTGATTCGATGACTATAACATCGTAAAGCTTAATCAGCCAAATTGAATATCAAGTCAGTTCAAAAAGGATATTGAGGCAATATAATTACATCGAGGAACTGTATTATGAGATTACATCACAAGGTGTCGATAGTAACTGGTGGCGGATCTGGAATTGGGAGAGCAACGTGTCAAAGGTTCGCTAAAGAGGGATCTTCCGTGATAGTTGCAGAAATAAATCAACAAACAGGTCAAGAAACTGTAGATTTAATTAGCAATAACGGTGGGATCGCACATCTGTTTTCTCTAGATGTGACCGATCCTAATTCGGTCAATGAAATGATATCAGAAACATGCAGACGGTTTGGAACTATCGATATATTAGTCAATAATGCAGTCGCTTTTGTTATGGGGACTGTTGAAGATGCTACTGAAGATGATTGGATGAGGGTCTTTAAAACGAATGTGATTGGGTACGCGAATTGCATAAAGGCAGTCGCTCCAGTATTCCGTGACGCTGGAGGCGGGGCGATTGTAAATATAGCTTCAGTCAGTGCATTCATAGCACAGCCTAAATTCGTTCCATACAATGCTTCCAAAGGAGCTGTTTCTCAGTTAACTAGATGCTCTGCACTAGATCTCGCAGCCGACAATATTAGAGTAAACGCTATTTGTCCTGGATCAATAGAAACCGCCGGTGCAACTAAGGTCAACATAGATTTAGGTCTAGACCCCGTTGAAGCTAATAAAGCATTAGCTGAAGAATCCCTGATGAAGAGAATGGGTAAACCTGAAGAGATAGCTTCAGTAGCATTATTCCTCGCTTCGAAAGATGCTTCGTTTATCACTGGCGCTCATATTGTTGTTGATGGCGGAGCGACTATAGATTAGTGCAAAGGGCAAGTTATTATTTAAGACAGTTCGTAAGAGGTAAAAATTGCGACTAACGAAAAAGGTATCGATAGTAACTGGAGGTGGTTCTGGAATTGGAAGAGCTACATGTGAAAGGTTCGCTAAAGAGGGATCTTCCGTGATAGTTGCAGAAATAAATCAACAAACAGGTCAAGAAACTGCGAAGCTGATTACTGAGTCTGGAGGAATAGCTAGTTTTTTGCCACTCGACGTTACTAATCCACATTCTATTAAAACCATGGTGGAACATACGATAAGCATATATGGAACTATCGATGTTTTAGTTAACAATGCAGCCGCTTTCTCGATGGGTTCAGTAGAAGATTCAACGAACGACGACTGGATTCATGCACTACGCACAAACGTAATTGGCTACGCGAATTGTATAAAACAAGTTGCGCCAATATTTCGTCAGTCTGGAGGCGGATCAATAATAAATATTGCTTCCGTAAGTGGTTTCATAGCAGAATCTGCAGCTGTACCTTATAACGCTTCTAAGGGGGCAGTAATGCAACTAACAAGGTGTGCTGCAATGGATCTGGCTGATGATCAGATAAGAGTGAATGGTATTTGTCCAGGGGATATAGAAACTGATGGAGTAGCTCAACTTATTATCAATCGTGGTTTAGAACTTACCAAAGCTAATGAAGAGATGGCTGAAACATCCTTAATGAAAAGATTAGGTAAGCCTGAAGAAATAGCTTCTGTGGCACTATTCCTTGCATCAGAAGATGCATCTTTTATGACGGGAGCACATCTGGTTGTTGATGGCGGTCAAACTATAAATTAGTAACAAATCCAGACGGAATACTAATTAATGGTCCATAGAATCTATCCGGTTCGATGTATACGACAACTCTCTTTTCAATCGACATTACCTGATCAAATTCGTTCCAGTTCGGATGGTCCTTCCCTGCTCCAGATATGTAAACTTCTCTTAAGTATGCACCTAGTTTATTCTGGCCTGCAGTTTTATAATCGATCACTTCAGCGTTTCCCTCCAAAACTACAAACGGGTACCAATTATCGGCAGATATCAAAACAGAGCAACGGGGATCTCGCCTTAGATTAACAGTCTTAGCCGTCGCTTGTGGAGTGCTAAAGGCGACGCCGTTTCTCCATAATCCCACGGTCACGATACTTAACTGAGACAATCCATTCTGTCGAAATGTCGAAAAAACACTATTATGATTGTTTTGTAGGAATTGTTTAAGGTGTAGATTGTCATTTATGTTCATAATGAATCCTTTCCACTAAAGTTGTTATTGAGGTTACCTGTAAATTAAACTTACAGAATCCTTGCGTTCAAATAAAGAGATTTTGAGTTATTGGTAAAAGAGTAAAAATAAAGATAGCCGATATATCAGTCTATGCTGATTTAGATGCTTCATCTATGGCAGATACTATATGGAATAACCTGCCTCTCACAGGAGAGGCAAGTATTTGGGGAGATGAGATTTATTTTGGAACGAACATATCGGTAGTAGCTGAAGAAAATGCCTCTGATGTAGTTAAGTCAGGTGAATTAGCATATTGGCCTCCCGGTAGAGCATTTTGCATTTTCTTTGGTGCAACTCCAGTAAGTGTTTCTAATGAGAGTCGCGCTGCTAGTCCAGTTAATGTGTTTGGTAAAGTAGATGGAGACGAGCACATTTTTAGAAATGTCTCCACTGGGATGTTAGTTCAAATAGAAGCGGTGGAATAAAAGTTAAAATGAGTTTTACAAAAGACATGCGACAGTCGGCTAATTCTATATGGTTAAAAGAACAAAACCATCCTTTTGTTTTAGAGTTGGGGACCGGAGAATTAAAGTTAGAAATATTTCAACATTACATGAAGCAGGATTACCAATTCCTCATAGAGTTTTCGAAAGTTATAGCTTTAGCTGTTGCAAAGTGTGATCGTCTCGGTGATATGGAATGGTTCGCAAAACTACTTAACGACACCCTGAATGTGGAAATGTCGCTTCATGTAAGTTTTTGTAAAGATTTTGGCATTACGTTATCTGATCTTATTGAAACTAAGATGTCTCCATCGGTACGTGCTTATTCTAATCATATGCTTGAAATTGCATATTCAAGTTCTACTGTGCATATTGCTACTGTTATTCTTCCATGTTCTTGGGGTTATTCAGAAATAGGACAGAAGTTATATCGTGAAGGTATGCCTAAGACCGCCCCCCTGTATTGCAGATGGATTGAAATGTACAACTCGAAAGAATTTGCCGAACTAGCTACTTGGTTACGTAATTTTATAGATAGAGAAACATTAAAAATGAATAAGAAGGAATTGAGTGAACTGCAGGACATATTCATAAAAAGTAGTCATCATGAATACTCATTTTGGGATGCTGCTTACCGTATGGAACAGTGAAGCTTTAATAAGGATTATCCGATCACTTTAAAGTTCCATGGCTTAGAGAGCCAAGGCTCAGGTGTGCGATCTATACCAATTCGAGGCGACTTAACAAACATTGGAGTCTTTTGATCAAGGTCATTTATGTATAGATCGGATTTAGGGTCGCATAGATTCGTGTTGTTCCAGCGTAGGTCAATTCCGAATGCTTGTGTGAATTTGGCTGGACCATTTGATAAGTCTTTGTCATTGCTTTGCCGACGTTGCCTCATTGTTGATATACCATCTATTGGAGTTACCCCCCTAACTAATACCGCTGATGGCATGCCTTCAGATTCGGTTACGATGTTAAACATCCAGTGAATACCATACGTAAAGTACACATAAGCTTTACCAGCTTTACCGAACATTGCTTGGTTCCTCTCAGTGCGCCCATTTCTAGCATGACAAGCAAGATCTTCCGTACCTATATATGATTCAACCTCAGTGATTAGTCCAGAAAGGGTTGATCCATCCCGTTCTACTTTTACTAATTGTTTTCCCAATAACAATTCGGCGACAATCAGCGTGGGTTGAGAATAAAACGAATGCCCGAGCCTACCAAATCGATCCATTGATACGTTAGTCTTCTATTTGGAATACCATATCAATGCGCATGGATAGGTTTAGGGATCCAGGGTTAATGTTTGTTGAGGCCATTGCCATTGACCGTTCAGTAAAAACACCGATATCTGAAGAAATACTTGTTTGAGATGAATAATCAGCTATCATTGTTATTCGCCCTAATTTTACTCCGGAATACTCCGCAAGCTGAGAAGCTTTGCTAATACCATCCTCAATTGCCAGTTTTCTTAAATCGGATTGATATGGCACAGGATCTTGTATTCCAAAGTTGATGCCGTTAAAGCGTACGTCATTGCCTCCTGCATCGGTTATTTTATCTATAATTTCACCGATATCCTCTAGGTTGTTGATAGTTATTGTAACCATGTTTGAGACTGTAAAACCGGTAAGTTCCTGTACTCCTCTCACACGTCCATCATCACGTATTTCAATATATTCGTATTGCGGATATATATTGAAAGATGTGGTTTGAATATCCTCATCATCTATTCCTGCTTGTCTCATAACATTCAGCATGTTGTTGATTGATCCAGATGCGTTATTACGTGCTTCAGACACCGTGCTAGCAGATGATTCCACTCCTAAACTTAAAGTTGCCATATCCGGTTTAAGCTCAATTGTTGAATTTCCAGTCACTATGATTCCTGATTCGTTGGATGGAAAGCCTTTCCCTGCAAACTCGCTACGGACCTTAGGAGTTTTGTCGTATAATTTCTCAGTTGAAGCTGAATCACAACCAATTGCAACTAAACCAGATAGTAATAGAGTAAATAATAATAAAAGTTTTGACATATTCATTTTATTTTGTATTAATATCTTAACTACAATCGAGGAGGATTGAAATATATGTCTTTACGAATTAACTCTGATTGCCCAAATTTTGTTACTGACACAACCGAAGGAAAAATTGATTTTCATGATTGGATCGGTGATGATTGGGCGATTCTTTTTTCTCATCCCAAAAACTTTACGCCTGTCTGTACCACAGAGTTGGGATATGTAGCTAAGCTCAAACCTGAATTTGATAAAAGAAGTTGCAAGGTGATTGGTCTAAGCGTGGATTCAGTTGATGACCATAATTCATGGTCGGCTGATATTGAAGAGACTCAAGGATTTGCCGTGAATTATCCACTCATTGGTGATACTCACCTAAAGGTTGCAAAACTGTATGACATGTTACCTGAAGAAGCTGGAGATACATGTGAAGGTCGTACCGCAGCTGATAATGCTACTGTCAGGTCTGTATTCATTATCGGACCTGATAAGAAAATTAAGGCTACATTGACATACCCAATGACTACAGGTAGAAATTTTGATGAAGTTTTAAGGTTACTTGACTCTTGCCAGTTAACTTCTAAACATACCGTGGCTACTCCTGCTAATTGGCAGAATGGAGATGATGTGATAATACCTCCGGCTGTGAGTGACGAGGCGGCTAAAGAAAAGTTTCCTGATGGTTGGAAATCTCCAAAGCCGTATTTGAGGATTACTAAACAGCCTGACGCTTAAGCTTAGTTATACTACAGCTCATGATTTATCGAAAGTGATGACCTGTAATATCAAAGATTTCAAACCATGACCTATTATCCTAGCGACATAAATTCAAGAATAAAAAAACAGGAATTACTGTTAAGCTCATTGTTTTTTAGTAGAGAGTTTCACATTGCATCTGCAATCTATCAGACTGGACCAGATTGGGTATGGATAGACCAAGAACACGCTCCTTGGGGAACTGAATCAATCGGGCCAATATGCGTAATGGCTAGGCAAGCAGGTGTTGCAGGCGTTATTCGGGTTCCTTGGAATAGTCCGGGTGACATAAAAAAAGCATATGATGTTGGAGCTGTTGGTGTAATGGTTCCTCAAGTAGATAACCCGGAGGAGGTTAATCAAGCAATAAATTATGCGAAATACCCTCCAATTGGAGAACGTGGAATTGCGCCTTGGTTTGCGGCTCCATTGAATATAGATGTGTCTGAAGTTGTAGCTAAAGCAAACGAAGATACCTTTCTTGTCTTACAGATGGAAAGTATAGAGGCTTATGAAAACATAGATGAAATCCTTGAAATAGAGAATTTTGAAGTGTTGTTAGTTGGGCCCATGGATTTATCTGCGTCCCTGGGTGTCCCAGGTGAGATTCACCATAGTAAAGTAGAAACAATTATGCGGAATGTCGCCGAAAAAATGAAGGATATGGACAAATCACTTGCAACTACGTTTTTTGACCCGCAAGATGCTCGGCGATGGATTGCAGAAGGATATAGAATGATGAATGTAGGCACTGTTTTACAGCTAGGTACTGACCATACTAAAGAAATATTCTCTGAATTAAGGGCTGAGTTTTCATAAACCTTACCGCCAATTGGATATATATAGCTGGAATATCCCAAAGTGTGTACAACTTATAAATAATTTTGCAAACCGCGCCTTAGGCTGTCTAAACTCATGTATATTTCGCGTTTAAGTTAGGCATTACTCGGTTTAGTTAGACTGTAAACATATGATTATATTAAGAAGAATAATGTTATTGCCGTTTGTGGCATTTGTTTTGCTTTTAATTTTTCTAAGCTCTGTTGTTGTCGTTGTGAATTATCAACTTATGCGGCCTTCTTTTTATGGAGATGCTCTTAATAAAATAACTTTTTACGATCAGTTGATGGGCCCGGTACTTGATCAGGCTATAGAGGATCTTTATATTGTTCCATATGAAGAATTGCCTTTAGGTTTTTCTGGACCTATCGAAGATACGATCAATCTACCACCCAATGAACTTGCCGATTCAATTCGCAGAGCTATTCCCGCCTCATGGCTCCAAAGCTCTGTTAATAAATTGCTAATTTCGTTAGAGTCTTATTTGAGCCCAAATAATTCAATAATTGAATTAGACTTGGATACTGACGAAGAGATTAAGCGTATTGTAAAGGAAATTAAACACCTTTTATTAGTTTCAGATGCATACAATATTGCCTATCAACGATTTTTAGATCCCGCTTTGATCGCTATTGGTCGACAACCACTTCCTTTAAATGTTGAAATTTCCAGTGCAAGGTTAATTCAAGGATCTAGGGCAATAATACCGCCTGAATGGGTACAAAAACAGCTGGAGTTAGCTTTAGATGATGTTACTCCATACATTATTGGTGATGTTGATGAGTTTACGGTACATATAGATTTTAGTGATAGAGTGGCAAGTGCTTCTGAAGAGCTTAAATTGATGTTACTCGAGGCTAATACAGGACAGATTCTGTATGACGGGATAATTCAACCTGCCATAAAGGACCTGATATCTGAGCAGATAACACTGCCATATGGTTTAGAACTTAATGACGAAGATATTTTGGAAATAATGCGTAAGGTTGCACCTCCCTACTGGATCGAAGAGCAGACATCTATCGCGATAGATGAGGTAACAAAATATATAGTTGGAGAAAATGATGAAATGAACTTAATGATAGACATTTCATCAAACAAACTAGCAGCTCAAAATAAAATCCAAGAATCGGTTAATGAATATGTGGTTAATCAATTAAACTTGCCTATATGTAGTAATGATCAGCAGAATTCCTTATTGGAGGCTGAGTCTTTTCTAGATTTCCCACTCTGTATACCCCAAGATTCAGAAATATATTTGCAAACTCAATCCAAGATGTCGGAAGTTATTAACTCACTAGTGTTTGACGCAATTCCGGACACAATAGATATGGATCAGGAAATTTTAAGATCACAATTATTTGATCTGGGAGGTGTTGATAGCACAAATTCATTAGATAATATTCGCGATTTGATTGCTAGAGGTTTTACTTATACTAACGCAGACCTAGAAGAAGATATTGAGTCATCTAACTTAATTAGTTTAGACGCCTTGTATGACACTAGAAAATTCGTTAGAGATGGGTGGAGTGGAGATCAAAAATCTTTGGATTCCAAACTCTGGGGTGAATCAAATAGTTCATTAATTTCTAGCATACGGTCTTGGATCAATAATGTAAAAACGTATGGTTGGATCGGCTATATATTGATTTTAATTACACTCATACCGATTGGCCTGTTAGGAGGCAATAACCTAAGGCAGAGACTTTTATGGGGAACAGGTGCACTCTTATTCTGTTCTTTGATAGCGGTAATATTATTTGGCCCTATATTCAGTCAATATATTGGCAATTTATCCTTAAACATCATCCCGGGTAGTATAGATAGCAATTATTTCTTTGCCACAGATAATTTAATAGCAGAATTGGGGTTAACATACTGGCACCAGATTCTAAGTGACGTTCAAAGAAATTTGTTAATTGGTCCAGTGGCTATGTTTGTTGCCGGGTTAATTGCAATTATATTGATAGTTTTTTGGGAAAAAGTAAATACCTTATTAGAAGTGGTTAATCACACTCGGTTTAAAGATACATATGAATCTGATAGCGACATAGGTTAATTATCGATATAAATTTGTTTAGAGGTTTCTAATTCTCTAAAGCGTGTTCAGTGAAATCTTTGTATGAATTTTGCCATTTTAGACATAAATCAATTTCATAATCCCGGTTCTCATATCCATTGGATGCAGGCATGTCGTTGTTGTTGTACCAATCCACAGTAATCTTCACCCAATCTTTTATAGGAGTTGTTTTTAGATTAAAGTCTGTCTTTGCTTGTAAGATAGATGGCACATATAAAATAGGTCTTGAGAAAAAGTCATAGAACCAATCATGCCAGGGTAAATCTGACTGATCTTCCAGAATATTGCTAGGGATACTGACTCCATTTAACGGCATATCTAATGCATTAGCAATAATTTCTAAAAACGTTTTTAAATTAACTATGTCATGACCTGCTATGTTGTAAATTTTATTGACTGTTTTAGGTTGGTCAATTATGTCTAGAAAGGATTGAGCTACATCATCACGGAATCCAGGTCGAAAAACGGCTGATCCTCCGTCACGAAGTATCAACTCATGCCCATCAAGAATACGCTGCATGTAAAACCATAACCTATTTCCATTTTCATCTGGACCTACAACAGACGGGATGCGTAGCACTGTTGATGGAAAATCTTTATTTTCAAATAATACACGTTCTAATTGTCTCTTTCCCTCTGCATATTCGTGCACCGAGTCGTCTCTAGAGAAAGAGACCGCTGTTAAATCTAAATCATTTTCCATTATGGGGCAGTGATTGGACAAATCAATGAATTCATCGACTTTAGATTTTGAATTTATTGGCCTTGCAGCCTGTCCGCTAATTGCGTGTCCGGGTCCTCCGTAAACAGATGCTGTAGACGAAACAAGGTATCTACCAACATTACCTGCGAAAACAGAAATAGCTGCATGGACGTCTTTGAAGGAATAAGCAACATTATCTATAACTGCATCATATGTTTTGTTTTTAAATGAATTTATAAATTCATCATGATCTGTTCTATCACCGCAGATATGATCCACCTCATTCCAGAACTCAGGTTTAACATTGCCACGGGAGTACACGGTTACATTATCTCCTCGCTCTAAAAGTTTACGAACCGTAACTTTTCCGAAATCGCGTGTTCCACCGATAACAAGAATTTTCATATATAGAATTCCTTATAAATTAAGTGTCACTGTAAAAGTCTATGTACTTCATTGAGCCAAGAAGTAACTAATTCTCCCGCTTCATCTTCATTCATTATCGAACCATCAGCCATCATTTGGATTACGCCTTCTTTGACCACCGTGCTATCGATTTTTTCGACATTGGCAATCACTGACATCATTTCTGAGTCAGTCACTAAGCCTTGTTGATAAGAGGCACTAACAGTAATCATTTCCATTATAAGTCTTGCCTGTTCAACTCTTTTGAGCAAGTTTGGGTAATCGGCATCTACGATTGTTGTGTACTGCCTTAACGTGTTTTCATATTGAGTGACTCTGAACTCTGAGTCAGCAAGTTTAATTTGTAATTCTTTAAGTTGATTTTCAGTCGCTTGTAACTGCGTTGATAGACCAGAAAATTCTTCTAGTGACACACCTTCCGCAGAACATGAAATTGATGTAATGGTAAAAATAACAGTCACTGATAAAACCAATAAAGGCCGTATCACACGAATAATCATTTTAAGCTCCTAGTTTTGATTTCTGGCACGCCCGGCAGGATTCGAACCCGCAACCTCTTGGTCCGAAGCCAAGCGCTCTATCCGTTGAGCTACGGGCGCATATTTGCGATAAAACTTATGGGGTGGACGATGGGATTCGAACCCACGATCTCCAGGGCCACAACCTGGCGCCTTAACCAACTTGGCCACGCCCACCATGGTATAAATAATATATTAGTATTTTACTTTGGCACTAGACGTATTACTAATCTTTAGCCAATGCTAATACTAAATATACTAAAGTCCGGACAGGTGTGCCTGTTGCACCTTTGGTTATTAGACCGAAAGTTTTGGCTGATGTGGATGTAGATGCTATATCTAAATGCACCCAGGGCACATCCTTCGCGAATTCTCCAATGAACATAGCGCCTGTTATTGAACCTGCTTGACGCCCACCTACATTTTTTAAATCGGCAACATCACTTTTGTACAGTTCTCTATATTCGTCAAATGTAGGCAGTTCCCAGATTTTTTCACCAGCATTTTTGCCAGCTTCAATTACTTGGTTGACCAATTCGGAATTATTGCTAAATGCGCCGGTTGTGACTTTACCTAAAGCTATCTCTATAGCTCCTGTTAATGTCGCAACGTCCACTATTCTTTTAATGCCCAATTGAACTGCATATGAGACTGCATCAGAGAGGACTAATCGACCCTCGGCATCAGTATTATCTACCTCAATAGTAGTACCATTCATCGCAACAACCACGTCTCCAGGCTTTTGAGCATTTCCGCCTGGCATATTCTCTGTCGCAGCTGCTATAGCTGTAACATTAATTTTGGGGCTTAAAATATCAATTGCTTGCATTGCACTTATTACTGAAGCTGCACCTGCCATGTCTCCTTTCATAGCAGCCATTCCTCCTGATGGTTTAATGGATATGCCGCCCGAGTCAAATGTGATTCCTTTACCAATTAGACCGATGTTGTTATCTAAATTGTCAGGGTCTCCTATGTATTTGATTATGATCATCTTTGGTGGAACAACGCTGCCTTTGGCCACTCCCAACAACGCTCCCATTTTAAGTTCTCTCATTTTGTTTTCGTCGAGTACTTCAAGTTTTAAATTGGTCTGGTCGCAAATGTCAGTCGCGATATCCGCTAAATGAGAAGGTGTCATGTAGTTCGCTGGTTGATTAACTAAATCTCTGGCAAGCGATACTGAGGAAGCAATTGTCGATCCTTGGTCAACTCCCAGCTGAATATCATCTATTTTTGCCTGATCTTTTTCAACGATAATTAAATTCTCAATGTTTTGCACACTTTTTTTAGATTTATGTCCATTAAATTTGTAAGAACCTAACAAAGTCCCTTCTGCAATAGATCTTGCTGCATATTTTGATTTTATGGATTTAGAGCCACCTCCATGTAATACAGTCGCGTAATTATTGATTTGCTTTGAGTTCAAAAATCTGGCAATTGTGCCTGACACGGACCTGATAACATCTTGATCGAACTTTTCCTTTAGACCCAACCCTGCTACCACTACGCGTTTTGGCTTAATTACGCCTTGAGTATGTATCAAAGTCAGTTCTCCCGACTTACCTCTGATCTCTCCTAATTCAATTAAGTTTGTGATTGCTCCATTTAACAGCTTATCTACTGAGTGAGTCGATCCATCAGGTTTAGACACTCCTTCAAATAAATTGACAA
The DNA here is from genome assembly GCA_009392275.1 of SAR202 cluster bacterium. GTDB lineage: Bacteria > Chloroflexota > Dehalococcoidia > Lucifugimonadales > UBA2962 > UBA2962. The sequence continues at coordinate 17,804 of VFGV01000007.1, forward strand.
CAATTGCATCAACATCTTGTTCGGCTATATCTCCGTTTTTAACTTGTAATTTCATATTTGATAAATATCCTGTTACCCTATATTTTAGTGAATGTTGCTTCGAAAGCACGACTATGAGTGTACCTTTGCTATAATCGGCTTATCAAGTATTACAAAAAAAGAGAGAAGAAATTTAGCGTGAATAAACAGAATAATAAAGACCTAATAGCTAAAGCACATCAGTTTTTACCCGGAGGATCACTGGGTAATTTATCTTCAGATGTAATTATAAAAAGCGGCTTGGGGAGCAAAATAACAGATGTAGATGGCAACGAGTACATAGATTATCTGTTGGGTTCCGGCCCAATGATAACTGGGCATGCACATCCAGAAGTCATGGAAGCTGTGAAGAGCCAATTAGAAAACGGTACAACATTCTTTGCAAATAATGAGCCAGCCATTTTACTTGCGGAAGAAATTTCAAATGCAATGGAGTGCGTAGAAAAAGTAAGATTTTCTAGTACTGGTACCGAAGCAACAATGTATGCAATGAGGGCTGCCAGGGCATTTACTAAGAAAGATAAAATACTGAAGTTTGAAGGTGGATTTCATGGAATGAATGACTATGCCCTTCAGAGTATGATGCCTTCAAATCCAAATGAGTTCCCAGCTCCTAAATCTGACTCCGGAGGGATTCCAGCAGCTGTATCAGAAACTATGCTCATAGCTCCGTTCAATGATATTGAGATTACTCAATCAATAATTGAAGAACACAAAAATGAACTTGGAGGCGTAATTGTTGAACCTTTTCAAAGGCTATTGCCGCCAAAACCTGGTTTCCTTGAAATGCTAAGGGAAGTCACATTACAGCACGAGATACCTTTAATATTTGATGAAGTTGTTACATCATTTCGGTTTGCTTTTGGAGGCGCACAAGAGTTCTATGGAATAACTCCTGATATCTGTTCCCTTGGCAAGGCTGTAGCTGGAGGATTTCCATTGACTGCTGTTGGCGGTAGAGAGGACATAATGTCACATTTTGATGCTTCGGCTGTTCAAGCTGAAGAGTGGATGCCTCAGATCGGTACACTAAGTGGAAATCCCATAGCCGCTGTTGCTGGACTTGCCACAGTTAAAATTTTGAAAAAACCTGGAACCTATGAAAGGATGCATCAGATAGGAAATACAATTAAGGCGGGCCTCATCGATACATTGAATGATGCATCCATCACTTCCAAAGTGATTGGTGAGGGAGTATTATTTGACGTGTTTTTTACGGATGAAGAAATTGTAGACTATCGATCTACTCTTAAAGCAGATAAGCAAAAACTCACGAAATTCAATCAGCTATTACGAGATCGGGGTGTTTTTAAAGGAGACAGTAAATTTTACCTTTCAACCGAACATGACGAATCAGATGCTGAACGAACAATTGATGCTTTCAGGTCAATTGTTGATAAACTAAGTTAATTATATTGTAATGGAGAATGTATGAAGGTCGGTGATATATCAATAGACGTGGTTACTGATGGAACTCTACTTTTGGATGGCGGTGCCCTGTTTGGACCAGTTCCAAAAATCCAGTGGGAGAAAAATCTAAAACCAGATAGAAGCAACAGAGTTAGGATTTCATTAAATTGCATCCTAATACAGCTAGGGTCGCAAAACATTTTAATCGATACAGGTATCGGTGCAAAACGTATTGAAAAACTCAAAGAAGCATACGGTGCTGCTGGTAATAAATTGATAAAAAATTTAAAGAGACAAGGTTTGACTGCTCGAGACATAGATACTGTTGTTTTGACAGATCTTAGGTTTCATAGAGCGGGAGGCTGTACTAAGGTGGATAGAGTTGGCCAAACTCTTCCAACTTTTCCGAAGGCTAAATATTTGGTTCAGAGGGCGGCTCTGGAGCAAGCTACTAACCCTAGCGAACGTGGAGCGCCCTTATATTACAAGGACGATGTGTCTACTTTAATGGAAAAGGATTTATTAGAAGTGATCGATGGGAATTACAAAATAGCACCAGGGATTACTACATTAATGACAGATGGCCCAAGTATTGGCCATCAGGTTGTTTTAATTGAATCAGGAAGTGAACGAATTGCTTATGCTGGTGATTTAATGCCGACTTCTTATCACTTAGCTCCAGGATGTATAAGCTCTTTGGACTATTCTCCAAATAAAACATTGATTGCTAAACGTGAAGTTTTATCTATGGCATTAGATAAGGGCTGGCTGCTCGTATTTGGAAACGCTCAGGAAAATTATGCTGGGTACGTGGAACAACGAGGTGGAAGGTACGGTTTACGACCGATAGATATTTAACTATTTCTTATCCTACAATCATCCCCTGCATATAATCTTTTGTGCTTCCTGTTATAAGAACGCTATCTATGGAGTTATGTAAATTTTGATCGTTTTTAACCGCTACGCGCACATATGTATCCGTTAGTCCCTGCCACTCCCCTTTTTTCTTATCCTCCCATAGTACTGGCCTGACAGCTCCTATCATGTTTTGTCTGTAGTATCTGCTTTTCATATTGCCAAGTTCAATTAATTCACTAACTCTGGAGGTCTTAATTTCCGGGCTGATTTGTTCATTTAAATATGCTGCGCTAGTACCTGGCCGAACTGAAAAAGGAAACACATGTAAGTTTGAGAAGTCTACTCTGTTTACTACATCCAATGTGTCTTTATAACCTGAGTCGGTTTCTCCTGGAAATCCGACTATGATGTCCGTTGTGATCGAAAAGTCTGTGAATGTTGACATTACTCGGTCAACTGAATGAAGGTACTGATCTCTCGTATATCTGCGGCGCATTGCTTTAAGAGTTTCGTCGCTACCAGATTGTAATGGTATATGCATATGCGGACATATTCTTGGATCTCTCCATACCTCAAGTAATTCGGGTGTGATTTCTTGCGGTTGAATAGAAGAAACCCTTATCCTTCCTACTGACGTCTTCTGTAATATTTTATCTATCAGGGAATGTAGTGTATTTGGGCCGTTTTCTAAATCGAATCCATAAGTACCTAGCTGTGTGCCTGTAAGAATTATTTCTTTATAACCAAGACTTTCTAGATTATTAATGCTAGAAATTATTTCATTTGCTGGAATACTACGTTCTCTACCTCTAACCTTTGGCACTATACAATATGCACATACTTGATCACATCCCTCTTGTATCTTGATGGATGCCCTGGTTCTAATCATGTTTAGATTAATTGGAATATCATCAGTACCTAAAGTACAACTAACTAGGGAGTTTCCTTTACTTGCAACTATATCGCTTACCAAACTAGCTTTATTTTGATTGTTTGCGATTATGTCTATTTCAGGTATTTTCAATAAAGCCTCTGAGTCCCTGTCAACATAGCATCCTGTTGCCACGATTGTGGCTTCTGGATTAAGTCGTCGTGCCGCTCGTAGAGATCTCCTGGCCTTACGATCTGCGATATGTGTAACAGTACATGTGTTTACAATATGTATGTCAGTAGGGCTACCATTTTCAACTAATTTAAACCCAGCTTCTAAAAACTCTAAAGCTAACTTTCCTGAGTCGGCTTGGTTTAACTTGCAACCGTGTGTTTCAATAGATACTTTATTGTGTAGTTGTGATTTCATTTAAAGTTTAAAATAAATGTTTGTATTGGTGTAAAAACGATATTAGTTAATTATAACTGGCTTATATTTTCATAAGACTGATATATAATCCTCGTTTACTTAAGAATAAACTTAATATAGTGAAAGCCTTTTAAAACTAAAAAGCTTTATGTTTAAACTGATTAATTAAAAAATAATTTAGTTAATAACTTTGGAGATAGTAATAGATTATGTCAAACCGTGTATTTGTAACAGGTTTGGGAACTATAACTCCGGTGGGCTTAAATTTACAAAGCACATGGGAGTCTTTAATTTCTGGCACCTCTGGAATATCTAAGATTACTTCATTCGATGCGGAAAATTACAAAACCCAAATCGCTGCAGAAGTTACTGATTTCGATCCTGGTGACTACATAGACAAAAAACAAGTAAGGAGATTAGACAGGTTTGTTCAATTGGCGATCGGGGCTGCTTTGCAAGCTGTTGAGCATGCAAATTTGGATATAAATCAATCTAATTCCACACGAATTGGTGTAATGATAGCTAGCGGCATAGGTGGAATAATAACCATTTCGAATCAATTAGAGATTCTTGCTGAAAAAGGCCCTAATAGGGTATCGCCATTTTTCGTGCCGATGATGTTGCCAGATATGGCATCAGGACAGGTGTCCATGACTGTTGGAGCTAGAGGACCTAGTATCGCTACTGTATCTGCCTGTGCAAGTGGCGCTGATTCAATCGGAGCAGCTTTTAATCAGTTGCAGTCGCAAGATTTGGATATCATTATAGCGGGAGGAACTGAAGCCTCAATTTGTCCCATAGGTATAGCTGGATTTAATGCGTGTCATGCTCTTTCAACTAATAATGAATATCCAGAGCAGGCATCGCGCCCTTTTGATGCAAATAGAGATGGGTTTGTTTGTGGAGAGGGATCCGGTGTTTTGATATTAGAAACATTAGCCAGTATGGAAAAACGTTCAGTTGAGCCAATCGCTGAGTTAGTAGGTTATGGAGCATCTGCGGATGCTCACCATGTAACTCAACCAGCACCTGGTGGTGAAGGAGGGGCAAGAGCAATGAAAAGTGCTCTAAAACAAGCTAATATAGCCCCTGATGAAATAGATTATATTAATGCTCATGGCACATCCACACCTTTAAATGACAAATATGAAACTCTTGCGATGAAGGCTGTATTTAAAGATCATGCCTATAAAGTGCCAATTAGCTCTACAAAGTCTATGACCGGTCATCTTTTGGGGGCATCAGGGGCACTTGAGGCTGTTATTTCTGTTCAGGCCATTAAAAATAACACTATTCCGCCTACAATAAACTATGAAACTCCAGACCCTGAATGTGACCTAGACTATACTCCAAACAAATCTAGAAAAACTAATGTTAATTCAGTTATAACAAACTCATTTGGTTTTGGCGGTCATAATAGTTCACTAGTATTTAAGGGGATTGACCTTTAAGCTTTGTAATTTGGAAAATGAAGATAAAACAAGATTATTTAAAAGCAAAGAGCATCCTTTAATCTCTAAAACTTGGATGCTTTATCAGCCCAATTTGGGAATAAGTGAATTCATCGCGGACTTGCCTAATTTGCAAGCGACTTTGTTGTCAAACCGTGAAGTTAAATCTAAGCACGAAGCAGTTCAATTTTTGACCTCCGATGAGCGTTTAAGTTTCGATCCTCAACTGCTACCAAATATTCAAGAAGGCATTTCATTAGTAGCTGATACTGTTAACAAAGGTAACACGATTGCAATATACGGCGATTTTGATGTTGATGGGATATCGGGATCTGCTATCTTGGCCGAAACTCTTTTCCACATTGGGGCATCCGTCATCACTTATATCCCTGACAGGATCAATGAGGGTCATAGCTTGAACGAGGAAGCTATACATTACCTTAACGAGCGGAATGTAAAATTGATCATTACAGTTGATTGTGGCACAACAGCATTCAAAGAAGTTACCTTAGCTAGGAGCCTAGATATCGATGTCGTTGTAACTGATCATCATATTGCGAATGAACCAATGCCTAATGGTGTTCCTGTGGTTAATCCTGGATTGTCCAATTCTGAATATCCATTCAAGCATTTGACCGGAGCTGGTGTTGCTTTAAAGTTCTGTGAAGCCCTTTGTGCACATTTCGGAATTGGAGTACCTTCCTATCTTTATATTCTGGCTGCTTTTGGAACTATCGCAGATCTTGGGCCACTTATTGGCGAAAATAGATTTATCGTTAAGCATGGACTAGATCTATTAAAAGATACAAGTCATGTGGGTATCAAGGCCCTTGCACAACGAGCAAATTGTAATCTAAAAACCGTGACAGCTCGCGATCTTTCTTTTACTTTAATACCGAGGCTGAATGCATCTGGTCGACTAGGTAATGCAAAAACTAGTTTGGAAATATTAACTACTACCGATATGGGTGAAGCAGAATCTTTGGCTGACAATTTAGATCAATTAAATACCACTAGAAGAAATCTTTCCAATAAAGCTATCCAGCGAGCGCATGAACTTGTTCTTGATAATGGACTTAAAGAACATCCTGCAGTGTTTGTTTATGATGCTGACTGGCATCCTGGAATACTAGGTTTGGTCGCAGGGCGACTTAGCGATAAATATGGTAGACCCACCGTAGCAGCTTGTTTGGATGCAGATAACATCAGGGCAAGCATCAGAGGCCCTAAAGGGTATGAGGTATTAGATGGGCTTTTAGATACAGGATTAGACTTTATAAAAATCGGTGGACATAGCCAGGCTGCTGGATTTACATTACAACGGACAAAACTTGATGTATTTAAAGAAAAGTTTCGAGATGCAATAAAGAAGCAAGAAACTGCATCAATAACGGAGGATCCAATCAGGTATGAGTGCGAAATCACACTATCCGATATAAATCCAGAAAACTTGAAATTCTTGAAATCTATGGAACCATTTGGTCAATCTAACCCGCAACCGGTTTTCCTGACACGTGGATTAGAAGTATACGAATCACGCACAGTAGGAAAAACAAATGATCATATAAAGCTAATCGTACAACATGGCGGAAAAAGATTCGATGCAATCGGGTTTGGTCTCGGTTCAAAATATGATCAACTTGGAAGCAAAATAGACGCGGTTTACAAACTTAATGAGAACTATTGGGGAGGGAATGTGACAATTCAACTCCAGATCATAGATTTTGTATCTATCTAGTTCATTAGTTTTATTTTCTTCTTCTTTTGGCCCTACTTTTATCACTTCTATTCAATATCGAAACTATTTCAACATTGGCAGTAATTGGTGCAGGTGACACAAACCTAGCTTTATACACAAGAATTGGTATTGTGACTGCGAGGCAAACTAAAGCAATATAATGAGCTTCTTGCATGCCTAGAGCCCAAATCCGATCCTCTCTAGCAAATGTAATCCCAAATCTAGCGATGGAATACAGTGCCAGGTAAACACACCACAACATGCCGGCCGGCTTCAGTCGGTCTTTGAGAGCCCATAAAATCGCAATAATAATGATATTTCCAAGGATTTCATAAAAAATAACAGGCTCCGTTCCGGTGCCAAAACCAGAGGCACAGTTTTGTGCCAGACTTTGTGGATGACTCCATGAAAAACTTAGGAAGTGGCTAGCGGCTTTTGCGCAATGTTCTCCATTTGCTATATCCCCTAACCTTCCAATGGTTTGCGCTAAAAGAAGGGCTGGCGCTGTTATATCCATCAAAATTCCCCAATAATGCTTTGGCACTTTTTGTACTGCAACACATGTGATGCCGCCAAAGAAACCGCCTAATATTCCTCCCCAAACACCTATTCCTCCGCTCCAAATGGCTATTATTCTTGCTGGGTTGTCCGAGTAAAAATCCCAGTGATCAATAACGTGTACTAATCTTGCTCCAATAAACCCTCCAAGTACACACCATACTGCAATTGAGTACATATCATCAGATGATATTCCTTTCATTGGCCCCCAACGTGCAACCAAATATACAGCCGTTACTACTCCAACCAAGCTGAAAATACCATGCCACGCTAAAGCTAAATTTATTCCATTTTGAATCGTAAATAGATTCGGTCCAACTGTTATGTCTATCATTAATTGATACTCTCAGCTGTTTTCACTTTGTTTACCTGACCCTGTTTATATTCTTTGGACAATGATACCAATGTATTGTTATTTTAGAAGTAAGTTTCAATCTCGATTCTAATAGTATTAATTCTATTACAGTGAAAACAATGAATATATGAACCTCTGTGTCATAGGCGTTTCGTTACCAAATCAACGAAAATACATTGCGTGAACTTGCAAAACAATAAAAACCAAGCCTATGACGGATTAAATTTATTTCTTGCATATCTAAAAGTTGAAAGAGGCGCATCAATTAATACACTTTGCGCCTATAAAACTGATTTATGTCAATTGATCACTTTTTTGGGAAATAGCGAGTTATGTTTTAAAAATGAAAAGTGGAATTGGGCTAATGTAAGTGAGTCACACATAAAATCCTATATACTTAATTTGGACAGAAATCGATACACCGTGCCAACTAAAGCAAGAAAAATAGCGTCGATGAGCTCATTTTTTAAATTTTTGTACGATGAAAATGAGATTTCTTCCGACCCTTGTGAACATATTTCTACACCAAAGTTATCTAGATCCTTGCCATCAACACTTTCCGAGCAAGAAATAAATTCACTATTCGATTCGATTAAAGGAACTAATCCTGATGACTATCGGGATAGGGCAATGTTCGAATTAATGTATGCATCAGGTACTAGAGTAAGCGAATTAATTTCTTGCAACATTGATAGTGTTGATCTTAATCAAAACTTAATTAGGGTTATTGGCAAAGGATCAAAGGAAAGGATATTGCCTATACATATAGTCGCATCTCGATTATTAATTGATTATATTGATCATGGCCGACCAAAGCAGGAAACTCAGGCATCTGGTCCGGCATTGTTTTTAAATAAAAACGGTAATCGACTGACTAGACAGGGTTTTTGGCTTATACTCAATAGGAGAACTTTAAAAGCCGGATTAACACGAGAAGTGAACCCTCATTTATTACGGCATAGTTTTGCTACGCATTTACTAAAAGGGGGTGCTCCATTAAGGCATGTGCAAGAACTTTTGGGTCACTCTGATATATCGACCACACAGATTTATACTCATCTGAGTAACGACCACTTAAAAAGAGAATATAATAAAGCACATCCAAGATCATGAATCGACAAGGAACATATAAATGGGAAAAAAAGGTAGAAAAGTAGCATCCAAACAGGCTGCTATGAAGGCGCGCAAAAAAAACCGAGGATCTGCAGTACGTCTAACTGAAGCTCAGACTTCAGTTACATTTTCTAAAGACAAAGAAACTAAACCGAAAGTTACTACTGCGCAAGATACCGTTTCTTCAGATCAACCTGAGTTGGCACCCAAACGTGTTGCAGTACAACCAAAGGCAGATGTAGCAGTACAAGCCACTGTATTTACTTATTTGCGAGTGGAGCTGTTACATATCGCGTGCATTGCAATAGTTCTAGCCGCGGCACTAGCAGTTTTAACCATAACGTTAAATTAAAATAAATTTAGCAAGCGTTGGCCAATAATTAATTTATATAAAGTGTGGATACTCTTTTACTGCTAGTATTGTAATTCGGTGACATGGGTAACTTTTCAGCAAGATTAAATCATCTACCAGGCAAACCTGGGGTTTATCTTATGAAGGATAACTCAGGAACAATTATATATATAGGCAAGGCTTCGGTACTTAGAAATAGAGTTAGATCTTATTTCCAAAAGAAGGCAAATTTACCTCCTAAAATACAGCGGATGGTTTCCTCAATCGATGATTTTGAATTTATCATCACAGAATCCGAATTAGAAGCTTTTCTGCTTGAAAGTAATTTAATTAAGCAGTACCAACCGAGATTTAATGCCAGATTAAAGGATGGGAAGTCGTATCCCTTTATAAAAATAGATACAGCGGAAGCTTTCCCACAGGTCTATATAACAAGAAAGATAATTGAAGACGGTTCAAGGTATTTTGGTCCGTATCCAAACGCTGGGAGTGTTCGTAAGACTCTAGGTTTGTTAAAAAAACTATTTCCATATCGTTCATGCACAAAGCCTATATCAGGTCAAGATGAGCGCCCATGTCTTGATTACCATATTAATCGATGTGTTGGGCCATGCACTGGTGCCGTTGATGCCAAAGGGTATGACGAAGTTATACAGCAAGTAATTTTATTCATGGAAGGTAAAACTGATGATGTGACAAAAGAAATTCGTGAAAACATGTTGTATGCTTCGGATAATTTAGATTTTGAAAGAGCCGCAAACTTACGGGACCAGTTAACTGCCATTGAGCAGATTCATGAAAAACAAAAAGTAATCAACGTTTCAGGAGAAAATATAGATGTAATCGCAGGAGCAAAACATTTAGACCAAAGCAGAATCGAGGTTTTCTTTGTTAGAAAAGGTAGTTTAGTAGGAAGAGACCAGTTTATTATGCAAGGCACTTTAGACGAATCTGATGCTCAAGTATTATCAGCATTTATAAAGCAATTTTATACTCAAACACAGTACATACCATCGAAAATTATAATTCCAGAAGCAATGCCGGATATGGAGTCCATTTCAGCTTGGCTTAGCTCAACAAAGTCGTCTAAAGTCAAGTTAACTGTTCCTTATCGAGGTGAGAAAAAGCGCTTACTAAATATGGTGGTGGAAAATGCCCAACGTGGTCTTGAACAATTAAAATTGAAACAAATAGAAGAAGGTTCAACCGAGGAAGCATTATCCGAAATACAAGAGGCACTTAATTTACCTAGGTTGCCGCGCCGTATTGAGACTTATGATATATCTAATATACAAGGTTCGAATTCAGTCGGATCTATGGTTGTTTTTGAAAATGGCATACCTAATAAAAGTGACTATCGAAGGTTCACAATTAAAAATGTTGATGGCATTGATGATTATTCCATGATGAAAGAAGTGTTGACTAGAAGGTTTAAAAAGTTAAACGAAATCGCTGGGAATTCGGATTCATGGGTAAAAACTCCTGATCTTGTATTAATTGACGGAGGTAGAGGTCACCTGGGAGCTGCACTACAAGTTTTCTTGGAGCTTGGAGTTAAGGACATTCCTTTAGCTAGTATAGCTAAACAGCATGAAGAGATATTTGTCCCAGAGACTCCTGAACCCATCATTCTAGACCGCAGATCTCAGGCATTGTATTTACTTCAACGATCAAGGGATGAAGCTCATCGATTCGCTATTACTTTACATAGAAAACGTAGGTCGAAATCATCAAATGCTTCATTATTTGATGCAATTCCAGGAATAGGTCCTCAACGTCGTAAACAACTACTAAGGAAGTTTGGATCGTTCAAGATGGTACAGAAAGCCTCTATAGACGATATTGCATCATTGCCTGGGTTTAATATATCGTTAGCTCGTCGAATAAAAGATAGAATTTAGACTATAAAAACAGGAATAATCATAATGGACACCCAAGTAATAATAAACTTCAAGTTAAAATCCGACCAAGTGGAAGCATTTAAAGACCACATCAAGAAGATCATACCTGACACACGGTCTTTTGACGGATGCAAAGACGTGGGCTTTTATTTTAATTCTGATGACGAAACAGACCTAGTTGTTTTCGAGACATGGGAATCCCGGGCTCACTACGAAAAATATTTTAACTGGCGAACTGAAACAGGAGCCCTGGAAGCTATTGCTGGTTATTTAGCTGACGAGGCTTCACTAAGGTATTTAACTAAGTCTGATATATAACCTATAAATTTAATTTACTTAGTTTTTGAGTCGTTTTTAGCCATTCCTAAGAAAGGCTTAAGCATTTCGGTAAATTCCATAGGGAATATAAACTTAGTTGAAGCACTTGCTCCTAATTGACTTAGAGTCTCAAAATATTTAAGGCTCATTGTCTTACTGTCTACGCCCTTAGCGACTTTTGAGATGTTCGTCAAAGCATCAGCCAGACCTTGGCCTCTCAGGCTCATAGCTTGTTGATCACCTTCCGCTGTTAATATTTCACTTTGTCTGACACCTTCTGCTTTTAGGATGGCTGATTGTTTCTCACCCTCTGCTGTAGTGATAGCAGCCTTTTTAACTCCTTCAGCCTCAATTATTGCTGCTCGCCTGACTCTTTCAGCTGACATCTGTCTATTCATGGCTTCTTGAATATCTGGTGGTGGTTCAATCTCTCTGATTTCCACTTGAGTAACTTTGATGCCCCATCGGTCTGTCACCTCATCCAGTCGTGCTCTTAATGTGCTGTTGATATGTTCTCTCTTTGACAAAACATCATCTAGGGTCATTTCACCGATAACTGCTCTGAGGCTGGTGGTGGCTATTCCAACAACAGCAGATCTAAAATCCATTACTTCCAGTATAGATTTATCGGCTTCCATCACTCTCATGTACAACAGAAAGTCGATGTCTATTGGAGCGTTATCTTCTGTAATATTGGTCTGTCTTGGAATATCGATTACGATTTCTCGTAGATCTACCCTGACAGTCGAATGGAATGGCCATATCAATAGATGCAGGCCACCGTCTCTTAGGCCTGCGAATCGTCCTAGCCAGAAAATACCAAGTCTTTCATATTGTTGAACTACGGTTAAATATGGAATCATAATTCCTCCATTCTTATGTTTTATGCGAGAACTCTTATGCCAAAACTATCATATAATCCGTCGCGAAATCTACGATTGGATACTAATTTAATTGCTTTAATCAATGTTGTTATAAATCCGTTTTCCTGACTTTTAATATAAGTTTGTCTTTATTTGTTATAACTACTGAAGAATTCGATTCTATTAACGAACCCGTTTCACTAACAGCACTCCATTCCTCACCTGAAATGTAAACTGTGCCCTCGGGATTTAAGTCTGTAATTGTCTTAGCAACTTGCCCTAAAGAAACACGTTCATGGGTTCTATACTGATTTTTTTTAGCATCGAGTGAAGATTTGACCAAAATAATGATTGCAAGACCAATAATTGTGGAAATAACTACCAATATCCACGTATTCGCCATGAAACCAGGGCCGTTAATATCAGGCTCTGAAAATCCGCCGAAAAGCAGAATAGAGCCGACTATGAATAAAGCCCCTCCAATCAATCCTGCTATTCCTAAACCACTCACCTGTACTTCAATATAGAAAAGAATTCCAGCAAAACCAATCAGGAGCATTCCCATCCAATTGACCGGTAAATTGCCCAGCGCAACGAGAGCCAAAATGATTGCAGCAATGCCTGTAATTCCGGCAACGAAGCCGCCAGGATTAATCAATTCAATTAAAATCCCTATAAACCCTATTGCTAGTAGTATCAGGGCGATATTTGGGTTGGAAAGAAATTGTAGAAACCGGTCAAGAAAGAGCGGTTTAATGGTCTGTATTTCAAGATTTGATGTATCCAGAATTAAATCGACTTGATCAATTTGAATTGTTTTTCCGTCAATTTTCTTCAATAGTTGTTCAGTGTCTACAGATATCATATTAATAAGCCCCGCATCGATTGCTTCGATTTCAGTATAAGACTTCGATTGAGTCACTGTCGTCTCATATGCGTCTACGTTGTGACCTCTATTCTTGGCAATACTGCGTAGAAATGAAGAAGCATCTTGTGTAGCTTTGTTTGAAATAGTTGGAGGTAAATCTTCTCCGGTAATGGATACTGGAGTAGCTGCCCCTACATTTGTTGATGGAGCCATAACGGCGAAATGGCCAGCAGCCAGCAAAAAAGTTCCAGCAGATGCAGCTTGACTTCCGCTTGGCCACACGTAAGTAATCACTGGTATTTTACTACTATAGATTGAAGCAACCATCTTGCGAGTTGATTCAAGGTCACCACCAGGAGTGTTGATAAGCAGAATGATCAAACTCGCATTTGTTTCATAAGCTGTTCGGATACTTTTATCTAGGATCCGAGCTTCAGCTTTATCAATCATGCCAGAAATTGAGACAGTAGCCGCATAAGGTTTGTTTTCTTGTGCGGACGTTATTTGGGCAAATATGAGTAGTATAGCGACAGCTATACATATAGTGCTTACTAATACTTTTAAGGAATTTAAATTCACCCGCATATTTTTTAACAGTTAAATTACTATCCCCGTATATCGTATCTGGTGTACGGTTTGCTATGCCATGCCGATTTCAGATTCAACTTCACCTAAAACTTCATCTACCGCTTGCATAAACTGATCGATTTCAGACCTAGTGACACATAATGGAGGGCTAAAGCATAGTAATCCACGGGGGCGTATTATCATTTTACGCTCAGCAAACTTATTGGCCATTATCTTTTCAACATTTAGTTCTTTAGGGAAACGTTCTTTTGTAACAGGATCCTTTACTAAATCCATAGCTGTCATTAATCCAAGGCCTCTGACATTGCCAACCATTTTGTGCTTTGAACCCACGCTCAACATCTGTTCCATAAGGTACTCACCAAGTTCTGCTGCTCTTTCCACTAATTTCTCTTTCTCAATAATGTCAATGTTGGCAAGTGCGGCCGCTGCTAACACAGGATGCCCCCCAAATGTGAGTGTTTGAGCGAAAACGTTATTTTCACCCGCGAAAGCATTTGATACTTTTGGTGTGACCATAGTTGCTGCCAGTGGTACATAAGCACTTACAATCCCCTTCGCCATAGTCATAATATCTGGCACAGTGTCCCAGTGATCTATTCCAAACCATTTTCCAGTTCTGCCAAAACCAGTGATTACTTCATCTACAATCATTAGCACGTCATATTTATCGCAGATTTCTCTGACCATGGGCCAATATTCCGGACCCGGAACTGCACAGGCATCATACGCTGTATCAGCACAAAAAGCTTCACCAATAAACGCTCCAACAGTATCAGGTCCATGATAGAGAATTAGGTCTTCAACTGATTTAGCTGCATTAATTGCTATTTCAGACGCAGTTGTACCTGCAACCTCAGGCCGATAAGAATTAGGCTGAGCGGCATACAGCATTCCTGGAACAGCTGGTTCATAATCAACCCTACTTCCTAAGCCGCCGTATCCTCCTAGCCACTGTGTCACACCCAAAGCCCCATGATAGGAGCCGCGACGTGAGATTATCTTGTATTTTGTGTGATTCCCATTACGTTTATGGTAAGCACGAGCTATCTTCACAGCGGTTTCATTGGCTTCAGAGCCTCCAGTCGATAGCCATGATCTTTCCAGTTCACCAGGTGTGAGTTCAGCAAGTTTTTTACTTAATTGTGCAACAGGTTCAGTGGTTGTTCCTCTTGGAGTAAAACTAATTTTATTAATTTGATCCCGTACAGCTTCTGCTATCTCTGTGCGTCCATATCCAACATTCACGCACAAGTAACCTCCATTCACATCCATCCATTCATTACCATCAGTATCAACAACAGTAAGCCCTTTGCCTTCTTTAATGATAATTGGATCTCCTTCTTCTGCCATCTCAATCCAACTTCTAACGTGCATCCAATTATGCTTTAACGATGACTTTCTTAAATCTTGAGTTTCTTGCGTTTCCGGATTAGTGTTGGTAACCATTATTTGACTCCTAGTTGATGTTCTAAAGCTTCTAAAGATGCATCTATTCCATTAATAATCTCATCGCAATCCGTCTGAGTAACACAAAGAGGAGGTCCAACTGTTATAACATTGCCGTCACTCTGCAATATTAAGCCATTGTTTCTAAATTCCTTATTTATTCTTCCAGCAACATTTATATCTCTAGAAAACTTCTGTTTGGTTTCTCGGTCAGCAACTAACTCAACGCCAATTAACAACCCTATCCCTCTCACATCACCAATTACAATGTGCTTTTTCATTAAATCTTTTAAACCTTTTTTCAGGTAGTCTCCTTGTACTCTTGCGTTCTCAAGAATATTTTCTGATTCAATTATTTCGATTGTTTTTAAAGCTGCTGCAGCTGAGACTGGATTGCCTGCTGACGTTACAGCATGCCAGATAGGGTCACTTCCAAAATGTTCAGCTACTCGTTCGCTAACTGACGTAACTGCTAATGGTAAATAACTAGAAATCACTCCTTTACCCATTGTCATGAGATCTGGTTCGATTCCGAAATGTTCGATTCCGAACATTTTTCCAGTGCGACCAAATCCAGTGATCACTTCATCGATTATCAGTAAAACACCATATTTGTCACATATATCCCTAACCATCGGCCAATATTCAGGGGCAGGTACAGGAGCTCCAACAGGCTGTGAAACTGGCTCACCTATTACAGCTGCTACGGTTTTTGGATCGTGCATTAAAATAGCATCTTCTATTGCTTGTGCGCATCGAATTGCAGTTTCCGAGGGCGTTGTCGAATTGTATTCATCACGGTAATGATTAGGATGTGGAACATGCACCATTCCAGGTACAGCTGGTTCAAAATCACTTAACGAGAAATCTGTCGCATTATTACCCAGCCACATAACTCCGCCGGTGGTGCCGTGATAGGAACCTTTCCGGCTAATAATTTTGTATCTACCTGACTCTCCTCTTCTATTGTGGTATGCCCTAACCATCTTGATCGCAGTTTCATTGGCCTCTGAGCCCCCTGATCCCGGCCATGATCTTGATATATCACCAGGAGTTAATTC
Organism: SAR202 cluster bacterium; assembly: GCA_009392275.1. Lineage (GTDB taxonomy): Bacteria > Chloroflexota > Dehalococcoidia > Lucifugimonadales > UBA2962 > UBA2962. The sequence continues at coordinate 34,026 of VFGV01000007.1, forward strand.
AGCTATCTTTTCACAGAGCTTTATTACTGGAACAGTAGTAGTTCCTTGAGGAAAATATGTAATCTTTGAGATCTGATCATACGCCACCTCTGCTATGTCTGTACGTCCGTATCCGAGATTCACACAGGTATATCCGCCATGTACATCCAACCAGGTTTTTCCTGTAGAATCGGTTACCCTAACACCTTCTCCTTTTACCATAACCAATGGTTCGCCGGTTTCAGCCATCTGCGTCCAATCTGCATTATGCATCCATTGATATTGAAGGGACATGTTTCTGATCTCATCAGTATGGGAAGTCATTTATGTTTCTCCTCGAAAATGTACAACCATAGCTAAATTAAGTAATGGTTGACGAAAGTTGAATAACGTATGCCAGTTTTATATTAACTGGTTAAAAATTACAACAATCCGAGCGGGATTACAGCAGTCTATTTATCAACCTCAGGGTTTACGCAGGTTGATAAAGACACACCTGACAATCCGTTAATCAAATTAGTTGCAGCAAGGTTAGACATCGCTCTTCGAGTTTCGACTGTGGCGCTCGCAATATGAGGGACTATAAGACAATTATCCAATGAAAGAAGAGGATGATCGTTTGGTATAGGCTCTGGATCAGTAACATCGAGTCCGGCTGCAGCGATCTCTTTATCTTTCAAGGCAGAATATAATGCCATATGATCTATTACAGGGCCCCTGGCTGCGTTGATAATAACAGAGGAGGATTTCATTTTTTTGAACTGATTGGTGCTAAACATATGTTTGGTCGAAGGGTTGAGATCTACGTGAATACTAACGAAATCTGATTCCGTAAGCAGTTCATCCAGCCCAACGTGCGTCATCTTTAATTGCTTTTCTAAATCCTCCCTACGATTCACGTCATAATAAAGAATTTCCATATCAAATCCAGTTGATCGTTTTGCCATTTCAAATCCGATGCGACCCATTCCGACAATTCCTATCTTTGATCCAAAAATATCTTGTCCGAGAAAATGTAGAGGGTGCCAAGTTTTCCAAGATCCATCATGAGCAGCAATATGTCCCGGAATTACAAGACGTGCTGCAGCCATTAATAATGTAAAAGCAAAATCTGCTGTAGCATGGGTCAAAACATCAGGAGTGTATCCGACTGGAATACCTCTTTTGGTAGCCTCGGCAATATCAATATTGTTGTAACCAACTGCAATCTGACTGATGACCTTTAACTGAGAGCCTGCATTATCCATAAATTCGGCGTCAATGCCGTCAGTCAGGAGGCAAAGTATTCCATCAACTCCCTTAGATCTTTGTAATAAAATCTCGCGAGATGGAGGCATTTCATCTGTCCAAAGGTCTACCTCTGCTACTTTTTCGATAGCCTTGATGGCTTCGGGAAATATATTTCTAGTTATAAATACTCTAGGCTTGCTCAACACTCTACTCCTAACTTATTTGTTAATTTGATGAATTATCGGTTTTGTCTGGACTGTTTCTGTATTGAGTATATTGTTTTATAAAAACCAATATGCTTCCTGCCATTAGATACACTACTCCAAGCCATCCCCAATCACTCATATACCACAATCCACCGGCTAACCATGAAGTTGCAAAGAAGATTCCTCCAGACCAACCAACGTTCCTCGTGACAGCAAATTTTATAATCGCTACAGGCGCAGCAATAGCTGCTCCTAATGGTATTAGACCAGCTGCTGTACCAAAAAGAGCCGCCATTCCTGTGTTCCCTTGGAATCTGAAAAATATTGGGAAAAACTGACCCAATAACATACAAAACATTGAAATAGCTATCCATTCAAGTTCTATATCCAAAAGCCTTAAAGGTAAAGTAACAATTACGCCTTTAAGAATATCAAGTACAAATACAGCGATACCATATTTTGGACCAACTTGCCTCCAAATATTAGCAGTACCAGGGTTACCTGTACCGAGTTTTCTGATATCTATACCTTTAGCTCTGCATATTAGATCTCCTACCAATGCGGAACCCACAAGATACGATCCTACTGCCCATACGGCATAAAACCAAATTTCATCCAATGTTAAAATCTCTCTAATAAATTAATAAAGGGTTTGTATTATCTACTTATTGGGGTGACTTACAAAACCTTTGCAACGATATGATATAGGATGAACGCGCACCACTCAATTAAAATCTCATAACAAATGGGTTAGGAGGATATATGGAAACCGGATTAGCAGCTATATATGTTGAACCATACAAATTTGATTTACAGGAATTACCGGTTCCTGAAGTTGAACCAGGAGGTTTATTGGTTAAAATAACTGCCGCTGGGATCTGTGGTTCGGATTTACATTTTTATAGAGGACATCTTAAACCTGGAAACTGGACCAAGGATCCATTAAATCGACCTACTATAATTGGTCATGAAATGACCGGAATAGTGGCAAAATTGGGATCGGAAGTGAATACAGACTCTCTGGGCAGGCAGCTAAAAGAGGGAGATCGTGTTGCTTATACATATTTTTTTCCGTGTTTAAAATGTTACAACTGTCTAAGAGGTGAGTTAAATACATGCCCGAACCGAACTCGGAATCGTAAACCTGTTGAGGAAGCCCCTGTATGTTCAGGAGGCTTTGCCGAATATTTTTATTTACCCAGAGGTCATTTTGTCTTTAAGGTACCAAACGAGTTATCTGATGCAGAAGTGGCGCCAGTCAACTGTGCGGTGTCTCAAGTAATATTTGGATTGAACAAGGCCAATATAAGATTAGGCGACACTGTAGTGATTCAAGGCGCAGGTGGCCTTGGAATCAATGCTGCGAGCGCGGCAAAAGAGATGGGTGCATCAAAAGTAATAATGTTAGATGGTTCAAAGACCAGGCTAGACCTCGCTTTAGAATGTGGAGCTGATGAAGTCATAGATATTACTGAATACAATACTCCCGAAAGCCGAATTGCCCGTGTGAAAGAATTAAGCGAAGGAAGAGGAGGTGATATTGTAATGGAGCTTGTAGGTCTTCCTGATGCGTTTACCGAGGGACTGGAATTAACTCGCTTTGGTGGCACGCTAGTAGAAATTGGCAATATGTGGAAAGGTGGGAAAACTTCTATTGACGTAGCTACCACAGTTTGGGGTAATACAACTGTCATCGGCATCGCTCACTATGATCCGTACACACTTCCAGTCGCTATGGACTTTTTAGTAAAGACGCAGAATAAATACTCTTTGCCAAAGCTTATGTCACATAGTTTTCCTTTGTCTGAGATAAACCAGGCGTTTGCAGAAGCAGAATGGTCTGGCAAACAAGATGGCACTAAGATTACTCGGGCGTATCTACGGCCATAGAGCAGGACGGTCATGAACATTAAGGACAAAAAAAAACTGTACGATAACTCAATTGTTATAGATGGGTTAAATGTTAGTAACTGGAACAGTCCTAAAGTATATAAAAGCCTGCAATCAGGAGGTGTCACAGCAATCAATGCTACGATCGCTGTCTGGGAAGGTTTCCACGAAACAATGAGAAATCTTGAAGATTGGTATGCCCGCTTTCAAGAGAATAACAGTTTATTGCATGCAACTTCGGTAGCGGACATTATAAAGGCTAAATCAGATAATAAAACTGCGATAATTTTTGGCTGGCAAAACGCGTCTCCAATCGAAAATAGACTTGATCGCCTGCAACTATTTCATGCATTAGGTGTAAGGATAATACAAATAACGTATAACGAGCGTAACCTAATCGGAAACGGCTGCTACGAAAGAAGAGATGAGGGTTTAAGTTTATTTGGGGTTGATGCGGTAAAAGAGATGAATAGTTTAGGTATATTGATAGATCTATCACATGTCGGAGATAAAACCACGTTAGAAGCAGCAGAAATATCAGAAGGACCTGTGGCTATTACTCATGCGAATGCCAGATCATATGTTGATCATCCTCGAAACAAAACTGATGATGCTTTAAGACTAGTGACTGAAAAAGGTGGTGTAGTAGGCGCAAATGCATTTCCTCCTTTTTTGAAAAATGGTCTCAAATCAACATTAATTGATTATGTGGACTGTATAGAAGATCTTATCGAGAGAGTTGGAATAGATCACACAGCTATAGGAACGGACTTTACACAGGACCAACCTCAGGACTTTTATGAATGGATATTCATGCAACAAGGAACAAAATCTGTTGGAAAGAACCCGATGCCGGATTCTTACCAGTCTCTCTCAGGCTTGGAATCACCGGATAAAATGCGTAACATTTCCAACGAGCTACAAAAACGAGGATATAAAAACGAGGATATTATAAAAATAATGGGTGGTAATTGGCTGAAGCTATTCGAAAAGGTGTGGAACTAAATGCAAGGTATCGTAGCCTGTCCCCAACCATGGTCAGCTGATGTTGGAATAGAAGTAATGGAATCAGGAGGCAACGCATTTGATGCTGCCCTCGCTGCGTCGTTTACTCAGTGGGTATGGGATCCATTCATGTGTGGGCCAGGAGGTATGGGTGTCTCTCAGGTATACAGTGCTAAGAAGAACGAAAATAAAGTAATAAGTTTTGCTGGCCGTGCAGGTACCAAAGCCAGGCCCGATATGTGGGAGTCTGATCTTAAATCGCGTACCGAAGTATCAAGTTTATTCGTGTTTGATGATTTCAGAAACGAACTTGGCTATACGTCAATTATGTTGCCAACTGTAATATCCGGGTTCGCTGAAATCCATAAGCGTTACTGCACTATGCCATGGGATGAATTACTTTTTCCCGCAATCGAACAAGCCAAGATCGGGCTACCGGTTCATCCAACTTTTATGGACTGGATAACAATGCCCGTGGTACCAGGTCAGCCAAGCGCCCAAAAAAGATTTTCAGCTACTGACGAGTGCAAAAAGATATTTTTGCAGGCAGACGGAAGTTTCCATCCTTATGGCTCTACTATTGATATGAGAGACATGGCTGAAACATTGGGCAGAATCGCAAAAGGCGGGCCTGGAGAATTTTATGAAGGCGACTTAAGTAAAGAGATCTTAGAGGATTTCAAAAAACATGGAGCATTCGTGACTGAAAGCGATTTCAGCCAATATAAACCACGCGTTTATGATCCACTAACAGGTCATTACCGTGGCAAAAAGGTTACCGCTGTAAAACCACCTGACTCAGGACAAACTATTATTCAAGCGTTACGTTTATTAGACTCATTTGATCTTCAGCAAATGGAACATGGTAGTTCAGAATATCTCCACGTACTGGGTTCGGCATTATCAATGGCTCATCAAGATCGCCTTGATTACAACGCTGATCCTGAATTCTGCACAGTACCTGTTGATGAAGTGATCCTAGATCAAGACAGATTGAGTAGCCAGATCTCACAAATACGTAAAGGGTATACCGGTAAGTCTACCGGGGATGTGGGCGAAGGCCATACTACAACTATAAGTGTAGCTGATGAAGAGGGAAACTTTATTTCTTTAACTCATACCCTCGGTTGGGCTTCAGGAGTTGTCACTCCGGGCTTAGGATTTATTTACAACAATGGCATGAATCTTGCTGACCCTCGAACGGGCCAGCCCAACTCCATTGCTCCCGGTAAGGCAAGAATGTCTAATATGGTGCCTACTTTAATTTGGAATGAAGATAGACCTGAAGCAGCAATCGGGGCTTTAGGTGGAGCTGTAATAATTAGTGCGATTGTTCAGGCAATTGTTCATATGGTGGATTTTGGTATGTCCCCTGCCGAAGCAGTTTTAGCTCCAAGAATACATACCGAAGGCGGACCATTATTTCTAGAAGCTAGATTCCGTGCAAAAGTAGTTGATGAACTAACTCAGATGGGTCATGCTGTCAGGAGAGATCCATTTCCACTTAATCCATTAATGGCACGGGCTCAAGTTGCACTCAGAGATTCCGACGGTCTATTTCTAGGAGGTTCTGACCCTAGATCAGGTGGTGGCGGAGTAGCGATTTCTAGGATTTAATTGACATACAGATCTGATTGAATTCTGCTGCCACTTGCCTGTTAAAGGCTTACCACCATCCATTCCAGTTATAGTTGTGGTTGTGGATCCATCTTGGATACATTGAGTTCAATTGTAGCGAACCACCATGCGAGCGCATCATTGCAAATACGGGCCAGTTGTTATTGTAAACAAACAGGTCATGATATTCATACCCCGAACCCCATGACCATCCATTGAAATTGGCGACGAGGAATTTGTCATTTAGCTGCAAATTCCAATTGCCAATCCAATCACCATGCCAGTTGGCTTCTAAGTCTGACCCGGAGGAACGAACCATACCCAGATATTCTGTAGACCAACTTAATCCATCGTGTGATTTAATGTCCGGATCAGCGTTGTTGTAAACGTACAGATCTTCTTTTCCATCGGCGTTCACGTCAGCAACGAACCACTGGTCGTTTCTCCTCAATTGCCAACCAGGTACTTTGTCATCGAATCTCTTGGCATTGCTTAATGCGGTTCCAGAGGACTGAAGCATCTGCAAATGCTCTATATCCCAATCATGTCCGTTAAAAACATATAGATCGTCGTCAGCGTCGCCATCGAAATCGGCTACGAAAAATTGGTCGTGACTTTTCATACTGCCCCAATCTGGAAGAGTATCGTCATACCGCTTAACATATTTAATACTAGTACCGGTAGACGAGAATAGTTGGAGGTAGGCTTCGGACCAGTCTACTCCAATCGCACCGTTGAAGACATAGATCTCTTCTAAACTGTCTCCATCGATGTCAGCTACGAAAAATTGGTCATTACTTTTCATACTGTCCCAACCTGGAAGAGTATCGTCATACCTCTTAACGTACTCAAGACCGGATCGATGGTTATGTCCCGAATAAAGACCTTTCCCTGTGGACTTCAGCATTTGTAGGTATGCTATGTCCCAGTCAATGCCAATTGCCCCGTTGAAAACGAAAAGGTCGTCCAGGCCGTCTCCATTGAAGTCCGCCACGAAAAATTGATCATTGCTTTTCATGCTGTCCCAACCCGGAAGAGTATCGTCATACCGGTTTTCGAGCAAAAACCCTGAACCAGTGGACCGCAGCATGCCTAGTACAGATACAGGATTATTAGCTCCTTGTGTCCATCCGGTGTGATTGACTACGAAAAGATCATCCATGCCGTCTCCACTGAAATCACCCACATAGAATCTATCTCCTGATTTGAACTCCCAATTGGTTATCTTTGGCGTAGCAATCCAATCCATCTCAAGTTCACTACCGGTGGAGGCGTATAGGGCCAGACTGTTGCGGTTGTGAAGCACCATGTCATCTTTGCCATCGCCATTAAAGTCTCCAACATAGGAGTTCTCAAAATCGTACTCGTGAAATGGTTCGATTGCCTCCCGCATTAAGTAGTAATTAACAGCGCCATATGGAGGGTTATTTGAGTCCATTCGATCATTGCAATGTGCCCTAAAAATACCACCAGTCCAGCTATTACTGCCCAAGGTAGCACCCGCGAATACACCGGCATCCTCAACTGGATCCAATCCTCCGCATGCTGTAGCATTTAAGCCCGTCAACGTAAAGGGAGTCGGAATCTGAGTGTTCGGGTCTACAAACCCCAAACCTCCATCACCCCATTTAATAGAGTTACGAGTGTTGCTGATAGTAAGGTTTGGACGAGAAGGTTCCACTCCAGCATAGTTGCCTAAAGATGCTATGTACTCATCTCCTAAACCACCTATCGAGTGTCCAAATTCGTGTCCCACAACCTGCCAAGTTGAACCAGGATTCATAGTCATTCTGAATGTATTACCACTCGCGCATGCGCCAAAGCCAGGTTCGTTCAAAATCACAATGGCATAGTCCCATTGAGGCACAAAGGTGTTGAGAATGTTTGTCTCCGCCGTATTTGAGGAGACGCCTGTGGATGTGAAGCCCCCCTCCATCCAGCAACGGTTCCAATCGCCGCTGTATTCATAGCCAAGGGCAGTATCAAGCGCCGCAGGTATTCCATCTCCATCTATATCAGAGGTGATTGCCCCCCAGTTTGCTCCAACATTACCTCTTATCTGTGTTACGCCTGAGTCAACGGATACTAAATTTAGAGAGTAAACATTGAATGCATTCTTGGTCTCCGCGAACAGATCGTTATTAAATATTTCCATCACTGTGTTTTCAACGAAAGCGTCAAAAATTACCTGGTCTGCGCCAGCCTGGAACCCATCTCCAATAATCACAAGGTTCATCTTTGATCCGTTGTCACCACTCCGGAACAGCTCGTTAACTAAATCCGGAAAAGGCAAATGAGAGTCTGCTTCTGCGCTCTCTTGAGGGATCGAGATGAAACATAAGAATCCCAGTACTAATACAATCAATAATGATTTCTTCATCTTCGTTCACCAATGCTTTCTAACCCCACTAGTCGTAAAGCATCATCATAAGTTAAGACTTCCTGTCTATTTTTTATTGCAATAATCTCGTCCCCTCCTATCCTGGATATAGCCTTTAGGTGAGGTTTAAAATAGCTAATAGTATCAGTGCTCAAAACAGATGGGATTGGGCCAACTGGCTCCAGATAGTAGAAAACAATGGAGGAACTTTCAAGCGTTGTTTGAACAAGAAATTGCTCAGGCAAAGAGATTAAAAAGATACCTTCTTCTAGTTTCTCGTGCATATGTTCATGCCCTTCGCCGGCCGTGTGAAGGGCTAATGGATCTTGCTGGGATCCCACCGCAACCGGAATTCCGTTAACTGAAGCCACGTAGATAAGCTCACCTTTAACGTTGGTGGGTTGCACCAGGCTGCCCTCAACCTCTAAAAATCCGGTTGGCGTTACGCCTTCCAAGGCTATGTGCAGTACAACGCGGGCATAGGAGTTCTCTCCTGATAGCGAGGGGTTAGCTACTATGGCGTCCAAGTCCAGCGAGCCTTCGAGAATCTTCTCGGGATGAACCTTCGCTGCTCCCCTACCTCCGTCGGTTTGTCTTTCCTGGACCTTTTCTGGTGGAATCTTTGATTCGGTATTTAATTCACCGTCTGAACGGGGACGGGTGCGTTGGTCTTTGTTTGGTAAGTCGGTTTGCGCGGGTTCCAGTTGCTTTGCAGCTATCTGTTCTCCAGGCTTTCCTTCGATTAATAAGTCCCGACCTTCCACCCGGAAGTGAAACCTAGAATCGCTTGGTATTAATGTTGCCAAGCCTTCGTCGAGCGGTACACTGTCTATGTCTATAGTCACCCTGATGTCGACGAGTTTGGATACAATCACATCGATTTGATATTCTGTTTTCAGTTCTCTTAGAATTTCCAGTAGAGATGCTTCATTTGCAAGTAAAGTCATGAATCCAGTCTCGAGGTCCACGTCCAGTTCCCATTCCCCTTGCCCAGACTTAGTTTCATCAGGAGAGTCCACTACAATTGTGTCTGCCTCTACCTCAATCAACTTTTCCACCTCTACAATTACTTCATTATCAACAATCTTCTCCACTTCAACCTCAACGATCTTCTCAACCTCAATGATCTTTTCTTCGATAACCACTTCGGGTTCGAGACCTGGATCGACTTCTAAATCGGGTAAGTCGAGTTCGCAAGCAATTAAAACCATAGACGAAACAGCAACCAAAGATCCGAGAATCAATTTCATCGTAAATCTTTGATGAACTGACTTTGATATATTTAACTTGAGCATTTTCATTAAGTGGTCACTTAATTTGGTCAATCGCATCACCAAGGCGTTTAACAGCGGCATCCACATCTTTCAGCTTATCTAACCCAAATAAACCAATACGGAAGGACTGATAATCCTCACCTTCATCACACTGGAGAGGCACTCCCGCCGCAATCTGCATGCCTATACTTGAGAATTTTGAGCCGTTATGTATTAGCTTGTCTTCAGTGTAACTTACTACGACACCAGGTGCTTGAAAGCCTTCTGCTGACACACTTTTAAAACCTTGGGCCTCAAGTAATCGTCTAACTTTATCACCTAACTCTTGTTGTTTTATTTGGGCGTTTTCGAATCCAAACTCTTCAGTCTCAATAATTGTATTGCGAAATTGTTTAATTGCATCGGTGGGCATTGTGGCATGGTAAGCATGAGCACCATTTTCATAAGCTTCCATAATTTCCATCCATTTATATAAATCGCAGGAAAAACTTGTGCTTTGCGTCGTGGTGATCATCTCCCTGGATTTTCCAGAAAGCATCACCAACCCAAACGCTGGTGATGAACTCCACCCCTTTTGGGGTGCACTAATTAACACATCTACTCCTGTGTCCTCCATATCCACCCATATAGCTCCAGAAGCAATACAATCTAATACAAACATGCCTCCAACGGAATGCACCGCATCAGCTACGGAACGAATATAATCATCCGGAAGGATAATCCCAGACGATGTTTCTACATGTGGAGCAAAAACGAGATTAGGTTTTTCTGTTTTAATCTTATTTATAACTTCATTGATATCTGCAGGAGCAAATTGACTTTGAGAACCATTGCCCAACCGTTGCGCTTTCATTACTATCTCTTTTGCTGGAATACTGCCTTTTTCGAATATCTGGGTCCATCGGAAACTGAACCAGCCGTTACGCAATATTAGGCAACTTTTGTTATTTGCAAATTGCCGTGCTACCGCTTCCATCGCATAGGTTCCGCCACCTGGAACAACTATGACCGATTGTGCTTTATATACACTTTTAAGTGACGCTGATACATCATTTAAAACACTTTGGAATGATTGCGACATATGATTAAGTGACCTGTCAGTATAAACAACTGAATATTCTAACAACCCATTTGGATCAATATCTGATAATAAACCTGGCATTATTAACTCCAATAAATAAATTTAAAACTCAAAATAATTATTTAGATTTGTATTGAATCGCTGCTTTAGTAAGCGTGTGAGGGTTAGAAACCCTTTCTATAACAATTCTGTTTTACTAACTAATCTACGACTGCAAGGAAATCATTACCATTGTACAAACATTGGCATTACTACATGTATATATTGATCATTGCCTTCAGCTTTGAGGACGCCGGGACTTGAAGGTGATGTGGTTTCTAAAACCACGTTTCCTTGTCCGATGACATCTAAAACATCCGATAAATACCTTGCATTAAATGCAATCTTCATGTCATTAGAACCCGATTCAATTGTTGCGTCGACCTCCCCTTCACTTTCCCCTATTTCTTCTGCTCTCGAAGAAATTACCAATCGGGCACCATCGCCACTACCAGTAGATTGTAGTCTAATAATTCCACTTCCGTCTCTAGCAAAGATAGCTGCAGTTTTGGTAGCCGCCAAAAATTGATTCTGAGTTACAATCACCTTATTGTCGTAAGTCTCTGGTAAAAGTTGATTGTAGTCGGGAAATGAACCTTGTATCAGCTGTGAAACTAATTCTATGTTTTCCAATTTAATGAGAGCTTGACTTTTTGATGGAGTAACAGTAAATATAACGTCTTCACTTTGTACTCCTGCTAAACGACTAATCTCAGATAAAGCTTTCGCTGGAATAACAAATTGTAAATCTTCGTCTACCGAACTTGTTAATTTACCAGTATAAACTGCAAGTCGGAAACCATCAGCAGCAGCCATGGTAAAAGTATCTCCGCTTATATCACACTTAACTCCAGTCAATACTGGTCTTGAGTCCTCTGTGGCAGCTGCAAAAACCACATGAGCTATTGCCTTTTTCAACTCATCAACTTTTATGTTTGCTTGCACTCCAGAGTCTACCGACGGGATCGGAGGAAAATCTTCTGTCGGGTTACCATTAATACTAGTTTGAGAACGCTGGCACTTTAAAGACAAACCTAATGGAGTATCGATTTGTTCGATTTCTATGGCCTCTGAAGGCAATGAATTAACGAATTCAGTTAGAATCCTAGCCGGTATCGTTATAGAACCTTCCTCTTGAATCTCGGAACCTATCCACGTACTGATTGCCATCTCCAAATTCGTTGAAGATAATTTCAATCGGCCTTGATCGGTTGATAGAACAACGTTTTGTGTGATTGGTAAAGTTGTACGTGTCGCAACAGCACGTGAGACCACTGATAGGCCTTTACTAAGATTATCCTTTAAACAAGTCAGCCGCATATATTTCCCTCACAATTAATCGGTACTCTTTAAAGTATAGAAACGTTATGCACTTTAAGTCAATCTCAGGTCTATATATAGTAACTAATACCCGCATTGGCACAACATAAGGTGTGGCAACAGTGAAGGAACAATTCAATTTTTATAGTTTTAGTTAACTATAATCTTGCCAACCATGCCCAATTCTTTGTGTGGAATACAAATAAATTCATAGGTTCCTGCTGCATCAAAAGTATATGTAACTTCATCAACACCCCCACCAGCAACAGCCATATCAATACCAAGATCCTCTACCGTGAAAGTATGGAATTCTGATTCTGATTCCACAACAAAAGTAATCTTGTCACCTACGCTGAAATTCAATTCTTCTGGATCATATATATATTCTCCAGATCCTCCAGGGTCTTGCATCGATACATACACTTCCGTTCCTCTATCGACTTTAGCCGCTTCTCCATCAATGGTTTCTTCATCCATCGGGGCTCTCGGAACTGGAGATGGTGAGGCTTTCTTGACGGTTTCGCTACCGGTAGCTTCACCTCCACACGATATTAAAGCTAATGAAATCACAACTGCCATAATGCTAAATAAGACAATTCGATGCATTTATTAAAACTCCTTGAATTTTGGTGGTACATGTATTGTACAACATTGGTGATTGTTTTCACTTACAGGCTAGCATCGATAAATACTGTAGGTCAACGCACTGTGCATATATCTTGATTATTGTTAAAATACAAGTTATTGGGGACGAGTGGTTTCGACAGGGAGTGTTGGGTCAAAATTGCAGGTCGAGGTGTCATCAACCTCGTTAATCAGATGACAAACAAGTAACTGGCAAAAAACAGCTAGCTTTAGCAGCTTAATTTAGCTTCTACGTCTTCCGTTCCTTTCCCGGAGGAGCGATAAGGCGACATATTCGGGATGCTGATCTAATCGAGAGTCAATCGTTTATATCAAAAGATTAACTGACTAGCTTTAATGTCTATCCTCGCTAATCAGGAGGTGTTTGAGCGAATTTTAATGATTAGCTATACCTGTAGTATATTTTGAATCGGTGCTTTTTGGACGGGGAGTTCGACCCTCCCCCGTCTCCACCACACATAAATTATGTCTAACGTCTCACTCTTTATTTCAGTTAACGTGCTTGGCGCCATATTAGTTTTGGGCGGATATGTAATTATCCTAACAATGTTCCCCGAATTTAGATCAGCGCTATGGGGCGGAATAAAAGGAACCACGCAAAGTCTTTTCACAATTTCGATGCTGTTGGCAGCTGCTGGATATTTATTATTCTATTTTGTGGTTGTACTTAAATCTAACCCTGACTCAGCGAACACAGAGACTTTTAGATTAATAACTTGCCTTAGTCTAATCTTCTTGATTGCATCTGCTATTTGGATGCCTGCCACAATAACATATATAGGAAAGCAACATATTGGGTTTTGGATTCTGGCCGTTTTTTCACTTTGGATTACAGCAACAGCTTTAATATCATTAGTAGTGTGGTTTTCAGTCTCTGATATTGGTATTGAATCAAGTAGGCTAAAAACAGCATCAATTATTGGACTTATATATATAACGTTTCACTGCTTAGTACTTGATGCAATTATTTGGGTTTTTAAGTTCCCATTGAGGTGATAACAAAACAAAAACCTGGGTTGTTTCGAGGAGACATGAAGTAATTCAGGGATATTAATATATTAATTTATTGAATTTGTAATTTAATATGTTCAGATGGTAAACGAAAGAAAACCTCTTGGTGTATTTGAAAAATATTTAACGCTGTGGATTGGGTTAAGCATAGGTATTGGTATTACAGCTGGATATCTTTTGCCAGACTTTTTTAATCAACTTGCACGGCTCGAAATTTTCGAAGTAAACATAATCGTAGCGATAGTTATATGGCTCATGATATTCCCAATGATGGTTAATATTGATTATTCATCTATTGCTTCAATTAAGAATAACCCCAAAGGCATTCTCGTAACGTTGATAGTGAATTGGGGATTAAAGCCTTTTTCAATGGCATTAATCGGGATACTTTTTTTTGAATACATATATTCATCATGGATAGATCCAGAACTAGCTAAGCAGTACCTCTCCGGCATAATTCTATTGGGTGTAGCTCCTTGCACGGCCATGGTATTTATTTGGAGTCAGATGACAAATGGCGATCCATACTACACTCTAGTTCAGGTATCCATAAATGATTTAATTATGATGGTTGCATTTGCTCCTATAGCAGCTTTACTTCTTGATATAACTGAAGTTTTTATTCCTTGGTTCACTTTAATACTTTCAGTGGCACTGTATGTGATAATTCCTTTACTACTTGGCTATTTAATTCGGAAACTTCTAACGAGTAAAAATAACAACTTTTCAGTAAACATCTTTTCAAAACGCTTTAAACCATTTTCGATCGTCGGACTATTAGTAATTGTGGTAATCCTTTTTGGTTTTCAGGGTGATGTCATAGTCGATAAACCGATATTAATCCTTCTAATCGCAATCCCGCTGATAATCCAGGGTTATCTGGTTTTTGTTATAGCTTATGCCGCCTGTTACTTACTACGCGTGCCGCATAAAATTGCTGCTCCGGCATCTCTTATAGGGACTTCAAACTTTTTTGAATTGGCAGTAGCTGTAGCTATTGGTATATTTGGAGTAGAATCTGGAGCCGCGCTTGCAACAGTAGTCGGAGTCTTAGTGGAAGTGCCTTTAATGCTCACTCTGGTATACGCTGCAAACCGAACCAGGCTGCAATTTAACATCAGACAACAAACTTCAGGTTAATATATGAAATATAAATTCCAATATAAGTATCGATCGCTTCATAGTTTTTTGAGTTATTTTGTAAGATACTGACACAACTGTGTTTACAATATGAATACCTGTAATAACTGTCAAAAAGAGAATGAGTCACATAGTAAATTCTGTATTTTTTGTGGAACTCCAATTGATTCAGTTTCTATAAACAATCCTGATTCCACTGATAAGATTGTGTCAGAGGATATAAATACAGTTCATAATTTAGAACACCTAACAGATCAACTCTCCTCTATGAACAAAAAGGTTGTTCATCTCGAGAATAGGGTTCTCTATCTTGAAAAGACGCTTTACGCTAAACATGATACTGTTCCGATAGAGGCAACACAAAAGGATCCGGCGCCAAACCAGGGATCCGGCATCCCTTCTATCTCTCGAGCCCAAACAACGTTCATAAATAAATTCGCATCGGTAAACTGGTTTGCTGTTATCGGGTCTATAATCCTAGCTATTGGGATAGGGTTTTTTATAAAAGCTGCTTTTGATATGTGGATTGGTCCCACAGGACGAATCATAATTGGTATTGTTGCTGGAATAGTTATGCTAGGCATCAGTGAATATGCCTCCAAAAAATTTCCTAGCTGGGCATACGGAATATGTGGGGGTGGTTTAGCTATACTTTACATCGCCGTATACGCGTCTTTTGCATTTTACCAGCTAATCGATCCTATCCCCGTTTTTACCGTGTTACTTTTTGTAGTTTTATTCGGCGGGTCTATGGCGTTAAGGTATGACTCAAAAGTAATAGCTTTTATATCGATTGTAGGGGCATTTATCACTCCGGTATTGATGGAGACTGAGATACGAGAGCATATATATCTCGGCATCATATATATATTGATAATCGACTTAGGTATAGTCACCTTGGCAAGTAGAAAAAAATGGCAGTGGTACACATTATTAGGCTTAATCGGTTCATATGTTGTAGGCGGCTTAATGGCCAGCGAACTACCAGATGCAGATGCTATATACAGTCAACTAGGGCTTTCAGGGGTTTTCTTAATATTTATAGTGGCCACTGTAATTCACAACATCTATAACAGGTCTAAGCCAGATAACTTTGACTTCAGTTTAATAATAGCCAACGCAGTCATATTTTTTGGCCTAACAATGTCAAACCTTACTGAATCATATGAACAATGGCTGGGCCTAGCCACAATTTTATTGTCTTTACTATACGGTATTATAGGTATTGCTGCTTTCCGCAACGCGAAAATCTCAAAATTAATTTCATTTTGTTTTTTGGGTATATCACTAATATTTTTAACTGTGTTTATCCCGATTCAATTTGCTGGAGAATGGATAACAATAGCTTGGTCCGCTCAGGCAGCAGTTGTTATTGGAATTGGGATAAAGTTTAACGATGCCAAGATCAGACTGGGAGGTCTGATAGTTTTGGTATCAGCAATATTTCATGCAATTACTATTGACACTTTTGCCGAATATATCAATTGGTTTGGAACTGAAAACGATCACACGCCAATTTTAAATTACAGATTTTTAGCTTTCATGATTTGTATTTTTGCATGTTATATTTCTGCATATTTGTACGTAATTAAGCGCCACATCGTAAAAATATGGGAAAAATATATGGCGTTGACATTATTTTCTTCAGCCACATTCCTATCGATATGGCTAGGTACTGTAGAAATTGTCGACTATTTCAAATCTGAAGAAGCGAAACAATTGACCATAACGCTGTTTTGGTCAATATATGCTCTAATGCTGATTCTTGCTGGAATTAGAGTTAGAAACCAAATTGTTATATCACCTAAGTTGATGACTGTAATTGGAGCCCTACTTTTAGCAATACCAATCGCAAAGCTGTTTATCCAAGACGTGTTCTTACTAGATACAAACTATAGAGTAGCCGCATTTATCATACTCGGTCCACTACTGATATTAACGGGTTTAGCCTATCGCAAAATCAGAGAGAGTTTCGTATAACCGATTTTTCGACTACTGAATTCAATATATCTATATTACCAATTTTATAAAATACAGAGTTGGAAACAGATATTCTGCCGAAAAATCGATTATGTATTGACCTAAGTGTATATTTAGGAAGCAGTTTGCTGATTAATTATCAGTTCGTTCTCGTCTTGGCTTGGCCTCATTGACCTTGACAGGACGTCCGGAAATCTCTTGATTGTCCATTGCTGCGATTGCCTCTTTGGCTTCATCGTCATTAGACATTTCTACGAAACCGAATCCCCTGGATCGGCCTGTATATCTATCCATGATGACTTGTGCTGACTCAACTGCACCGTGAGCTTCAAAAGCCTCACGCAAACCGTCTTCATCAACTTTGTATGACAAATTTCCTACATAAATTCTCAACTTTTTCTCCTTAAATCTCTACATATACCGTATTCAAGAAGGAGCGTGTGAAAGCTAATCATCTGAGCGGCCATACGAGAAACTGCCACCTTTTATAAAGTGGCTTACTAAAATGTTAGCAGATGTAACCTTTAATTTCCAAGGTAAAGTTTGTACAGACATAGTTAATTTCGATAATATTCAATTATTCTTAAAGATATTGTTTTCATAATATTGAAAATGTAAAGAGGTAAACATGAAATCTAGAGCAGCAGTATTCGTAGGAAAAGACCAGCCGCTTGCAGTCGACGAAATTGAGGTCCCCGACCCTCGAGCTGACCAAGTAATAGTTAGACTATCTTTTACAGGTTTGTGCCACTCACAATTACATCAGATGGCTGCTGGAGAAAGGCTAGAAACTCCTAGTATTTTGGGCCATGAGGCAGCTGGACACGTGACTCATGTTGGTAGTGGGGTAAAGGATCTTAAAGAAGGAGACCAGGTTATTGTCACATGGGTATCAAAATATAACGATGTATTCTCTGGAGGACTACCTGCTCAAGATCCTCCTGGAACTACATACAAAGGAAAACCAATATCTGAAGTTGTTGTGCATGCTTGGGCTCAAGACGTTTTAGCTTTAGAAAAATATGTGGTCAAGATAAATGATGATGACAGACCTGATCTTGCCGCTATCGTTGGATGTGCGGTATTGACTGGTGCAGGAGCTGTTAAAAATACAGCTAAAGTTAGACCTGGAAATTCAGTGGTAGTTATTGGAGCTGGTGGAGTAGGTTTATCCGCTATACAAATGGCATCCATTCTACATGCTTACCCGGTGATAGCCGTCGATTTGGATGACGGAAAACTAGAATTCGCTCGTCAATTCGGTGCTACTCACACTATTAACTCTGCAAACACCGACGCAGTCGAAGCGATTCATCAACTTACAGGCGTAGGAGCGGATTTCGCTTTTGATACCATCGGAGTAAGGGCCGCAACTGAACAGATATTGCCGGCCGTTCGGGCAGGTGGAATGGGCGCAGATAACAGAGGCGGAACAGCTGTATTAGTTGGTATGCCAGACCCCGAAATAACGATCGATCCCAATTTATTCATGCTTGGGCAGCGCAGTTTCTTAGGAAGCCTTGGGGCAACATACCCAATAGAAGACTTCGAAATGTTTCTCAGGTGGCAAAAGGAGGGAAAGTTTCCTCTGGACAAACTGGTAACAAAGCGTTTCAAATTAGAAGAGATAAATGAAGCATGTGATGAACTACGCGCAGGAAAAATTCTAGGACGTGCAGTTATCGAACTATAAACAAGAAAGTTACAATAAAAAGAAGGGATCGAAATATGGAAAAAGAAAACCTCGTAGTGGCAAAATTTAAATCTGGAGATGGTATCTTCGAAAAATTCATGGGATGGATGCAAT
>VFGV01000008.1 GCA_009392275.1 SAR202 cluster bacterium
CCTTTGTGCGCCTCCGTTACTCTTTAGGAGGCGACCGCCCCAGTCAAACTGCCCATCAGGCAGGGTCCCCCAATTTTAATGGGGTTAGGATCACGATCACAGAAGGGCGGTATTTCAAGGGCGACTCCACCCCAGCTGACGCTGAAGTTTCAAAGTCTCCCGCCTATCCTACACATCCGCAACCCCGAACCACTGCCAAACTACAGTAAAGCTCCACGGGGTCTTTTTGTCCTGTCACGGGTAGCCGGCATCTTTACCGGCCATGCAATTTCACCGAGCCCCTCGTTGAGACAACGCTCAAGTCGTTACGCCATTCGTGCGGGTCGGAACTTACCCGACAAGGGATTTCGCTACCTTAGGACCGTTATAGTTACGGCCGCCGTTCACCGGGGCTTCGGTTCTGAGCTTTGTTCGCAAGCGAACGAACCCATCCCCTTAACCTTCCGGCACTGGGCAGGTGTCAGCCCCTATACATCACCTTTCGGTTTAGCAGAGACCTGTGTTTTTGATAAACAGTCGCCTGAGCCTGTTTAGTGTCGCCCGCTAAGGCATCCGGCTGGCTAGCAGCCTTCACCCCACGGGCACCCCTTATCCCTAAGTTACGGGGTCAACTTGTCGAATTCCTTAACGAGGGTTCTCTCGTTCACCTGGGGACACTTACCCCTGTCTACCTGTGTCGGTTTGCGGTACGGACGCTGACGTAATTTGTAGCGAGGATTTTCTCGACGGCATAGAATCAACGGAATCCCCCCGGGCATAAGCCCTGGAGTTTCCAGCTCCCTCAGCTCATCACGCTAGAACGGATTTGCCTGTCCTAGCTTGGCCTTCAGAGCCAGACGCGCCATGTCCAATGGGCGCGCCCCGCCTATCTGTCCGTGTCCCCCCTCTACTTTATAACACTACGTCTGCGGTGCAGGAATCTTAACCTGCTGTCCATCGCCTTCGCTATACGCTACGGCTTAGGCCCGACTTACCCTACGCTGATCAGCATTGCGTAGGAAACCTTATGCTTTCGGTGTCCTGGATTCTCACCAGGATTGTCGCTACTCATGCCGGCATTCTCACTTCCCAGCACTCCACCAGACCTCACAGTCTGACTTCAACGCGCTAGCAACGCTCCCCTACCGACTTCCGTTAAAACGAAAGTCCCGCGGCTTCGGTGATGTGCTTTAGCCCCGTTACATTTTCGGCGCGAGAATCCTCGACTAGTGAGCTGTTACGCACTCTTTAAAGGATGGCTGCTTCTAAGCCAACCTACTAGCTGTTTTAGTATTCCCACTTCCTTTCACACTTAGCACATACTTAGGGACCTTAGCCTGCGATCTGGGCTGTTTCCCTCTCGACAATGGAGCTTATCCCCCACTGTCTCACTCCACAGAATCATTACTGAGCATTCGTGGTTTGGATGAGTTCGGTAACTTTACAGCCCCTAGCTCAACCAGTGCCCTACCTCCCAGTAATTATCTGAAGGCTGTACCTAAATACATTTCGGGGAGAACCAGCTATCTCCGAGTTCGTTTGGCATTTCACCTCTACCCACAGCTCATCCCAGCCTTTTGCACCAGACACGGGTTCGGTCCTCCGCCCGGATATTATCCGGGTTTCAACCTGGCCATGGGTAGCTCACTCGGTTTCGGGTCTAATCCAGACAACACGTTAAGCATATTGGCAATTCAGTCATTGACGTCATTCTGATTTCAGCTGAATCTCACCCGAAGGTAATCAACAAATAAAAAAAGAACTCGGAAAATGAATTCCTCGCCGCCTAACTAACGCCCTATTAGGACTCGCTTTCGCTGCGGCTCCAGAATTTCTGTTCCTTAACCAAGCTAACTAGATTAACTCGCCGGCTCATTCTTCAATAGGCACGCAGTTAGCCTTCGTAAAGGCCTTCTACGGCTTGTAAGTCCACGGTTTCAGGTCTATTTCACTCCCCTCCCGGGGTTCTTTTCACCTTTCCCTCACGGTACTGGTTCACTATCGGTGGTCAAGGATATTTAGCCTTGGAGGGTGGTCCCCCCAGATTCCCACAGGATTCCACGTGTCCCGTGGTACTCAACAGCCTACCAAAAGTCCGTCTCCTTTCAACTACGGGGCTATCACCCTCTTTGGCAGTTCTTTCCAGACGCTTTCATCTAGAAGACGGTTTTGTAACTTTTTGCTTCTTGCTGAGGTTGAAGCAGGTAGGTGTTACAACACCAATCAGACATAGGTCCTCAGACCGTTAAGCCTGTTTGGTTTAGGCTGTTCCCCGTTCGTTCACCACTACTAGGGGAATCTCGGTTGATTTATTTTCCTCGGGCTACTTAGATGTTTCAGTTCGCCCACTTACCTTTCTGATAAAAATCAGAATGTTCCGGTATGACCCGGAACTGGTTTCCCAATTCGGGAATCCCCGGCTAAGCCCGCTAGACGGCTGACCGAGGCTTTTCGCAGTCTTGCCACGCCCTTCTTCAGTCCTTGACCCCAAGGCATTCACCATGGACTCTTAATAACTTGACCCACATTGGGGCCCATATATTAATTTTTTAATGTCCTAACGACATTCAGAACATTAAATTTTTCTAACTTACAATTTTTTAATAAATTAAACACGAGATAACATTTATGTTTAATTTATTGAGGTGTAATAAATTTACTAATTCATTACAGACAGGATTAAGTTGTTAAAGTGCATAAAAAAAACGACCGGGCCATCCCAGCCGTCCTGCTGAAAAATTCAGTTTGGCATGTTAAGAGTAAACTTGCCTTGCCATCTTTTCCAGACCCATAATTATATGTTTACAAATCCTTACAGTCAATTAGATATACACATGAATTATGGTTTATTAGCTATTTAATGTTTAGTAAATTGAATCTGTTGCAAAATCTGATTAATAACGCTTACATTCTTAATTAATCATGTGTTTCAAATATTTATCAAAATAATCTGGGGATTTGTCTGGTTGATACGAGATTATATTAATGCTGCAATTTTATCTGCAAATTCATAAATATAATTAGTCGTATCTTTGGTGTTAGGCGCGGTCACAGACACAATCATGTAGTCCAATCCCGAGTCTTCAAATCTCTTTATGTCATCTATAACTTCTTGATTTGTGCCAGTCATCATTACTCTATTGCCATCTTCATATTGTCGCTCAGTCAAATCCATATTTATCGTCGTCGATGCTTTGATAGTTGAAGGATCTCGCCCTATTGAATCACATATGCCAGTCAATTTACTTAATCGCTCTGACACATCATCCGGTTTAACCTTAAATGCATTCCAATAGTCTCCATATTTTGCAGTTCTTTTAAGGGCTGCATCCGTAATCCCACCTATCCATATGGGAGGGTGTGGCTTTTGGATTGAGTTTGGGAAAAATATTTTCCCAGAAATCGATGTGTGTTGTCCTTGGAATTCAGGTACAGGATCAACGCAGGTGGATTTATATAATTCCAAGTGTTCATCCGTAAATTTACCGCGTGATTTATAATCTACGCCCATTGCATCAAACTCTTCCGGCATCCAGCCAGTTCCAACTCCTAACTGTAGCCTTCCGTTTGATAAAACATCAATTGTATTCAACATTTTGCTGTTCAACAAAGGATGCCGAAATGGTAGGCATAAAACACTGAATCCAATGAGCACTCGCTTAGTCAATGCTGCCGTGTAACTCAAAGTGGTCACTGCTTCCAAAAGATTCTGTGAATCAGGCTTTGAGTGATGAGGCGAAAACATCTCTGGATGTCGTTCCATGATATCTACTGGGAAAAACGTCCTGTCAGCTACCCAGACAGAATCTAGCCCACACTGCTCCACTGCTAAAGTTAGTTTATTAACGTAATCTGCTTGTCCAGCCGCAGTGACATTAGGATTTATTGCATTAGTTACCGTAACTCCAAATTTCATTGATTATCTCCCATCTGACTTAAACGCCTAATATCCATTTTTTTCAGATTCGCTACCATAGCGCATTCTGGATGGTAATTGGTCAGTTAAACCTAAAGCATTAACAGTCCTATTAGCTATGTAGTCAACCACCTCTGCTGTAGTTTCTTGGCGTAAATAAAAAGCCGGCTGAGGTGGAAGAATTGTTGCACCTGCCACAGCCAATTCAGTCAAGTTTTTTAAATGGATTGCATTGAGCGGAGTTTCCCTAGGTACAATTACTAAAGGCCTTTTCTCTTTAAGTGTTACATCAGCTGCTCTCCTTATCAAATTATCTGAAAGACCACTAGCTAATGCACCCACTGTTGCCATGCTACAAGGCACTACTGCCATACCGAGTGTGGGATATGTTCCAGAGGCAATCCTTGCACCCAAATCACCAATTTGATTAACGGTAAACCTGCCAGATTCTGTCCATCTTTCTATCACTTCTCCATAAGATTCATCGATCTCTTCTTTCCACACCATACGACCCGCAGCGGAAATTGTAAGCACAACATTAACATTTAATGACAATATTAAATCAACTGTAGCTGTTGCAAGCCTAATCCCACTGGCTCCAGTGATACCAACAATTACGGGAGGGTTTTCTTTCAAATTATTCATCTAAATTAACACTGCAATCAAAGTTCCAAAAAACACTATCGAAGAAACGTATGCATTTATTCTATAGAAAGCTATGCCTAATTTGGAAACATCCTTAGGAGAAACTATTTTGTATTTATACAACAATATCAGTCCTGCAAACAAAATCCCGACAAAATATGGCCAACTCAAAGACATCATCAATCCTACTACCAACAAGCAGGTTAAAGCTATTAAGTCCATTAGTCTAGCTACAACAAATGCCTTACGTATTCCTATTGCAGCCACCACCGAATGAAGTTTCTCTTTTAAATGGAATTCTAAATCCTGAGCATGATAAATAATGTCGAAACTGCCAGCCCACATAGCAACAGACAAAGACAGTATTACAGGCTCCCAGCTTAATTCACCTAAAACACCAATCCATGCAGCAGAAGGTGCGATAGCTAATGCCCATCCGAGCAAGGGATTAGCCATCCAAGTAAACCGCTTAAAAAATGGCTGGCAAATCAAATATATGGCAGCTATCGGAGCAAGTATTAAAGCCAGTTTATTAAGTTGTGCAGCAGAAACCATCAAAAGCGCAAAACCAATTAAAATCAAAACCAACATATCAATTCGTTTCAAAGTGCCTTTAGGTAGATGTCTGTCTTTTGATCTTGGATTAGAAGCGTCGATTTTAAAATCGATCAACCGATTAGCAGCCATACCAAGTGTTCTGCCCCCCACCATAGCTAAGGTTATCCATAAAAAGACTGGCCAAGTAGGCCAGGCCTCAGAAGCCAAAATCATACCGGTATAAGCAAATGGTAACGCAAAAATACTTTCCTCAAACTTTATCGCCGCCGGGATCTCCTTTAGTCGAAATAAGATTCGATCACGTACTGTTCCGAAGGAAATAACCATCAAAGGTTAAATTCCTGCCAACGATTATTAACTCGGTCAACTATCTCTTGCGTCATAACGATTTCTTCTGGCCATTCTCTGGGAAATCCATCTAATTGTGATTTTGATGTAGCATCTATTCCCATTTTGCTACCATACTTGATAGTGGGGCTAGAGTAATCCAGATCATCTAAGGGGCCTTCTGTGAAAATCACATCACTTTCAGGATTTAAATTACCAGCGACTCTCCAAGCAACCTCTGAAGGGTTTTGAACATCCACATCGTGATCTACTACTATTATTACTTTTGCCAACATCAACAAGCCCAGACCCCATAAAGCGTGCATAACTTTCCTCGCATGGCCTGGGTATTCCTTACGGATCGACACAATCAACAGATTATGAAAAATTCCTTCAGCTGGCATATTAAGATCAATAATTTCCGGGATAACCATCTTTAAAGCTGGCAACATTATGCGTTCAGTAGCTTTGCCCATATAGAAATCTTCCATGGGAGGCCGGCCAACAACGGTTGAGGGATAAATTGCATCCGATCGCCTTGTAATAGCAGTCACATGCATTACTGGATACTGATCAGCTGATGAGTAGAACCCGGTATGGTCACCAAATGGCCCTTCTGTCTGATATTCACCTGGCACTACGAAACCTTCAATAATGATTTCAGCTTCTGCAGGCACCTCTAAATCTACAGTCTTAGCCTTAACCAACTTTACTGGCTTTTGTCTAATTACACCTGAAACTGCAAATTCATCCATGTCAGGAGGCAATGGCATGGATCCTGTCCACATCGTGGTAGGATCAGCTCCTAATGCAACTGCAACTTCAAGTTTTTCGTCTTTTCTTCGCTCACCCTCTCTGAAATGCTTAGCACCAACCTTATGCGTCTGCCAGTGCATGCCAACAGTTCTCTCATCAAATACCTGCATCCTATACGTGCCAACATTGCGCCTACCTGTTCGAGGGTCCTTACTTATTACCAAAGGTAACGTTATAAATTTCCCTGCATCCTGCGGCCAACATTTTAATATGGGTAAATCATTTAAATTGACGTCTTCTCCAATTGAGACTATTTCTTGACACGGAGCTGATTTAACTATCTTGGGCTGGCTCTTTGCTATACCTGCCAAATCTCCTAATGTGTTTAACTTATCCATTATTCCGCCAGGCGGATTTTGAGGGATTTTTAAAATTTTCGAAACTCGTTCTGATATTTCTTCAACGTCATCTACACCGAGTGCCCAAGCCATTCTTTGATGGCTTCCAAAAAGATTTATGGCAACAGGAATGTTTGAGCCTGAAACATTTTTAAAAAGCAACGCAGGGCCTTTTGAACGTATTGTGCGCTCCGTAATCTCTGTTATCTCTAATTCCGCACTCACTTCCGCATCAATGACCGCTAGATCACCATGCTTTTTAAGTAGAGCCAAAAAGTCTCTTATATTCTCCAAATCATTACTCCTTATCCAGAGAATTTGCCCGTATTTCTGTCGAGGAAATATCTTCCCTAAACAACTCAATAGGCAACTCATGAAATATATCAGCAAATTGTTTCGGTACTTTGAGGTCCTTTAAAGTTAATAGACTTCCATTAATGCACCGAGCTGCAACTACAAAACTACATTTTAATTGTTTAATTTCATCTAGCTGTTCAATCATATTATTAACGTCATTATCATAATATTTAGAATCTATAATTCTTAATCCAGTATCGTAC
The DNA here is from genome assembly GCA_009392275.1 of SAR202 cluster bacterium. Classification (GTDB taxonomy): domain Bacteria; phylum Chloroflexota; class Dehalococcoidia; order Lucifugimonadales; family UBA2962; genus UBA2962. Next base: position 7,140 of record VFGV01000008.1, read on the forward strand.
CCCACGACAAACACAGCACCAGGAAACAGCTTGGCTTTTCTACTAAAAGTGTCGGCTCTAGTCAGTATTAATGGCCATTTACCAAACATTTGATTTATTCTGATACTGGCGTCTTCAACACTAATATCAGGTTTATCAACGTTAGCCATAGATAACTCGAAAACAACTTCTTTTCTCAAAAATTCTTCTGACGCCTTTAATAAAGCTGTGTGACCAGCATGTATAGGATCAAATGATCCCGGCAAAATGGCTCCAGGGTTAAATTCATTGCCAACCTTAATTGGTGTATCTATCTCAAAATACAAATAGCCTGAATCGTCGACTAAATCTGATACTCCATAATCAAAACCGATATACTCTAGTTCCACACCTTGATCTAATTCTATGTCCAACTTATCACTTAAATTAATTGTATTTGAAAGCGCATAAAGAATCGCATGACTGATAGATTGTTCCTCTTGAGATCTGGTCAGAAGCCCTTTTGTAAATTGTACATACCAGTTAGTTAAACCCTGCTCAGACATAATCGAAATATAAGCCTTATGATCGCCTTTTTTTTCTCTATCCGTGGCAATAGTTGCCGTACATCCCACACCTATAAGCATTGATGAGTTTGAGCAAAGAAGTTTTGCTTTACAAAAAGCTTTTTGGGCCATATACTGGGCTGTCCTCATCGATACGGCAGTTTGAGGACGCTTACCAAGTAACTCTGACAAAGACTCTAACGAGTAAGGAACAGTAGCTTCGATTAAAGTACGTGATGATCCAGGAACTTCCAATAACCATGACAGTGCTCTTGATCCTGCTCCAGCCAGCGCTAATACACAACGGTATTCGCTAGCATGCAAACTAGATATAAATTTATTTAAATTTGAATCCATATAAAATTATTATTACCTTAAGTAGATCAATACATTTAATTTATAATTTTTATACTCAGAGATTAATCTTATATTTTATAAGATTAAAGCATAGTCTAATGATTAATTGATAATTGACACAACAAAACTAGGAAACCTAGAATCGAAAGTGCAAATCCAAACGACAATAAATAACATGCGGTATGCCTTAAAGAAGGCGGTGCCATAATTTTTGAAGAAGATAAAGATAATCCGATAGACAGTCCAGACGAAAACTGGAATCCTAAACCTGGAGATCGCACAGTACGACATCCTAGGCTAGATGACATTCGTCCGATCCAGATTTCAGTACCATCTGAAAACAAGATTAAATCTAAAGCTTTTGGATCTCCAGCGATACTATTTTACCTTTTCACTATTCTTATTCTTATTGGCACGGGGCTCTTGTGTATGCCCCAAGCTAATGCTGCAGGAACCATGACTCCATTCATGGATGCCCTATTCACGGCTACTTCGGCAATAACAGTAACGGGATTAACAGTAGAAGTAACTGCAACTTATTGGTCAGGCTTTGGAAAAGTAATAATCCTACTGTTAATGTTTATTGGCGGCCTTGGCATAATGACAACCGGAGCATTTCTGCTGGTTCTTATCGGCCGAAGAGTGTCTATATTTCAAAGACAACTTGTAAAGGAAAGTATCAGCATAATGCCAGTAAACGAAGTTGGCGGTATAGTCAAACTAGTAGTTAGAATTGTTTTGATATCAGTTTTAGTACAAATAATTGGGTTTGTTATTTACCTAATAAGATTACTGGCTGATATGGATGCACAAAACGCTATACCTCATGCCATTTTCCTGTCAGTATCAGCTTTCAACAACGCTGGTTTTACCGCTTTCGTTGGTGGTGACAGCATTAGCATGTACCAAAAAGACGTTACCATTGTGGTCGCCTCCACGATATTGATTTTTATTGGCGCTGTCAGTGTTTGGGTAGTTGCTGATATTCTAGCTTTCAGAAATAAAATTAAGTCATATAGCCTAAACACAAAATTAGTGCTTGCGGGTACTTTAATTCTAACGATATTTGGCTCTCTAGTCTTCTTTGGGTTTGAATATAATAACTCTTCTACCATCCAGGACTTATCATTACCACACAAGATAATGATCTCAATATTTGAATCAGTATCTGGAAGAACTGCCGGGTTTACTACAGTTGCATATAGCAATACTGAGCAACACACAAACTTCTTAATGACGGGATTAATGTTCATAGGCGGAGCATCGGGTTCAGTTGCAGGAGGCATAAAAGTTAATACCTTTGCTGTCATAGTAGTTGCCGTATTTTCCACACTGCAAGGCAGACAGAGAGCATCTATTTTTAACCGAGAGATATCTTCCTTAATTGTTAAGAGAGCAATGGTTATTGGAGCTATCGGAACATCAGTAGTTTTTATATTTTCTTTCTTACTTACTGCGGTCGAATCAGAATTTGATTTCATTGATCTGCTATTTGAAATAGTTTCCGCATTTGGAACAGTGGGGTTGTCCACAGGATTAACACCAGATCTATCAAGGTGGGGACATCTGATCCTGATTTTTGCGATGTTCATTGGTAGAGTAGGCCCACTTGCATTAGGCTTAGCCATGACCCAGCGAACACAACGTGAAAATTACCGATACACCCAAGAAAGAGTTACAATAGGTTAGCGCTATTTATTAGTCCAGATACGTCAAGTATTTGGGAGAAAACATAGAAGATTAATTTACATGAAAAAACAGGTAGTAGTAATAGGTCTAGGAAGATTTGGATCTAGCCTAGCAACGTCACTATACAATATTGGACATGACGTTTTAGCGATTGACACTAATGAAGATCGTGTTCAAAGCATGATGGGCAGAGTGACTTTCCCTGTAACCGGTAATGCAACGAATGAAACCGTGCTTCGAGAATTAGGTATAACTGATTACGATGTAGCCGTGATTGCTATAGGATCAGATATTGTTGCTAGCATCATGACTTCCGTTTTATTAAAAACAATGGGCATACCATATATTGTTTCTAGAGCGAGAGATGAAATTCATGGCAATACTCTAGAACGACTTGGCGTGGACAAAATTATACACGCCGAAGAAGAAATGGGAATGAGGTTGGCTCATAGTTTATTCAATCCAAATGTACAAGAGTATCTAGAACTTGCTCCAAGTTTTGGGCTAAGCAGATTAAAAGTCCCACCAAGATTTGATAATTTAACATTGAATGAATTGGGTTTGTCCAACGCCAGAGATAAATATGGTTTAGCTGTATTGGCTTTAAGGAGAGGTAAAGACATAACATTAAACCCTGATCCAGAAGATAGGCTTAGAACTGGAGACGTGTTAGTCCTAGCTGGCCGTGATGAGCTGCTAGAAAAACTTGAATCTTAACATTAGAAATGAACTTTTCATCTATATTAGTTCCTGTTTTTGGATCTTCCTCAGATGCGCAAGTCGTCGAGCTTGCATGTGAATTATTAAAACCTTCTGGGGGTCGCATATTCATTATCTACATCATACAAATAAACCGTTCCATGCCAATCGACATCGCATTACCAAACGAAGTAATGAATGGAGACAATACACTGAAAGCGATGGAGCGGTTAACTGCAAAGTCCAAGCATGAAGTAAAAGCTGAATTAATACAAGCAAGGGAAATTGGATACGCAATAGTGCAAGAAGCAGAACAAAGAAACGTAGATGTGATAGCAATGAGCATGCAGAAAGTAAAGCGATTCGGAAAATTCGAGTTAGAAAAAACTACTAGCTATGTACTTAAAAATGCGAGTTGTAACATATTAATATGGCAAGATGAAACGATTTAAAGTACACATATAAACAATAGCTGTAGAAAATGACTTCAAAACAAAAAAATAATCCCAACGACAAAAAGATAGTAATAGTTGGATGTGGAACCTACGGACGAAGCCTCGCAATGGCCCTTGCTAAATCTGGTAACGAGGTAATAATAATTGACAGTAATCGAACTAAACTCGAGTCGTTGTCACAATTATCATTGAACAGCGATCTTTTGGTTGGATTTTTGGGTGATGCCACGATAGCTGCAGACTTGGTTAACATTGATATAGTGAATTCTGATTTATTTATTGCAACAACCAGCTCAGATTCAATCAATGCGTTAGCCGCACAAAAAGCAAAACTTCTATTTGGAATAAACAACGTGATTTGTCTTATGTCGGATAAATCTAAGCAATCTTTATATCAAAAGCTTGGAATAAGGATTGTTAACCATACGGAATTAACAATTGAATCATTAATCACCTCATCTGTGGAGAGTTAAATATTGAACGTAGTAATTTTTGGAGCAAATGAGGTCGGAAGGTCAATTGCCGAATGGTTATTAAATGACTGGCATGAAGTATCAATAATTGACGCTGATAATTTCAAATTGCAAGATACAGAAGATGAACTGGGCAGTATTGTTGTGCACGGCGATCCTACTTCTGAAGAAATTTTACGACTCGCCGGAACTGGTCGTGCTGACATTTTCATTGCTTCCTCTCGAAGTGAAGCTGACAACATGGTGTGCTGCCAAATGGCAAAAGAAGTTTTTCAAGTCGAGAAAACCATATGTTTGATTTATTCTGAGGAAAATCGATCTTTATTTCAGTTACTAGGAATAGATTCTGTTATAAATATCACTGCAGTTTCTTTACGATCCATCCAAGAAAACCTAAACGTGGACGCAATATTGCCCTTAATGTATATTCCTGGTTCTACACCTGCCAATCTAATATCTATCAGAATTGCTGAAGATTCTGAAACCATTGGAGAACCGTTATCAAATTTAACTTTACCTAACGGAGTTTCCATTAAAATGATTATTAGATCAGGTGCAATAATAGAGGATTCCGTTGAAGACACTATTCTCAGGAGCGGAGACCAGGTATTAGCGATCACTGACTCAATAAACTTAGATCAATTAAAGGAATTATTTCAATGACCCAAAACTTGGGCTATCTAGGCCCTGCTGGCAGCTACGCAGAGCAAGCAGCTATACTTTACGATAATGATGCAAACAAAGTGCCATATCCATCAATTCCAAGTGTTGTGAAGGCAGTAGAAAAATTCGAGGTTTCTAAAGGGCTAGTTCCAATAGAAAATAGTATTGAAGGATCGGTGACTTACACCCTAGACCTTCTCATTCATGACTCTAATCTTTTGATTAATGACGAAATTATTCTTCCCATACATCACAACCTTTTAAGTTCACATGGTACTCACAAAAATGATATCAAGGCTGTCTACTCACACCCACAAGCACTCGCCCAATGCCGTAAATATCTTGAAAATCAACTGCCAGACGTTGAGCTAGTTGCTTCACTAAGCACATCTGCTGCGGTAAAAAAACTTTCAGAAGAAAACAATGTTGCTGCAATCGGAAATTTACGCGCCGCAGAAATATATAATGCTCAGGTAATAGATTCCGAAATTGAAGATAACTCTAATAATGTAACTAGATTCGTAGCTTTATCGGAAAATGACAGTGAAGCTACTGGATATGACAAAACATCTATCTGTTTCAGTTTCAATGTTGATTCTCCAGGGCTACTGTATAAAGTGATGGGTTTCGTGGCTGAAGAAGGTATCAACTTAGCAAAAGTTGAGTCTAGGCCAAACAAGTTAGAATTGGGACGATATTTCTTCTTGCTGGATCTGGAAGGACATAGAACAGACAAAAAAATTGCTTCAACCCTATCAGCAATCAAAAATGAGGTTAGCCAATTAAAGATTCTTGGATCGTATCCTCAACGTAGTTTGTAGAGTTAAAGGTTTAATTAGTTATGATTCTCGGTTGGCACCGGAGTCTTGAAACCCGGCAATCTGTTCAATCACAGGTGCAACTTTATTTCGTACATTTTCCACTGCGGGCCCTACTTCGTCTTTAACCCGGGCTGCCATCTCCTCTGCTCTTTCTCTAACTACTTCGCCATAATCAAAAAGATCTGCTCGAGTTTCGGAACCAGGTTTTGGAGCCAACAATATTCCAGCAACGGCACCTATGATTCCTCCAATAATAAAGCCCATCATGAATTGTGAACCTGAATCTTTATCTGACATATTACTCCTCCTCAAATACGCAAGAGTTAATCTTTATTTTTATCTGTTGCATTAAACAAAAATGATGTGGCTTTAGCTATGCCTGCTAATAAACCTGAGCTTGCAGCAGTTGAATTTAAAGCTCCTGATATTGTGGACATAACTTGTTCAACTCCCCCTACGATTCTTCTACATGAATCAACCAATGCAGTGAACTTAATAAATCCGACAATTGCTACAATTCCGAGTATAGCGCAAAGTACAATTATTGATATATCGCGTATTATCGCTACAACGTTAGAAAAATCCATTTTTAATACTCACAATCAAATAAAACTAAGGTTTTATTAACATCCTAAAAGACCCATCAGTATCCTGTCTTTGGGTCAAAATCTCGTGCCCGGCTTTTTCGGACCATACAATAACATCATATGAATTTAAAACATCAGGTATTATTACCTCTACAAAAGATTCTTTGTCTAATGTAATTTGTTCTTCTAAAGCCGCAATTATACCTGCACAGGTTTTACCTTTCCCGTCTATAATTTTCCACCCATTAGAACTATTACCATTTGTTATAACTGGCGATTGTACTCCATCGAGAACATCAATTTCACCAAATTTTCGTAATTCAACTTGCCGCCTAAATTCTGCAACTGATTCTGAATATACTCCTGCATCCCTATTGCCTTTAGAACAAACCGCTCCTCGAACTCCCACAATATCTGGATTCACTCTGGCTAATTCATCTAAATCAGACATCTTTAGGTGGCCAGAAAGAGCCGTGCTCATTCCATCTGACTTACCTTCCATTACCATTTCCTTTAGTTTAGCTTCAGGTATAAAGTCAAATAAATTACGACCGTCTTTAGTCAATGTATCAATTAACCACCCATCACAAAGACCGTCGCGAGCAAGTTTAGGCATGAGATGAGGGTCTAAGCCATCGTCATAAAGTAAGTTGTCTGCAAATAGTGATCCAATTAATTTAGTTTCCGTACCCTCCAAAGCTTCTTTTGATGCCTGTAAAACCTCAACCGATTTATCATAATCTGCCTGCATAAACCCTACTTTTACAGAAGTCGCATTCATTCTTCCAGCGGCCCAAGCAGCCATTGCTACTGTGCCTTCTTGATTAGGCACTACTCCTAACGTTAATGAAGCATGTATTTCCATAGGAACTGCTTCCCTTACAGATTTAAAAATATTTGGTTTGGCAGAACCTACTAGAGCCTCTTGTAAGTTTTTGACATCTATTATGTCTGCTCCACCTTTCATCGCTTCATGTGCCTCATTTAAATTCTGGACACTTACCATTAACATCATCGTTTTTGCTCTCCAATACTGTACATTAATTATAATTTTATCAATTACTGGCCAAAAAGATTATCCAATTGATTTTTAAGGCTATTTTTATCCGTTACTGACATGTCAGTTAAAGGACTCCGCACGCTTCCACCAGTCATTCCCATTAACTCTCCCCAGTATTTACAAAGAGGGACCGGCATTGCTCCCTTTTGGTTCGTGACCACATGTTGCCACCATTGGTCAGAAATCGCTTTTATAGGTTTAATATGTTTGTCGTAATACTCTTTATCCAAGTCTCCTGACATGGCTCTTTCTACAAATGAGACATAATGATTTGAACCTGGCTTATCAAACCTCCAGTCAGATGTGTTTGCAAACATGACTTGCTGATTAAAACCCATTTCATTGCCAGTAAATAAAATCCATTCGTCTGGGGTTGAAATAATCGCATCATTACCAACATTTAAGTGTGTATTAATCGATATGTCTTTATTAAAGCTAGCCTCCTTCACTCCCACCACATTACTAATCTGACAAACCTTTCCAAGCCAATTCTCATCTAATACTATGCCGAACTGTGGGGAATTATAAAACATGATTGCAAGATCTGTGTTCGCCGCCACATCCTCAACAAACTCTAACACCTGTTCTTCTTTACGAGTAACAAAATATGGAGCTGCCAAGATCAAGAGATCAAAACCTATTGATTGAACATAACCAGCAAAATTAATAACGTTCTTAAGTGATGTATCAGTTATGTGAGCAGCAATTAACCAGTCATGTCTACCTTCATCTGAAACCACATCATAAACTTTAAGTCTTTCTTGTTCAGTTAGAGACCAAAACTCACCCATACCCCAAGTACATCCGATACCCTTAGTACCTAAACTCTTTATGTGCTTTATATCAGCACGAATACCTGGTTCATTTATCTGATTATCTTCGTTAAAGGAAGTCATTAAAGTTGACCACTGGCCGCGCAGATTTTCCCGCGCCCAGTCCATCGCTTCATTTTTGGAATACTCTGCCAAACGAAATCTCCTCAAAATTATTCGAGTCTGGATATTACTAAAAAAAGTTGTAAGGTTGTGACAAAATCATTGTCAATTCCACTATTATACGGGGATCAAAACGTTTTTGTATTAACTGTTTTGGTTTTATACTCGATCAATCCGAAAAAACAAATGATTTATCCAATATCGTCGATAGCCTACTAGCAAGTCTTAGGTTTTGATCAGCCTCTAGGCCAGGATCTTGTTCTAGTATCATCGCTGCTTCCTTGCGTGCTTGGCTGGTAGTCTCTAAATCACTTATTCGAGCGACTTTTAAAATTGGCAACCCACTTTGTCGCGTACCTATGGCATCGCCAGGTCCCCTAATCCGAAGATCTTCCTCCGCAAGTTCAAATCCATCGGAAACATTTTCAATCACCCTTAATCTTTCAATGCTTTCAGACCCCAAGCTATCAGACAGTAGCAAGCAATAGCTTTGATCATCACTTCTACCAACCCGGCCTCTAAATTGATGTAATTGCGCCAGTCCAAATCTATCAGCGCCATCAATAACCATAACCGTCGCATTTGGCACATCTATACCAACCTCAATAACTGATGTTGACACCAAGACGTTAAGTTCTCCCTTTATAAATTGCTGCATTACGGTTTCTTTTTGCTGGGTTTTCATCCTACCGTGGAGCAATCCAACTTTATATTCTCTAAATACATCGGCTGACAAACGGTGATGCTCCTCAATTGCTGATCTCGCATTTACGGAATCCGACTCTTCAATCAAAGGGAAAACAATAAAAGCTTGATGCCCTTCATTTAATTCTTGCTTCACAAAATCGTATGCAGCTGACCGTTGATCGCCTGCAATCCACCTAGTCTTAACTTGCTTGCGACCTATCGGCATTTCATCCAGAACTGATACGTCAGAATCACCATAGAGTGTAAGGGCCAAAGACCTGGGTATTGGAGTAGCAGACATGGATAAAATATGGGGTTTTATTTCCCGGTCTCCCAATGATGAGCGTTGCATAACTCCAAAACGATGCTGCTCATCAACAACACCTACTGCCAAATTACTTATATCGACTGATGATTGTATTAAAGCATGCGTCCCAACCACGATGTCTATACCTTCATCCGAGATCAATTTTGCCAATCTATCCTTGGATGTTTTTTTAAGGCTGCCAGTTAATAAAGCAATGTTTACATCTCGCTTATTATCGAATTTTATTTCGATATAATCTTTGTGTTTAATTAAATTCACCGCTGCATTTTGAAGTAAACGAACCAAAGTCAAATAGTGTTGTTCAGCTAAAAGTTCTGTTGGAGCCATAAAAGCACCCTGAAAACCCGAGTCGACTGCTTTTAAAAGTGCAACAGCAGCTATCACAGTTTTTCCACTGCCGACGTCTCCTTGAAGTAGTCGAATCATCGGCTTTGAGTCCGCAAGGTCTTTATTAACTTCAGAAAGCACTCGAGTCTGTGCATCAGTTAATATGAATGGTAATGAGGCAATAAACCTAGTAACTAGATCAGATTTGCCTTTTAACGGGATCCCTTCACTCTGAGTATGCCATTCATTTCTACGTTTCAAAACCGACAGTTGTATCATCATCAGCTCATCGAAAGCTAGCCGTCTCCTTGCAGAGGTAAGTTCACTATCTGAATCAGGAAAATGTATTTTAGAAATCGCTGTTTTTAAATCCATCAGACCTTGTCTTTGTAAAACTACTTTCGGCATGTATTCAATTACTTGACCTAAACCAACATCCAAGCTTGCTTTAACAAGCCTCCTTAAAGTACGTACAGGTAATTTATCGGTGGCTGGGTATATGGGTACCATTCTACCTGCATGCATAAGGTTTTCCTGGCCGGACAATATTTCGTATGCTGGCGACTCAAATATATGGCGGCCTTTAAAAGTTTTAACAATGCCACTTATTACAATATTAGTTCCTGAGCGTAATGACCTAGCAAGGTAACCTTGATTGTGCCATATAGCTTTAATATTTCCCGTATCATCACCTAAAATTGCCTGCGTGGAAGTGCTACGTCCTCGATTTCCATACCTGCTTTCAGTTGCTTCCCATACGGAAGCAATAATAGTCTGTTCCAATCCATGCTTAAGTTCTGATATTTTCACAATACGTCTAAAGTCATTGTGCCTGTGTGGAAAGTGATAAAGGGCATCTTCAATATTATAGATACCAAGTTTCTTCAGTTGCGGTATGTATTTTCGTATGCCTCCAGAAATCTTCAGTCGTGATATTGGAGACAGTAACTTCAGATCATTTGTATTTGAGGAAGCTGAACTGCGTCTTATATTCTTTCTGTCCTCAGTATTTGTTCTAAAACGCTGAATGATTTCGTTTATCCAAGCTTTCCTCTCTTCGTGTGAGAGAATCGCATAAGACGAACTCCGGCCTATAACTGGACTAAGTTCAGAGGACCACTTGTTAATAAAATTGTCGATTCCTCCGATCACAGCTCTATCTTCGTAGCCAGATGCAATTTCTTGCTCAATTATTCTTCTTAAAATTTCCGTCTTGGAAGTGTTTTTACTAGTTCTATGAGCGGAAGTTGACATAGCTTTAGAGTTATTTTGCTTTGAGATTTTTAAGTCCTCCTGACTTAATTCACTTTAACTTTGAGCACCTTATTTGGTTAACAAAGCAATCCCTAGAGCACCTGGTCCAGCATGAGTACCTAATCCTGGACCCATACGAACTAAAATAGGTTTCGCATCATCTGTAGTCAAATCGCTTAGACTTTCGATTATCCCAGATGTTTCTTCAGGGTCAGTGCTATACATAACTGCAGCCTCTTCTAAATTACCAAATTCCATTGCTGTTTCAACAAGTTTGTTTATACCTTTTCTACGGCTTCTGGGCCGAGCAAACGGGTGAACTTCTCCATCCGACAATCTTAAAATCGGCTTAAAATTCAATAACCCTCCGAGCAATGCAGCTCCCTTGCCTAACCTACCGCCTCTTTGTAGATATTCGAGTGTATCTAAAAGCGCAAAACACTGTACTTTAGGAATAGCATTATTGACTTTGTCATAGATTGTTTCCAAATCATCTCCATTTTCAACAGCTTTAGCAGCAACTAAAGCCAGCATTCCAATACCCATAGATGCTTGCTGAGAATCCACCACTTTAATCGGGCACCCAGATTCGATGCTCGCAGCTCCTTGAACTGCTGAGTTATAAGTACCGCTTAATTTAGAAGATACATGGATTGAGATAATCCCATCCGCCTGACTAGACAATCTCTTGTACAACTCAGCAAATTCTCCAACTGCTGGTACAGATGTAGCAGGCCATTCGCCACCTGCAACACGTTCATAAAAGTTATCTGCAGTTAAATCCACGCCATCTTTATATTCATCTTCTCCAAAACGAACAATTAATGGCATGACGTTAATCCCATATTTCTCGATGAGACCACTGGGCATATCCGAAATACTGTCAACTACTATTTTAATACTCACTAAACTCTCCTATTCTAAAGAAATCATGTAAATGCAATAAGACTGTCCGCCATCAATTAATTCAAACTCGATGTTTTCAAACCTTGATGATATAAGTTCATAATGTGCCTGTGAATCTTTTTGAGATAATTCCCTTCCATAATACAAAGTGACAAGCTCCACATCTCTATTTCCCTTAAAATTCAGTAAGTTACCAAGAACTTCATCAATTGTCGACGCCGAAGTAATTAACTGGCCATCATTTATTCCAACAAATTCTCCAGCAACAACATTAACACCTTGAAGTTTCGTAGTCTTGTAAGCCCTCGATATTTCAGCACTTATTACTTCTGCCATGGAATTAACCATAAGCTTTTTATTTTTTTTAATATCGCTTTCATTATTAAATGCTAATGCGCAATTAATTCCTTGTTGAAGTGTTTCTGTAGGAATAATTTCAACAAACTTGTTAGTCAATTTCGATGCTTGTTGAGCTGCGAGTATAATATTCTTGTCGTTTGGTAAAACTATAACATTTTCGGCAGAGACCGAATCTATTTGTACTAATATATCATTCACACTAGGACTATTATTTGGTCCGCCCTGAATTATTCTACTTGCTCCCAACTCACTAAAAATTTGTTCTATCCCAATGCCATCAACTACAGGAATCAATGATGTTGTTTCAGCATGATTCGTGCTGGAATGACCTCCAGCAAACTCTTCATTTTGCGCATCCATATCATCAATACTATGTGATTCGACTTTACCCAGAGTTCCAGCATATCCAAGGAACTGTTCTACGTCTTGGACGTGAGCATGTATTTTAAGCATACTGGACTCATTTATAACGACTACTGATTCTCCTATCTGGCTTACTTTGTCTTTGATTTGGTCAATTTGAGTAACGTTATCAGATATTAAAACCTGAGCACAGAAACCATAATTTTGGACAATAGATTGATTCAAAAAAATTTTACTTGGCAAGGTAAAATTCTTATAATTTTTCATACCAGGCACTGGAATTTCCACATCTGTAATGGGAAGGCCATTGATACTTCGACGCAATCCTTCAAAAATTATGTCCACACCATAAGCACCTGCATCAACCACCTCGGCTTCAGCAAGTATAGGAAGCATTTGTGGGGTGAGTTTCACAGTTTCCTTTATTTCAGCGCTTGTTCGATTAAAAAGAATCTCCAATTCGTCACCATTTTTTAACGACTCATTAGCTTGTTTAGAAATCTCAGCAATAACGGTAAGCATGGTGCCTTCAGTTGGATTTCCAACTGCTGAATAGGCGCTGTTTTTAGCTTTCTCCATACAGATTGCCCATTCTTTAACACCTAAAGATTGCTTATCTTCCACTCCTTCCGATATACCTTTGAAAAATTGTGACAATATTACCCCACTATTACCTCTTGCCTCCATAAGTGATGCCCTCGCCATGACACGAGATATAACATCTAATTGATCAGATCCAGAATTCATGGATTTTTTTATGGCATTCGCCACAGCTTTCATTGTCATAGCCATATTGGTACCTGTATCTCCATCTGGCACCGGGAATACATTAAGGCTATTCACCAGTTTGATATGACTATTGAGTAATTCAAAACCAGCAATAAACATGTCCGCAATCACTGAACCAGTTATATGCGATGGCGGCCTATTAAAGGTTTTTAACGATGAACTACTCATTGATCACTGTGTTTCCCTATGATATGTTATTTATATAAGACATGGATTAATATTTAATATCATGTATTTTTTACCAAATACTTCTAATTAAAGCCATGTTACTCCCCTATTAAAAAAGGCAAATAATGGCTAGATGTGAAAATTGTAGTAGATCAAGAATGGCAGGCAACAATGTCAGCCACTCCAAGCGACGCACAAAAAGACGTTGGTCCTTGAATGTGCAGAAAGCTACCATTGACGTTAATGGAACTAGAAAGCAAGTAAATTTGTGTACTAGATGTATGCGTACCAGTCAAAAAACAAAATTAAGCATTCAACAGTAAGCATTAACTAAGTTAAAGTTCCATAACAATATCTTTGACAGATCATCATTAATACCGGTAAATATCTGCCTGAAACAATATCAGCTTTTATCTGCGATGTTTATTTATTATGTTTAAACAAAAACATGTCGTTCTCACAGGAGCAACATCAGGAATTGGAATAGAGACTGCTAAATTACTGCTGTCTGAGGGTGCAAGTGTAATTGGAATAGGCTCTTCGGATAAATCTTGTGCCAAAGCCTATAAAAAGCTGGCTGATTTAAACAGAAATATACAATTCATTGAATGTGATCTCTCAGATCAAAGCTCAATCCGTAATCTAGTTAAATTAATTAACAATCGGTTCCACAAGCTTGATTGTCTTATCAATAATGCCGGTGCTATATACTTAAAATTCCAACCAGATAAAATTGGAATTGAGAAAACGTTTTCTGTAAATTACCTGGGTCATTATTTGCTAACCAGGTTATTGTTGCCAAATTTGATGGCCGCACCTGAGGCAGTAATAGTGAACGTCTCATCGGTAGCTTACAAAAAAGGTTCTCTGAATCTTGATGACCTTCGATCAACTAACTTAACCGCCACTGAGTCATATACAAGAAGTAAGTTGGCTCAGGTTTTATTCACACGAACTTTAGCGAAAAAACTAGAGGATTCATCAATTTCAGTCAACTGCCTACATCCTGGATTAATTGGGACAAATCTCCTAAGCAAAAACGGCATGATTGGTTCAATATTAACCTGCGCACATAAATTTGTGGGGCGCCCTGCAAAGTATGGAGCGATACACGTCATGCATAATGCAAGACTATTGGGAAACTGTAACAGTAACGGCATGTATTATTCTATTTCTAAGCCGGAAAAGTTATTACCCCATGCACTAGATATTAAAAAAGCAGATGAACTATGGAAACTCAGTGCAGAGCTTTGTAATTTACCTGTAGAACTAGTCTAGTTTTACAGTGTTATTGGTTAATTCGATTGATGCAGAACGTTTAGAGCTGAGCCCGCTTTTATCCAGCCTATCTGCCCAGAGCTAAGCGAGTGGTTTAATTGCAAAACATCGGTAGTTCCATCTTTATGATGCAGTATGCATCTAACAGTCTCTCCAGCAGCTAATTTATCTAAATCGAGCAAACTGATCCTATCTGTTTCCTGAACCAGTTCATAATGTTTAGGGTCGGAGAAAACCAGCGGTAATATACCCTGTTTTTTTAAATTGGATTCATGAATCCTTGCAAACCCTCTAGCTATGATTGCTGCCCCTCCAAGAAGGCGAGGCGATAAAGCAGCATGCTCTCTACTACTTCCCTCACCATAATTGTAATCACCCACCACAACCCAACGACTTCCTTTATTCTTATAATCTTGAGCAACTTTTGAAATACTTATCCCTGATTCACCTGTAAATTGGTTCATTGTTGTACCGGCGTCACCAGTAAATGCGTTTATTGCTCCCATAAACATATTCTCACTAAATTTCTCCAAATGCCCTCTATACCTCAACCACGTTCCTGCAGGAGATATATGGTCAGTTGTTGTTTTACCTTGAGTTTTAACCAATAAAGGAATTTCTTCATAATCATTACCATCCCATTGTTCCCAGGGAGTTAGTACCTGTAATCTATCACTCTCTGGGTTTACCGAAATTTCTATTTCCGAGCCGTTTTCGGGTGGAGCGATGTAAAATTCCCTTCCACCAATAAAATCAGATGGAGGAACCTCGGGTGCGGGCTTAGGTGGCAATAATTTAAAATCAACGCCATCGACACCAGTAAGCGTATCCGTTAATGGGTTAAAGGTTAATTTACCAGCAATAGACAATGCAACTACTATCTCAGGGCTAGCTATAAAATTCATTGTTTCAGATCTACCATCATTGCGGCGCGGAAAATTTCGATTATATGACGTTACTATAGTATTTGGGACACCATCCAATACTTCTTCTCTTCTCCATTGACCTATGCAAGGGCCACATGCATTTGCCAATGTTACGGAATCAATTTCTTGTAATGTTGCTAATTGCCCATCTCTTTCAATCGTAGATCTGACCTGTTCTGAACCAGGAGTAACCATCAGGGAAGCCGCCGACTTAAGGCCATGCTCACTGGCCTGTTGAGCTACATCAGCAACCCTACTCATATCTTCATAAGATGAATTAGTGCAGCTCCCGATTAGAGCTGTATCTATCTTCTCAACAAAACCATTTGTCTGGTCATTAACTTCGTTAATCAGCTGAGATATTGGTCTGACTCGATCAGGAGAATGTGGGCCAGCAATGTGCGGCTCCAATTTCGACAAATCGATTTCTATAACATGATCGAAGAATGACTCTGGTTTTTCCTCAGTCTCTTTGTCAGGTCTAATTAAATCCTGATTAGAATCAGCAAGATTAGCCAATTCAGCTCTACCTGTAGACTTGAGATATTTTGACATTCGGTCATCATAAGGGAAGACAGAAGTCGTAGCCCCCAATTCGGCTCCCATATTGGTAATGGTCGCTTTACCTGTACAACTAATAGATTTGGTTCCTTCACCAAAATATTCAATTATCGAATTAGTTCCACCAGACACAGTCAGCGCACCAGCCAAATAAACAATCACGTCTTTCGGTGCAGTCCATCCACTCATTTCTCCAGTCAATTTAACTCCGATATGTTTAGGAGCCAGCAACTCCCATGGTAATCCAGCCATCACTTCAACAGCATCTGCCCCGCCAACCCCTACAGCGCATGCTCCCAAACCGCCGGCATTTGGTGTATGTGAATCAGTTCCGATCATCAAGGCTCCAGGAAAGGCGTAATTCTCCAAAACTACTTGGTGAATTATTCCTGCACCCGGACCCCAAAATCCGACTCCAAATTTTGCCGAAGCATTCTTTAGAAAGTCATATACTTCTTCATTTTCTTGTTTGGATTGCAGTAAATCAGACCCACCTTCAACACGAGCTTGAATCAAATGATCGCAATGGACAGTTGTAGGAACAGCAACGCTTTCTTTAAGCGTTTGCATGAAATTAAGCATAACCGTTTGACCTAAAACATCTTGAAGAGCCACACGATCAGGTCGCAATAGTAAATAACTTTCTCCAGCTTTTAAGTCAGATGTACTCGGATCATCTAAATGAGAAAATAAAATTTTATCAGCTAAAGTCAGTGGTTTATTATGTTTTTTCCTAACTTCGCTGAGATTGGCCCGCATTTTTGAGTAGCAGGACTCTACGAATTGAGGGGTTGAATCTGTCTGAACCATGAATTACCTTTCAGTTTTTTGAATTTATAATGTGTAATTCCGTAATTGAAATTACAAAAAAACAGAAGACTATATGTTATTAAGAGTCTCTGCTTTGACCGAAATATGTGTAATTAAGTTCAGTAAATTTCTCCCAATTATCTCCTTCTGGCACATCTTCTTCAGCAAATATCGCCATTACTGGACATACTGGCTCGCATGCTGCGCAGTCAATACATTCTTCGGGATTTATTAAAAGCATTTTGTGTTCTTCAGCTTCGTATATACAGTCTACCGGGCATACATCCACACATGCTCTATCCAACACGTCTACACAAGGCTCTCCGATGATATATGTCATTCGAGTTCTTAACTCCTAAAAAAAAGTGGTGTTTTGATTATAACTTGACTAATTCCTGAAATCGATATTAATCGAGGTATTAGAGTGAAATCAAGTTGACATTTTGACACATTAATATTTAACTGAGATAAATGCTATATCGATATAGAGCCAATAACATATAGTTGGCAAAAATATGGAGAGGGAATATGTCAATGTTGGAAAACAAAGTATGTATCATCACAGGAGGTGCTACGGGAATCGGTAAAGGAATCGCTACGATGTATGCGAAAAACGGCGCCAACTTAGTACTAGCAGCACGCAGAGAAAATCTATTGGAAGAGGCTGCTAGTGAATTAAGGCAATATGGAACAAAAATAGATTTTGTTTCGACAGATGTTACTAAAGAACAAGATGTTAAAAACTTATTTTCTAAAACTTTAACTGAATTTGGAAAGCTAGATATATTGGTTAATAATTCCGGTGTCGCTGCAGGAGGACCGGTAGAAGATATCGAGTTAGAAACATGGCTCAATGTTATAAATGTTAATTTAACTGGTGTATTTCTTTGCACAAGAGAAGCAATGAGAATTATGAAAAAACAGAAACAAGGTCGCATAATAAATATAGGTAGTATTTCTGCTCAAATGCCTCGTATGAATTCAGCACCTTACACTTCCTCCAAACACGGATTGGTTGGTTTAACAAAATCAACAGCTCTTGAAGGTCGTGAATACGGTATATCAGCTGGATGCCTCCATCCAGGCAATACTGAATCCGAGCTTCTGTTATCAGGTATTGGACAAAATAAAGAACCTATGATGTCCGTAAACGAAATCGCATCTGCTGCTTTAACTATGGCTGCTTTACCACCAAACGCAAACATGCTTGAAGCTATCGTACTTCCGGTGGAGCAAAAATACGTAGGTAGAGGGTAATATTTAAGGCTTATTAAGTTTCAGAGTTTTAATAACCGCTGTTGTTTCATAAAAACTTCCTTTAACTTTAAAGCTTTAGGAGCATTGCGATCTCGGTAAGTTACCCTAAGGTCTTTACCCTTGAATCTGACGAATATTAAAGTCGTATGAGGCCGTACTCTAAGCAAGCTGTTTATTATTAAATATAGGCCGGCACCCATAGCTATAGCACCAACAATAAACAAAACAGTATTAAAAATACGAACTAATTGTGTGGTATTGCTATCAGTAATGAAAAAATAATCCAATAAAAACTGGATCAAAGATAGCCCAATCCCTATACCAAGTGCTTTCATCCCTAACCAAATCCTATTTTCCTGTCCACCATCAATTTGGCGAACTCCGTCCACAAGGCCAATTTCTATAGAATTTTTAGGCACTCCATTTTTTAAATCAGTAAACAGTCTTTTATTTGTTAGAATAACGGCATCATCCTCATACACAACCTCTTCATCTTTTAACAAACTAATATTCGAATTTATCGATATAAAATCATCCATAATCTTTATTTACCGCATATACTATTCTTACATGTTTAAATTTTAAACAAAATTGATATTTAACGTTGACTAACTTATGAAAATAACAATTGATGGCCCTGTAGCATCAGGCAAAACCGCAGTGGGGCGCGCTTTAGCCAGGAGAATACCAGCTAGATTCTTAGATACTGGCATGATGTATAGAGCTATAACCTGGGCAAGTATTCGACAACAAATTGACTTTGACAATGAAGCTGCATTATCTGAATTAACAAAAGAGTTGAGTATTGAAGTCATTCTTGAGGATGGAGAGCAGATTTTAAAAGTAAACGGAATAGACGTAACAGACGAACTCCGGCATGCGGATATTGAATCAAATGTATCAAAAATAAGCCGAATCGGTGAAGTTAGAAGTGAATTGGTAAATCAACAAAGGGACATAGCATCTACAGGGGATATTGTTATGGTAGGTAGAGATATTGGTACAGTGGTCATACCGGAGGCTGACTTAAAAATATACCTAGATGCTTCAATACAAATCAGAGCCAAACGCAGACATGACGAAATGCGTCGCAAAGGACATCGAATCGATCTTGAAAAATTAGTTGAAGAAATTAAAACTCGAGATAATATGGATTCCAACCGAAAGGACTCTCCTCTAATGTCTGCAAAAGATGCTGTTATCATAAACACTGATAGGCTTAGGATTGATCAGGTCGTAAATTTAATATTGGAATCAATAAAAAAGAGCTAGCTTTTATATGTCAATACTTTACAAAACCTGTGTAGCAGTACAAAAGTTACAGGTCAATATTACAGCTAACTGGAAGGTTTCCGGTAAAGAAAATTTGCCTCCAGGAGGCCCTCTGATAGTCGCTTCAAATCATCTGTCTCAGTGTGATCCATCATATCTTACGGTAGGGATTAATCGATGGATAAGGTTTTTAGCCAAACGTGAACTATTCGATAACCCTATTGCAGGACCATTGTTGTATTGGTATGGAGCATACCCTTTAAACCGTGGCGGTGTTGACGTGGCCGCATATAAATTTGCCATGAATTTGCTAAAGACAGATGGTACATTAGCATTATTTCCAGAAGGAACCCGTAGTCCTAATGGACTACGAAAAGCCCAAACTGGTATCGTTAAGATAGCACTTGCATCAGGAGCTCCAATCCTGCCAGTAGGTCTGACTGGAACAGAAAACTTCGGTAATTGGAGCCGCGGAGCATTTTTCCCAACAGGAAACATACGATTTAAAATTGGCAAACCATTCTCTCTGCCATCTATTGAAGGCAAAATCAGCAATGAAGTCGCCCAGTCACTTGCAGATTCCATCATGAACCGAATATCAATGCTGCTACCAGATGCCTATCAAGGAGTGTACCAGACTCCAAAAGGAGGCAAAGGTTAAAATGTCAAAAGAACATGCTTCCGCATTCATGATTAACGAAATCCATGAACAACCTGATCTTTTAACTGAAATAATTGATCATCATACTGGCTCTAACCTTAACCAACTACAATTACTTACACCTGAACTTTCAATAGAAAGACTTAATAGTTTTGAGAACGTACTAATACTAGGTATGGGAACTAGTTTGCATGCTGGGATGGTAGCAAAGTTATGGTTTGAAAGAATTACCAAGGTTAAAAGTGAGTCAGACAATTCATCTGAATTCAAAGACAGAAATCCAATCATAAATAAAAACACTTTGGCTATTTCAATATCCCAATCTGGTGAGACTGCAGATACCTTGTCAGCGATCCAAACTGCAAAGGAAATGGGAGCAACTGTACTCAATATAAGCAACTCAGAAAATAGCACCTCAAATAAGCTCGCTGACTATAATCTGCCGATCAATGCGGGTGAAGAGCGTAGTATCGCAGCCACAAAATCTTTCACATGTTCTCTGCTACAGCTTTACATGTTAGCCATAAAAATGGGTAATGCTCGTAACTCTATCAATCAGGAAGAATCAAACCAGATGGTAGATGAACTTAAGGATTTACCAAAACTGATAGATGAAGTATTAAAAATCCAAAGTCAAATAGAAGAGTTAGCCACACAATACTATTCATATAAGAATTTTTTATACCTAGGAAGAAATTTAAATTATCCGATTGCTCTAGAAGGAGCCTTAAAACTAAAAGAGGTAAGTTACATACATGCAGAAGGCTACCCGTCAGGCGAATTAAAACATGGCCCTTTAGCATTAATTGATTCGCAAATGGCGACTACAGTCATTATGCCTAAAGATTCGATGTTTGTTAAAAACCTTAATACTGTTAAAGAAATTAAATCCAAGGGTGGAAAAGTGATTTCAATAACATCGAATCAAACTGATGCTGGTTCAAATAAAGACAACGATACAATCTACATCCCTGACACATCTGAATTGATAAGTCCTCTATTAACATGCATTCCTTTACAACTATTCTCATACTTTACTGCAATAAAATTAGGTAGGAATGTAGACAAACCTCGGAATCTTTCCAAGTCGGTTACGGTGGAATAGCGCCTAAAGTCGATACTGCAAAATATTGAAAACCATTTTCAACATACCTACTGCATTCCAATCAACTCAATATCGCATATATTGGTTAGGTGCGTTTGCTTCGGTATCTGGATATAACCTCACTTATTTTGCACAGCTGTGGTTAATACATCAAATCAATGATTCCACTTTATTTTTAGGATTGGTGGGAGCTGCAAATGCTGCACCGTCGTTTATATTAACGTTAATCGGCGGGGCATACGCAGATCGAGTAAATAAAAAATTTATTATGATAGGTTCACAAATTATTTTGGCGAGCTTAGTTATAATCATGGCTATCTTAACTATTTTCGAAGTCGTTGAGATTTGGCACATTCTACTTATCGCAGTAATCGCCGGCTCAGTGAGTGCATTCGATCTACCCTCAAGACAGGCTTTCTATCCAGAACTCGTAAATGAAAAGTCTTTAACTAGTGCTGTAGCAATGAATGCTTCGATATGGCAGTCGGTTAGAATTATTGCCCCTGCTGTAGCCGGTTTCTTAATAGCTTTAACCAGTACGTCGGTAGTTTTCATATTCAGTGCAATAGGCTTTACGATGATGGCAGTTTTATTGTTGCCATTGACTGGTATCAGCAAAGAAGCTAGTGACAATCAATCGCAAACTAAACTTACTGATCAAGTCAAAGATAGTTTGAAATATGTTTTTAGAAAACCAGAATTTAGATATTTAATAGGTCTAGCAATGTTTTCCAGCTTTTTCGGCGGCAGCTATATTTTGTTAATGCCTATATTTGCGGTAGATATTTTTTCGGTTGGCGCAGAAGGTCAAGGAGTGCTTTTAGCTTGTTCTGGTGTCGGTAGTGTCTTAGCTTCATTATTTATTGCAACCAGAAAAATAGTCTTACCGTCAGGCACTTTCATTTTAGCTGCTTGCTGTTTAAGCGGAATATCCATTGCTATCTTCGGTTTGTTAGCTGAGTTAACTGGCTCATATACTTTAGGTATAGTGTTGATGTTAACCACTGGGTTTTTCACTTCACTCCACATGATTTCTACTATGGCGGCTTTGCAACAAATGGTTCCTCCTGAATTACGAGGAAGAGTCATGGCACTATATGGAATAAATTGGAGCCTGATGCTTTTGGGAGGGGTTCAAGCTGGTTTAATAGGACTGGCTCTAGGTGCACCTTTCACGGTTATGTTAGGAGGAATCTTTGTTGCAGCTTTATCCATTATATTCATTTTTGTAAATAAAGAGTTTGTTCATATCGGACAAAAAGCTAAAGAAATAAACTAAACTTAATAGCATGTCAGTTGATCCTAAAAATTCATCATTGCATCAATCCGCCCAAAAGATAGGTATACCATTTACAAAATGCTGGAACCCGATAGACAGGCACATAGAGGTAAATGGCTTAAAGCTACATTTCTTAGAATGGGGTGACCCTGCAAAACCGACTGTTGTACTTCTACATGGATTTGCTCAAAGTGCCCACAGTTTCGATTTTGTATCACTTTCTCTTGCTGATCGATTTCATGTTTTGGCCCTGGACTTCCGGGGACATGGTGAATCCGATTGGTCTAGTAATGAAGACTATACGAGAGAATCAATGCAGAAAGACTTAGAGGATTTTGTTATCAAAACTAATTCTGCCCCTGTAATAATTATTGGCCTCTCCTTAGGTGGAACAATCGGATATAAATACACGGCGGCTAACCAAAAACTTGTGAGGAGTCTCATAATTATAGATGTTGCTCCGCGTTTACAAGAATCAGGTGTGCAACGCGTCCGTAAATTTGTGGAAAACAAAGATTATTTTGACTCAATTGAAGAAATGGTTTCCGCTGTGCAAGCTTTCAGACCTGACAGAACCAAGGATCAGCTCGTAGCCAGCGTGATGCGTAACGCAAAGCAACATGCCGATGGTCGATGGTCATGGAAATATGACCCTGTGCTAAAACGTCAAAACTCAAGATATGAACAAACAGCAGAAGATCGTATGCACCTTTGGAAAACACTTGAATCAATAACTTGTCCGACTCTTTTTGTACGAGGATCTGAAAGTGATGTGGTGACCGCGGAGACGGCTACTGAATTAGTTTCACGCATGCAAAATGCTCGCGAGGTGACAGTTAACGGAGCTGGACATTTAGTCACAACTGACAACCCAATAGGTTTTATAGAAAGTATAGATCCGTTCTTAAAAAGAGGGTTTGAAAGTTAAAAAGCTACAAATGGAGCACTACGCGATGGAACCAAGTCAACCGAAGTGCCTACTGGTAAATCTGAATAAGGACCTTGTCTACACTGGATTGTATTACCTGAACCTAACTCGACTGATAACACCATAGCATCACCTCGATACTCTCTAGAGGTCACGGTAACTGAGGCATTTGGGTTCGGTAAAACAAGAAAGTCATCTGGTCGAACTAACAACTCCACTTCATCACCTTCCACAATTCCATTAGTAGGGCTGATCCATTGAAACTTACCTAATTCGGTTACCGCTCTATTTGAAGTAATTGTTGCAGGCATAAAGTTTGCTGTGCCTGTCATATTAGCAACAAATTTCGAGACTGGAGACCTATACATATTCTCAGGAGTGTCGACTTGTTCAATTTGGCCTGAATTCATAACTGCCACCCTGTCAGCAATTGTAAAGGCTTCCTCACGATCATGCGTGACAATGATGGTAGCCACACCTCTACCCTGCAACGCATGTCTAACAGTATTGCGTATCTCAGTTCTCATTGTAGCGTCAAGATTGCTAAATGGTTCATCAAGTAAAATTGTTACTGGATTAGCAGCCAAAGTTCTGGCAACGGCTACTCGTTGTTGTTGACCGCCGGACAATTCATGAGGGTATCTTACCTCCATTCCATCTAAATCGACCAATTTTAGCATTTGTTTCACTAAAGCAGCTTTGTCGCTTTTAGAACTGGATTTGGTGCCGAAGCCTACGTTATCTTCTACAGTTAAATGTGGAAACAATGCATAATCCTGGAAAACCATTCCAACCCTACGCTTTTCTGCTGGAGTAAATTTATCTCTACTGGAAACCGTTTTGCCATTTATAGTGATATCTCCACTATCGATATTCTCAAATCCAGCAATAGCCCGTAATAGGGTGCTTTTTCCGCAGCCACTTGGCCCAAGAATAGCTAATATTTCTCCATTAAAAAGTTCAATTTTGGTTTGATTTAGAGCGACAGTTTCCCCAAAAGATTTGATTAATTTATCACATAAAAGAACTATATTGTTCATAACCTAAGATCTCGATTTTTATACATAATGAATGCTGTTGGAATAGATGATAGTAATATTATCAATAAAGCTGGGAATGCCGCTTTCGCAAAAAACGCCTCTGATGTAAAAGACCAAACTTGAGTCGCTAGAGTTTTAAATCCCAATGGTCCTAAAATCAGCGTTGCCGTTAATTCCTTCATTGTTATTAAGAATACTAAAGCCATAGCTACAATTACACCAGACCTTACTAATGGCAAAGTGATAGAGTACATTACTCCTATGTTGGATCTACCTAAACCTTTAGCAGCCTCTTCGTATGATGGTCTAATTTGTGCAAACGATGATCTCACAGACCCCATCGCAACCGGAAAGAATAAAACTATGTATGCAAATACAAGAATCAAAATAGTCTGGTAGAGGAATCCTCCATACCTTACGCCAAAAAATACAAGAGACAATCCGATAACTATCCCAGGTAAGGCATAACCAACATAACTTATTGATTCGAACAATCGAGCAATCCTACCCGGAAAACGCACAATAAAGGCTGCCACCGGTATAGCTATTAAGCCTGCAATTATTGCTGTGAGACCTGAGGCGTAAATCGAATTTAAAGCACTAGACCAGGCTGACGCTATTGTCTCTCCATAACTTACGCCTCTAACCAGCCAATATAACAAGACTGAACCAGGCAATAATAGTGAAAAACTTATAACCAACGCACAAAAAATCACTGCAGGCCATTTCCATTTACCCAGCCTAATCAAAGAAAGTCTTTTCGATATGCCAGCTCCAGATCTGTGGTATTTAATCCTTCCCCTGCTTTTTTGCTCCAGATACAAAATAACGACAGAAAACAAGAGAAGCAAGATTGATAGCAAAGCTGCAGCTGAGCGATCAATAGCACCCTGATATTGTTGATATATCGACCATGTGAACGTCGGATACCTCATTAATGATACTGCTCCAAAATCACTAATTACATATAGAGCTACTAGTAACGCTCCAGCTGCTAACGCAGGTCTAAGCATTGGGAGGGTGACTGTTATAAAGGTCTTAAAACTGCTTCTGCCCAAGGACCGTGCCGAATCTTCTATTGAAGAATCGATATTAGATATTGAGGCTCTTACTATTAAATATATGTACGGATAACTTAAAAGTGAGAGAACAATTATCGCTCCGGATAGTCCATAAAAACTGGGGATCTTTTCTATCCCAAAAATGATTTCTAACAATTGTTGAAACAAAGCTTTTGGTCCAAATACTGTTATGTATAGAAAAGCCCCTACATAACTTGGAATAACTATTGGTAAAGCTCCTAGAATTGACCAAAATCGTCTGAAGGGCAGGTCGGTGCGTACCGTTAACCATGCCATGGGTAATGAAATTACAATTGATACAAACACGACACCTAGTGTCAACACTAGTGTGTTAAATAAAGTATGCAAAGTTTTAAATCGAAATAGCAATTGCCAGGCCAAGTCAGATGCATCAAAAGCTCTCACTATCAGATATACGAAAGGTATCATCATCGCAGCACCTATCAAAATACAAGGAATTAGTATAGAAATAGGTAAAGGGCCTATACCTTTGCTGGCTGTGGATATTAAAGTATAGGCCCCATGAAAATTGGAGGAACGGTTTTTATTTAGTACTGGATATACCTCCAGGAATTATTCAAGTATTCCTAAATCTCGCAACATTGCCTGAGTTCCAGCTAAGTCTTCTAGCTGAGCCATATCAATGTCAGGTTTATTAATCTCTTCCATAGGAGTAAGAATTCGGTTAGTTTTCACACCTTCAACTAACGGATACTCGTATGTTTGTCCAGCAAAATACTGCTGGGCGACAGTTGAAAGCATGAAATTGAAGAACTTTTCTGCATTATCTTGGTTTTTTCCAGTAGATAAAATTCCTCCACCCGCAACCATCACAAGAGAACCGGGACCGCCACCTGCAAGGTGATGGTTTCTTGCGCCAAACTCATCTCCTTCTTCACTTAAAAATCTGTGCAAATAGTAGTGGTTTACAAGACCAACAAGTATTTCACCGTCTGCTGCTGCTGCAACTTGAGGAGTATTTTTTGGATATACCTGAGCTTCATTATCTTTTATTGCCTGAAGCCAAGTCTTTGTCTCTTCCTCTCCCCACATCACTCTCATTGCTGTGACCATCGCCTGGAAGGATCCATTTGTAGGAGCCCATCCAATCTTGCCTTTCCATTTTGGGTCAGTCAAGCCTTGTAATGTTTCTGGCATATCAGCTGCATCTAAATCTGCTGTACTGTATACGAGTGTACGAGCTCGACCGGATATTCCTACCCATAAGCCGTCTGGTGATTGAGCCCAATCAGGAGCTAATCCTAAGATTTCAGTAGAAAGCTTAGTAAACATGCCAGCATTGGCTATAGCACCCAAACCTCCTGGATCCTGAGCAAAAAATACATCCGCTGGTGAATTTTTTCCCTCTTCCAACAGTGTAGCTGCTATTTCACCAGTGCTACCATATTTAACTTCTACCTCGATCCCACTTGCTGCCTTAAACTGTTCGATTATCGGTCCAACCAAGGATTCCTTTCTGCCTGAGTAAATTACAAGCTTTCCTGGGGATGACGCCACTTCTACTTCTTTTATTACTTCCTTCTCTACCTCAACTATCTTCTCCTCAACGATTACTTCGGCTTCCGAAGAACATGCGACTGAGAAAATCAAGCCTAACGCGACAAGTAAAGTTATCGATGTAAACAATCTCTTCATTTGTGTATATTCCACCTATATAAATTCATCCACAGCAATTTAGTAAGTATGCACTTAGTTATATACTATGGTAGGCAATACTAAATCTATTTTGCAACCCTTATATGGTGAGATAATAAGTGTTTAGTGAAAATATGCACAATTCAATACTATAAAAATAGAAACTAATAGTGTAGCGAGGGCATTAACAGATCTGTTTACTAGAAATACTTTAGACAGTCACGTAGTAAGAAAGAGTTATGACTTTGGAAAATTACCACTCTCTGCTTGAGATCTCCAAAAGGCAGCCCCATCCTCATCTCCACCACCACTACGACTAAATATATCGGTACCAGCAGTAAATCCGCCATCCACTGGCAGGAGAGCTCCGTTAATAAATGAAGCTTCATCAGATGCTAAAAATAAAATAGCATTCGCCAAGTCAATAGGATTGCCAATACGCCTCATTGGATTAATATCAGCAAGACGAGGTGCCAAATCTGGATCTGCATCAAACGTAGGTTTCCAAAAATCTGTCCTGGTTGTGTAAGGCGCAACTATATTAGACCGAACACCTTTTTTACCATATTGTATAGCTATGTTCTTGGTAAACATTTCTACGCCAGCTTTGGCTGCAGCATATGCCGGCAAGCCCATTCCGGTCATGCCATTAACTGAAGAAAGATTTACTATAGACGCGCCAGGCCTCGCCTCGGCACTCTCAAGCAACTTAGGCATCGCAGCACGGCAACAATAGTAAGTCGGCTTCAGAGCAAAATCAAAATTGAAATTCCATGTTTCCTCATCAAGTTCATTGATTAGGTCATCACCCTTTCCACCACCAACATTATTAACCAAGGTATCTAAACTTCCAAAACATTCTATTGCTTTAGCCACCATCGAGCTAGCATCATCTGGTACGCGTACATCTAACTTACTATACTCGGCGTGACCACCAAAGCCTCTAATCTTTTCTATAATATTTGCAGATCGCTCCGGATCAAGATCTGCAATCAAAACTGATGCACCCTCTTGTGCAAACCTAATGGCAGTTTCTCCTCCAATACCCGATCCTCCTCCAGTAACAATTGCAACCCTGTTTTCCATCCTACCAGCCATGCATTTCTCCTTAATATCAAGAGAGCTAGAAAACAATGATTCCAGCTCTCTCAAAAACTATCTATTTTTACTTATTCATTAGGCATTGCTAATTTTTTTTATCATATTCTGCTTGTGAAATATCCATAGACCTGGCACGTTCATCCATAAAAAATTGTCTTTTATCCGCATACCATTTCTGTGAAAACTCAACGCCATCCAACTGACCTTTAAATTTCGGCATCACATACCTTGCTATAAGCTCATAACTACGAAGGACTTCTTCTCGTGTTCCCCACTCTGTAGCCTGAATCATATATCCTCCGAAACCTCCAGAAACCTCATCGATCCTTTTGATAGCTTCAACAACATCGTCAGGTGTTCCCACGACCCAATTGCCTCCTTCAACCATCATTTCGACTAATTGATCTCGAGACGCATTTGGATACGGAGAAGGAGTACCCAGAGTATCCTCAAAGTAATCGCGTTGATACCATAGAGCTCTCTCTTTAATCTGTTTCATGGCTTCTTTTTTACTATCAGCCACATGAGTATGTAGCACGATCCTCCAATCCTCTCGATTCATCGTGTTACCATGCTTTTCAGCTTCCGCCTCCGCAATCTTCCAAAAGTCTTTTAGAGTCACCTTTGCAGTATCTGCGCCTTTACCTCGATCGGCTACAGCATTAAGAGACAAAACACCAGCGCCCAATCTACCGGCAGTCAACATACCTGATGGAGATTGAACAGCTGCAATTGCTATATGTGGATGAGGATGCGTATATGGCCTTAAATGAACATGAGCTTCTTCTAAGGTAAACCATTTAGATTTATGTGTAATTGGTTCGGTCTCCGTCATCAACCGCTTAATCAACCAAGCTGCTTCTTGCATCATTGGCCTTTGCTCAGTTGGAACAATACCCATCATGTGAGCATCTCCTGTTAAAGCACCTGGACCTACTCCAAGCATAACTCTCCCTCTACTATGATGGTCCAGCTGTATATACCTATTTGCAGTCATTAAAGGATGATGATATGGAAGACTGCTGACCCCACTTCCCAGTTTGAGTGTCTTTGTACGCTCAACAGCAGCAGCTATAAATAATTCTGGAGAGGAAATAGTTTCCCAGCCAGCACTATGGTGTTCCCCTATCCATGCTTCATCATAGCCAAGATGATCTAACCATTCCATAAGTTCCAAGTCTCTATGATAAGCTAAGTTTGGGTTTTCACCCAACGCATGGAATGGAGCCATAAATATACCGAACTTCAACCTAGGTGGCAGTGCCATTTAGAACTCCTCTGTTTTTAATTATTGCGAGAATTCTAGCATAGGGCAGAGCTCATTTCCAACAGCAAATATACTAGCCATGCGGATCGTAAAAACCACGCTCATCAAGTAACGATTTAACCTTGTCAACGAATGATCCATATGGCACCTTGTCAATTTGGTCAGAATCCCTTGCTTTGACCTCTAGAACATTATCTTTAAGGTTTCTTAAACTGACAACAATACGAATTGGCATGCCCATCAAATCAGCGTCCTTAAACTTAACCCCCACAGATTCATTTCTATCATCATATAAAACCTCCAATCCGACTTCATGAAGATCTGATTGTACTTGTTCAGCAATTTTAGAGATCTCAGGTTTCTCCGCATCAATTGCAATTAAGTGGACTTGGTAAGGAGCGATTGCTACTGGAAATTTTATTCCATTGTCATCATTGTGCTGTTCAATCGCTGCGGCAAGCAATCTCCCTAATCCAATCCCGTAGCAACCCATAACAATCGGCTTCAATTGACCTGATTCATCGGCAAATGTAGCACCAATACTTTTACTAAAACTGTCCCCTAATTTAAAAACATGACCGACCTCAATACCCCTCTTTATCGCAAGTTTTTCACCAGTACAGTTTACACATGCCTGACCCTCGGTCGCTTGTGCCAGGTCTGATACCACATCCGCCTTAAAATCTCGTGGATAATTAACATTAATTAAATGAACCTCTTGCTTATTGCCACCTGCGACAAAATTGCTTCCGAGCATTAAAGATTCATCGGCTATTATCCTAAATCCATTTATACCTACTGGAGAAATATAACCTTTACTTAAGCCATGTTTCTCAATATCTTTTGCAGCAGCCAACCTTATTTCAGAAACCCCTAAAACAGATTTCAATTTAACTTCATTAACTTCTAAATCACCTCTTATAACGACCAATATCAATTCGGCGCCGGACATATAACATAAAGTTTTTATGGTTTTATGCGTTGGAATACTCAAGAAATCAGTCAATCCAGCTATACTGGTGACTTTCGGCGTACTAACTTCGGACAGATCGGACTGATTATCTTCAGAATAATCTACGGGATCAAACACTGCCTTCTCAACATTGGCATAATAACCACAAGCTTCACAAATCACAATTGTATCTTCACCAGAATCAGCTAGAAGAACAAACTCATGAGAATCCTTACCGCCGATTGCCCCGCTATCAGCTTCTACTTGAATCACATTTAAACCACATCTTTTATAAATTGCCTTATATGCTTTTACCATTTTTTGATAACTCAAATCTAATTCTTCATTAGAAATATCTAGCGAATAAGCATCTTTCATGTCAAATTCCCTAACTCGCATCAAGCCTCCTCTAGGCCTAGGCTCATCTCTGAATTTGGTATGTATTTGATAAAGTATTTTAGGCAAATCGCGATATGATGACACGTGAGCTTTTACAATTGCAGTAAGCTCTTCTTCGTGAGTTGGCGCTACGACAAGTTTCCTGCCTTTTCGATCAATTAAAGTGAAAAGATCATCACCAAATGCATCAGTTCTACCAGTGGTATCCCACAATTCCTTAGGCTGAAGAATTGATAATCTTAATTCTTGGGAACCAGCTGAATTCATCTCTTGGCGTATTATTTCCTCTATCTTTCGAAGCGATTTCCACGCCAACGGGAGATACCCATAAATCCCCGCGCCTACCTGATAAATCATAGCTGATCGCAACATTAGCTTATGGCTAATTAATTCGACTTCAGCCGGATTATCACGATGAGTTTTTCCTAATAATTCACTTATTTTCAAAACAACACACTTTTAAATTAATATCCTGTCTATTTACATAGGGGAGCCAAGTCATCAGTTCATATCAATTTATATGCTTATCAAAACGAATTAACAAAAGCTTGAAATGAAATTATTCAGTTTCTATAATTGACCAGCCTAAGCCTTAATAAGTTCTTTCTCAACTTCAGTGATTTCATCCATTAGAGCGCTTAGCATATCTTCCTCTTGAACAATTTTCGACTTTTTACCTTTTCGGAAAATTATCGCTCTTCCAACTCCTGCCGCTATTCCTACATCAGCATCTTTTGCTTCTCCTGGCCCATTCACTTCACACCCCATAACCGCAACTTTTACCGGCGTCTTTGTTTTCCTTAAAAGGTCCTCTACTGTGTTGGCGAGCTTTCTTATATCAACATCTGCACGTCCGCAACTGGGACATGCAACTAATGTAGCACCTTCTTTCCTTAACCCCAAAGACTTCAAGATCTCTAGGCCAGTAATGATCTCTTCGTTTGGTTCATCAGACAAGGAGACTCGTATAGTATCCCCAATGCCGTCGTATAAAAGTATTCCTAATCCAATTGAGCTACGTATACTGCCACCTTTTGCGGTTCCAGCCTCCGTGATTCCTAAATGCAATGGGTATGGAACCAAGTTAGCCATCCTTCGATACGCTTCGACGGTAGTGTCAATATCGAATGCCTTCAAAGAAATTTTTATTAAGTCAAAATCTAAATTCTCTAGAATACCTATCTCCCATAAACCAGTTTCAACCATGTGGTCGACGATAGTAAATTGTCCTTCTACAACGTCACCGGCTTTTGGAAGTTCATTAACTCCATCAGTGTGTCTTGAAATCCCTCCAGTTAAACCAATTTTTCCAACTGGGGGAAGGCTGCCAAAATTAACTCCTATCCTAATAGGTACTGACCTTTCTTTGGAAGCCTTTACTATTTCCTCAACTTTAGTTCGATCTCTAATATTGCCTGGATTCAACCTTAAGCAATCTACGCCACTTTCCAATGACTTAAGTGCTAATTGATGGTGAAAATGGATGTCAGCTACTATTGGTATTTTTACTTGTTTCTTTATTTCAGCCAAAGCTTCTGCTGCCTCCATATCCGGAACAGCACATCTAACAATTTGACAGCCCACTTCTTCCAAACCTTTAATCTGTGATACTGTGGCCTTTACATCTCTGGTATCAGTTTTGGTCATAGACTGAACACTTATTTGCGCGTCACCACCAATTTTGACGCCACCGACGTTAATAGATTTAGTAATTCTTCTTTTCATATGCAAAGCTTTTTATTTAATCTTTAATCCCAGTTATGCATTTTAATTATTTTACCTAAGGACAGATTAATTCAGTATACTGTCTCCACTCAATATTTTTAATACATCTCTGTAACTTATTACTAATATAAGCGCTAAGAGTAATACAAAGCCTATGAGATGTGTTTTGCCTTCTAAAGTAGGAGGCAACTTTTTTCCCCCTCTAGCAATTTCGATTAAAACAAATAAAAGCCTACCTCCATCCAACGCAGGTATAGGAAGAAGGTTCAATATGCCGAGACTAACGCTGAGTAAACCCGCTATCTGAAATACCGAAGCAAATCCAAACTCGTCCACTACCTGACCTGTTATTTGGGCTATTCCAATCGGACCTGCAAACCCAGGATCACTGCGTTGTTTAATTCCTTGGGTAACTCCGTCTTTAGTAGATACAAAAATATTTTTAATCATGTCAAGAGATAAAGGTATGCTTGTGAAAAATGATTCTGATTCTTTGCGTATTATAGGGTTTACAATCCCAATAGTTACACCTATAGCACCTTGAATCAAAGTGTCGCCAATTTCTAAATCTGGATTATATTTGATAGCATCATCTATAGAAATTTCGGTTTTAGGGTCAACAACAATTGCTACAACTTTTAATTCGGGTGGCTCATCTCGTGGTACTAATTCAATTATTTCAGTAACTGCTAACTCAGGAGTTGAATTAAACCCGGTAATCAAATTACTGCGCCTAACCATTAATCTAATCGCATTACCCTTGCTGTCGCCAATTGATTTTACAAGATCATCGGGTACGTCTATCTGTTCATCATTTATTGCTAATATAGTATCTCCATACTTCAAACCAGCTTGTTGGGCAGGCGAATTAGGTGCGACAGAATTAACCATCACCTCACTATGTACTAATTTGTCATGAGGCAACATAAAAAGTATGGAAAATATAATCACTGGCAATATGAGATTCATTATGGGTCCAGCGACTAATATCGTCACCCGTTTCCAACTAGCCTGTGTTGCAAAGCTATCAGGACCATCAGGGTCTTCCTCACCTAGTAGTTTAACGAAACCACCCAAAGGAATAAGATTAATCGAATAAATGGTTCCCTTGTAATTGACACCAAATATCCTTGGAGGGAACCCAAACCCAAATTCTTTTACAGTGACTCCAAACCACTTTGCGGTCACAAAATGGCCTAACTCATGAATAAAAATTAATATCCCTAGAACGGGAAATATCAGTAACCAACTTGGTAAATCTATCAATAGCAGTCCTTTAGGATTTTAGAATTCATTATTCACTTATGGTTGATTATTTCTTTAACCTTACTTCTACCCCATTCAGCCGCGTTTAAGTACTCTTGTGGGGTTTTTGCATCTTCATTGCTAGACGCTTGCAATGCTTCTTTTATGACTGTGGGAATATCATAAAAACTTATAGTACCCTTTAGAAAGCTCTCAACTGCCGCCTCATCAGCACCACACAACACGGCTGGAAAAGTGCCAAATTTACTCCCATATTGTAAACCTAGTGAAAAACATGGATATTGATCCACATCTACAGATTCGAAATTTAAAGATCCTAATTTAACAGGATCAAATCGCATCAAATCTGGATTATCAAGCCGATCTGGATACAATAACGCATATTGTATAGGCAACTTCATATCCGGTGGACTTATCTGTGCCTTTACAGACCCATCCTGAAATTCAACCATCGAATGTATCATGCTTTCAGGATGAATGACTACTTCAATTTGATCCCATTCAACACCAAACAACCATTTTGCCTCGATAACCTCAAAAGCTTTATTCATCAGAGTTGCTGAATCTATAGTAATTTTAGGTCCCATGCTCCACGTAGGGTGCTTTAATGCAAGTTGAGGGGTTATTTTCTTTTTTTGAACGTCAGTCATACCTCTCATCGCTCCACCTGACGCGGTTATAAAGAGCCTAGATATAGACTGTTCCTCACCCCGAAGACATTGCCAAATCGCGTTAGGCTCACTATCTACTGGAAATATCATGCAGTTATTTTCAGTTGCAATTTTCATCAACATTTCACCAGCCATTACAACCGATTCTTTGTTGGCTAAGGCTACATTCTTGCCAGCTTGTAGAGCCTGTATAGTTGGGATTAAAGCAACATCTCCGACTGTAGCAGTTACCACCAAATCAACATCCTCATCTGTAACCATATCTTCATATGAACAATTTTTAGTTTCACCTATCATTTCAGTTTTCATTTGCTCAGATAGCTGAGAACAATTAAAAAGTTTTGGCTTAAACTCATCTATTTGGGATTTCAAAAGCTCTGTAGAGTTATGGGCTGAAAGAGCCACAATTTTAATTCGATCAGGAAATCTCCTGGCAATGTCCAATGTTTGCGTACCGATAGATCCAGTAGATCCTAGTAAAGCTACGCCTATCATACTATCGTCCATAAAACAAAAAAATACCCCACAAACAAACTAATTAAAATAGAATCCATTCTATCCAATATGCCTCCGTGACCAGGAATTAAAGATCCAGAATCTTTTACACCTACTATTCGCTTTAAACTTGACTCTAATAAATCTCCAAATAACGCTGAGAAATAAATGACCACGCCAAATCCAATCGACTTACCTAAATTAGCATGCAAATCGAATAAGTAATAGAGTGCGATAGATGCAATGATTGCAAATGTAAGACCAGCCACACCGCCTTCCCATGTTTTTGAAGGAGAGATTTTTGGAGCAAGCTTACGTTTCCCAAACAATGAACCAAAAATGTAACTAGCCACGTCTGTTGCAGCCACAAGAATAATTATAGAGTAGATCCAGTCTCTTCCACCTTGCAAATCATTCAATAATAATCCGAAAGAAAGCAATCCTCCAATGATTAACGGCACCACAGAATACTTTGTAATTCCGATAAAAATGTGTGATAACTTTCTTGCTAAGTTCGATTTTATTGCCCACTCACCCAAAAAGGTAAACGGATTTATAATACAAGGGATAGAAGCTAAAACTGGAAAGACTGTAAACATAAAATCATAATCTTCAAGGTATAAGTGTACTGAAACGACTAGAGCCCCTGACCAAATCGAACAAATATATTGGATTGGTTTTTGCTTTTTCCTAGTAACTAAGTTAGCTAACTCCCACCCTCCCAGAACTGCACAAACTGTTAGCAGTGCAGTTAACCACCAATCGCCAGCCCAAATTATTAAAAAAGTCACCGGGACAAGAAAAGCAGTAACAGCAGTCCGAATAAAAAAATTCCGTACCTTAGGGTTCTTTGCCTGCAAACTTATGCAAAACCTCCAGAGTCCTTCCAACGACAAACCTGCCTTTTTATTCAAACCTTTCAGTAAATCAGCGGTCAAAAAAATATAATTCCGCTATGTTACAGTCTTATTAAGCGCACCAAATTTTCGTTTTCTACGACTATACTCAGTAAACGCATTTTTTAATTCAATTTCATCAAAATCAGGCCAACAAACTGGACTTGAATAATATTCGCTATAGCTTGCCTGCCATATCATGAAGTTACTTATTCTCATTTCACCTGCAGTCCTTATTATCAAATCCGGATCAGGCATTCCTGCAGTGTAGAGCTCACTTGATAAAGTTTCTTCAGTTATCTCTTCAGGTTTGATCTTTGATTCTACAAGACTTCGTACAGCATTAACTATTTCGTCTCTTCCGCCATAGTCGAAAGCAACATTTAAATTAATCACACTATTACTACTAGTTAAATTAACGCTATCTTTAATAGCTTTCTGCAATCTTACTGGTAGCCTGTCAATCCGACCCAAATGCCGTATCCTAACACCTTCTTTATGCATTTCTGCAGTTTCATTAACAATCGAATCTGACAAAATCTGCAACAAGCTGTCAACCTCGTCTACAGGCCTATCCCAATTTTCAGTTGAAAATGCGTATAGGCTTACATATTCGACATTTTCCATTATAAGTTGACGGACAACTCGACGAATGTTCTGTGTGCCTGCTATATGACCTTCCGCACGACTTAATCCCTTGTTTTGGGCCCATCTGCCATTACCGTCCATAATTATAGCTACATGCTTTAAACTACTCATAGTTTTGTAACCTGATGTAGCATCAGTTGATTTGAGCTACAATAATTTGTGCTCATTAAACTTCTAAAACTTCCGATTCTTTTGCAGATTTACAATCGTTCATTTTAGCAACGTATTCATCTGTAATTGCTTGGATATCATTTTGAGCCCTAAAACTTTCATCTTTCCCTATTTCGCCATCGTTAACAGACTGTTTCAAAGCATCTACAGCATTACGCCTGATATTGCGAATTGCTATGTGTCCTTCTTCGGTCTTTTTACCTACTGTCTTAACTAACTCTAAACGCCTTTCCTCCGACAGTGCGGGCAATACAATTCTGATTAATTCACCATCATTATTGGGAGTCAAGCCTATATCCGAAGCCATTATTGCTTTCTCTACATCCTGTAAAACAGTAGGATCCCAAACTTGGATTTGTAAAACTCTTGCTTCCGGAACGGTTATGGTAGCAAGTTGGTTTAATGGAGTTTCAACATCGTAATAATTAACATTTATAGCTTCGATCAAAGCTGGGTTGGCACGACCAGTCCTGACAACGGTCAATTCTCTTTTTAGAGCATCTAAGGACTTACTCATCCTGTCTCTGCATTCACTTAAAACACTATCAATGGTCATATCGCTCTCCTATGACTTAAAAATTTATTCTATTAAATTATTCATCGATAAAATTAATAGTTTAATATGATTCTGAAACAAGTGACCCAATAGATTCTCCGTTTATTATACGGACTAAATTTTCCGGATTATTAATATCGAAAACTCTTATAGGTAAATCATTCTCCATACATATAGACAAAGCTGTAGTATCCATTACACCTAGTCTTTTCTCTATTGCATCTTGATAGGAAATGAAATCGTATTTAGTTGAGTCGGTGTCAATATTTGGATCGGTATCGTATATGCCATCAACGGAGTATTTAGCCATCAATAAAACATCTGCTTCAATCTCAACTGCTCTTAATGCTGCTGCTGTATCTGTAGTCATATAAGGATTACCTATACCCGCAGCAAAGATAACTACTCTCCCCTTTTCTAAATGACGAACCGCCCGTCTCCGAATATAAGGTTCTGCTACTTCTTGAACGTTAATACCTGTCTGTGTTCTTGTGTCAACTCCATGTATGCGCTCAAGACGATCTTGTAGTGACAAGCCATTTATAACTGTTGCCAGCATGCCTGCGTAATCAGCTGCCACCCTATCCATTCCTTCAGTTTCTGCCGCAGATCCACGCCATATGTTACCTCCACCGACCACTACCCCTACTTCCACATCACAATCGCGCATTACTTTAATTTGAGCAGCTATAGAATCCACTGCGTCTGGATCTATTCCATAGCCTCGATTGCCTTTAAATGATTCACCGCTTAATTTAAGTAAAATGCGTTTTAGGGTGGCTTTACTTGCGGCCATAAACCTTTATTCTCCTAATGCGAATCGAGAAAATCGTTTTATTTTTACATTTTCCCCCAATTTGCCCGCCACTTCTAGAATAAGATCAGAAACAGATATACCTGGATCGCGAATGTATGCTTGCGCCGTTAATGCAACTTCTTCTGGGCTTCTTTTCTCATCATCAGGAATTTCGTCTGAATTTATATATATTGGCGACATAGCAGCAATCTGCATAGCCAAGTTATGACAGAGATCTTTAAAATCATCTGTACGAGCAACGAAATCCGTCTCGCAATTCACTTCTAACATCACACCTACCCTGCCGCCTCCGTGTACATATGTTTCGATCAAACCTTCTTCCGTTTTCCGGCCACCCTTCTTAATAGCAGCTGCCATGCCTTTATCTCGCAAAGAGTCCAAGGCTTTATCTATATCGCCTCCAGACTCTTCTAAGGCTTTTTTGGCATCCATGACACCTGCTCCTGCCTGCTCACGAACCGCTTTTATTTTGTCTAAACTTATTTCCACTCAATCCCCCGTTTTCTATAATGTAATTAAATCTACACTGAAAATCATTTATGATTTATCTTCTTCTGAAGACAGATCTTGTTGCTCTAAGTCTCCTTCAAGTACTTCTACTTCAGCAACAACCTGTTGCTCTGATTCCGGAGCAGATACTGGAACTGTAGTTTTGTCACCCCCAGATTCCTCCGCCATCTCAGCCTGCATAGATTCTCTGCGATGTTGACCTTCAATTACAGAATCAGCTATATGACTAGCTACGAGTCGAATCGACCGAATAGCATCGTCATTTCCAGGCACAACTTGATCAACCAAAGTAGGATCACAGTCTGAGTCAACTAACGCCACGACAGGAACTCCGACTCTTTTTGCTTCAGCTACAGCCAAATTCTCTTTACCTATATCAACTATGAACAAAGCTCCAGGCATCTCGGTCATCTCCTTAATGCCGCCAAGGTAACGATTTAAGCGCCTAATTGAATCTTCTTTTTTCTGGGCTTCTTTTTTTGTTAAGCTTTTAAATTCACCTAAATCCCTAGATTGTTCGAGTTTAACCAGATGATCCATCCTAGATTGTATGGTCTTAAAATTGGTAAGAGTGCCACCCAGCCATCTAGTAGAAACATAAAATGAGTCGCTTCTTTGTGCTTCTTCGGTAATTACATCACTAGCTTGACGCTTGGTTCCGACAAATATGACTTTTTTACCTGATGCAGCAACATCTGAAATGAATTCTTTTGCCTTTTGAAGGAGTGGTAAAGTTTGAGACAGATCCATTATGTGGATTCCATTTCTAGCAGAAAATATATAGGGGCGCATTTGAGGATTCCATCTTCGCTTTTGATGTCCAAAATGAACACCTGCTTCCAGCAAAGACTTCATTGACAGTTCGTTTTTTTCGCTTTCTTTTACCTCTTCTTTTTCTTTAACAGCCGTCTCTTCTTTATCTAGTTCTTCCACCATTGTTTAACTAACCTTTTTGTATTTAGATGATCTGTTCTTTAGCAAAGTACGAGAATTTTGTCCTATGTAAAAATACATGACAACCCTGCGAGATCAATCTCACTCGTCAGTGAAGTATAGCATAGAGACTTAGTTCATTACCTGCATTAACCGCTACATATCCAGATGGAAGGGTTGCAAATTTTGATTGCCTAAGCAATATTTATTATGCTAGACTAAAGTCAGTTACCCAAAGACATTTGTCCAAATGGGTTAACGTGAATGTGAAGGAAGTATATGCAAGTCAACTGTACTGGTTGGCATTTCAATAGCAAACAAAAACACTTCACGCTCCAAAAATTATGCAAGAAACAGTTAAAGAATTACAATTACACGAAAATGACACTGGGTCCACAGAAGTTCAGGTGGCAAGCCTCTCTCAGAGGATTGATCATTTAACAAAACATCTCAGGATCCATAATCATGATGAGTCTACGCGACGTGGACTACTTAAATTAGTAGGTCAGCGCAGGAGATTACTACGATATCTGAACAGCAAAGATGTTAATAGATATCGCTCATTAATTGAAAAACTAGGCCTCAGAAAGTAGTTAAAAACCAAAAAACACTACTTCATTCAATGATTCTAAGAAATGAATTCCACTCTTAGAAATACAATTTCGCTATATCGCCACACTAAGATAAACAGAAACTATATTACCGTAGCAAGAGAAACAGAAAGAGGAAATAAAACTAAATGTCATCAAAATATGAATTACCCATCGCAAATAAAACTTTATCGGTGGAAATAGGAAAATTAGCAAAAAAAGCAAATGGATCAGCCACATTAAGATACGGAGATTCGATAATACTAGTCACTGCGACTACATCAGATGCCAGGCCAGGCACAGACTTCTTCCCTTTAACAATAGATTTTGAAGAAAGAATGTATGCGCGAGGGAAAATACCCGGAAGCTTCTTTAAAAGAGAGGGTAGGCCAAGCACGGATGCAATACTAATATGCCGCCTGACAGACAGACCTCTCAGGCCACTTTTCCCAAAGGGCTTTCGTAATGAAGTTCAAATAATAACCACTCCATTATCTGCAGACCTTGAAAACCCTTTGGATATTTTATCCATCAATGGCGCATCTCTGGCATTATCAATTTCTGACATACCATTTGATGGACCTTTAGGGGCAACTAGAATCGGTTATATTGATGGAGAGTTCATAATTAACCCTACCTTCGAGCAAATATCCGAGAGCAGTTTAGACTTAATAGTCGCTGGCACTCGTGATGGTGTAATGATGATGGAATCGGGAGCAAATCAATTAGATGAAGATTTGGTTTACGATGCAATTGTTAAAGCTCAAGAAGAAAATATAAAACTTGTTGAATTCCAAGAAAAAATTGTAGCTGAGATCGGAAAAGGGAAAACAGAATTTGTTCCTCCTGCCCCAACCGAAGGAGTAGAAGAAGAAGTATTAGCGATCATTAGCGATAGGCTTAAAAAAGCAGTGGAGCATTCTATATCACCAGAAAAAGACACTTCACAAATTGAGTTGCTGAAAAACGAGGCATTAGAGAAGTTAGAAGATAAATTCGAACCTAATGAAATCTCCAACGTAATAGAAAGTCTATCTGATGAAGTATATAGGTTAAAAATGATGGAGGGTGTACGACCTGATGGCAGAGGTCCTTTAGACCTACGGCCGCTATCAGCGGAAGTCGGAATCGTGCCAAGAGCACATGGAACCGGCCTGTTCGAGCGAGGCGAAACACAAGCCTTAGGAGTCGTAACCCTAGGATCACTAGGTGATGTGCAAAAAATTGATAACATCAACCCTGACACCACAAAACGCTTTCTTTTACATTACAATTTTCCACCTTATTCAGTTGGGGAAGTTGGAAGAGTTGGTTCACCCAAGAGACGCGAGATTGGACATGGTGCCCTAGCGGAACGGGCCTTAACATCAGTATTACCAGGAGAAGAAGACT
This sequence comes from SAR202 cluster bacterium, assembly GCA_009392275.1. Taxonomy (GTDB): domain Bacteria; phylum Chloroflexota; class Dehalococcoidia; order Lucifugimonadales; family UBA2962; genus UBA2962. The sequence continues at coordinate 48,829 of VFGV01000008.1, forward strand.
GCCCTTATACGATCAGAGTTGTAACGGAAATTATGTCTAGTAACGGTAGTACCTCAATGGCAACGGTATGTGCTAGTTCATTGGCATTAATGGATGCAGGAGTGGCTATCGAGTCGCCCGTAGCTGGAATATCTATAGGTTTGATAACAGACGGGGCAGACAAATGGTTAACTCTTACTGACATTCAGGGCAAAGAAGACCATATTGGAGATATGGATTTCAAGGTTGCGGGAACTAAGCGTGGAGTGACTGCCATACAATTAGACATGAAAGTTAAGGGCATTAGTTTTGATGTTGTTAGATCGGCTTTAGACCAAGCCAAGGATGCTCGAATGCAAATACTTGAAGTTATGGAGGGAGCAATTGCAGAGCCTCGTGGAGAGGTAAGTGACTTCGCACCGAGAATTATCAAGATAACGATACCAGTTGATAAAATAGGAGCAGTAATTGGATCAGGCGGAAAAACCATAAGAGGTATTCAAGAAACAACTGGGGCAACTGTCGATATTCAAGATAATGGCGAAATCCTTATTGGCGCAGTTGATGGAGATTCATCAGCCAAAGCTGTTCAAATGATTGAAGATCTAACCAAAGAGGCTGAGGTAGGGCAAATTTATACAGGTAAAGTGGTAAAAATCCTGGATTTCGGAGCCTTCGTTGAAATATTACCTGGCAAAGATGGCATGGTGCATATCAGCGAACTAGCTAACTACAGAGTACCTTCGGTGGAAGACGTAGTGTCACTTGGTGATGAAATTACCGTAATCGTTAAAGACGTTGATCCAGGGGGCCGAATAAGTCTGTCAAGAAAAGCTCTACTGACCGATGACGATAATTCATCAGAACATCAATCACAAGAAAAACCTGGTGGTAATGATGAAGGATTTTCAGAACCAGACCGGAGTCGAGGTCGAAGAGACCAAGGATATAACCGGTCTCGCGGTAGAAACCCTCGAGGTGGTAATAGAGGGCAAAGTCGCCGAAGGCACGATTAATCTGCACCTCTATGGAGAGAGTGAAAATGTCAAACGAAAAATTGATAAATGTAGTTCTACAGGGTGCATTAGGAAGAATGGGCTCTGAAATCCTTGCAACTCTATGCCAGGAAACTGACTTAAACCCACTAGCGGCTATAGATAAAATGGCAAAAGTCGAGTCGTTGGAGTTACCTAATGGTAGCTCTATCCCGATATCCACAGAGATTGATGATGTACCAGACACGACTGATGTTTTAGTTGATGTCACTAACTCGGAAGGTGCTCAGAAAGCCATTAGCAAGCTAGCTCCTAGAGGGGTCAATATTGTAGTTGGTTCATCTGGAATTCCAGAATCAACTTATATGGAAGCTGAGTATCTATCTAAAAAACATAATGTTGGAATTGTGATTGTTCCAAACTTTGCTCTTGGTGGCGTATTAATGTCGCATATTGCCAGATTAATTTCTAAATATTATGATTACGCGGACCTAACAGAAACCCATCATGAAAAAAAAATAGATGCTCCGTCAGGTACCGCAATCGCTATAGCAAAAGCTATTAGTGAAGGAAAAGGTGTGAGTATGAATTATGCCCCTACCGAAAATGAAACGATTGCTCATACAAGAGGAGGCCAATATAGTGGTGTCAATATCCACAGTGTACGGCTTCCCGGAAGAGTTGCACATCATGAACTTGTATTTGCGGGTCCTGGTGAGACTTTAACTATACGTCACGACTCTATTGATCGTTCCGGTTTTATGCCAGGCGTAGTCAGTGCAATTCATGCAGCTGTGAACAGGCCTGGGTTGACCGTTGGCTTAGAACAAATCCTGGATATTTGAGTAACAGAATCGAATTATGGATCGTTTTAATTTAGCAGTAATCGGGGCGACCGGAGCAGTCGGAAAAATATTTCTTTCGATATTGGAAGAACGAAATTTCCCCTTAAATAAATTACGGGTTTGTGCTTCACAAAAGTCTTTAGGCAAAAAAATTACATTTGGTAAAAAAGACCTTATAGTTGAGCCAATAACAGATGAATTATTAATTGATTCTGATTTCGTATTTATTTCTGCTAGTAGTGAAGTAAGCTTGGACATTGCTCCAAAGGCAGCCAAATTAGGATCAATAGCAATTGATGACAGCTCTGCTTTTAGGATGGATGAAACTGTGCCACTCGTAGTCCCTGAAGTAAATTCGCAAGATCTAGCTGAACATAAAGGTATTATCTCAATACCTAACTGTTCAACAACTCCCCTAACAATGGTTTTACATGAATTGGGGAAATTAGCTAAAATCAACCGCGTAATCGTAGACACATTCCAATCCGTTTCAGGAGCTGGTGCAGGAGCTGTTGTTGAGCTGGATTCTCAGAATCATGCCATGTATGACAATTCTGAAATTCAAACATCTATACATCCTCATAGAATAGCATTTAATGTGATACCTCAAATCGATAAATTCACGAAATCCGGATACACAAACGAGGAAATGAAGATGGTGAATGAAACCAAAAAGATACTTCATCAACCTGACCTCAAAATATCGGCTACATGCGTTAGAGTGCCCGTTAAGATTGGGCATTCAGAAGCAATTCATATTGAATTTGATCAGAATATCGAACTAGACAAAGCTTATTCAGCTCTGGCTAACTCGCCAGGAATCACATTACTAGATGACCCCAAAAATAATCATTACCCTATGCCTATTAACAGCGAGTATAAAGATGATGTTATGGTTGGGCGATTAAGAAAAGATGTTTCCTTACCTAATGGTTTAGTTTTATGGTTATCCTGTGATAACTTGCGAAAAGGTGCTGCCTTGAATGCAATCCAAATTGCTGAATCAATGATTGAAAAACGTTTAATCCAAAAACAGAGGAATAAATAAATGAATGAAGTTGGCAGAGTAATCACAGCAATGATTACTCCATTTAATGAAAATGGGCAGGTTGATTATGATGAGGCTGCCATATTAGCTGATGCCTTAGTTAATGCAGGCAATGATGGATTGGTAATCACAGGAACTACTGGAGAATCGCCTACCCTCACAGAAAAAGAACGACTGAGTCTGTATTCAAGCATTAAAGAATCTGTCGGCGACAGAGCTTCAATAATTGCTGGCACCGGAACCAACAATACCGCTGAGAGTATAGAGAACAGTATCACCGCTGAAAAGGCTGGGGCTGATGCTGTGCTTCTTGTTGCACCATCTTATAATAAACCTCCTCAACGTGGGTTATCCTTACATTTCAAATCGATAGCAGACCAAGTGTCTATACCTTGTATTCTCTACAATGTACCTGGCAGAACAGCTGTAAACATTGATGCAGAAACTACGATTGAACTTAGTAATGTAAGCAATATTATCGGCGTAAAAGAAGCTAGCAGTAATATGGATCAAATCAGTAATATCATAAAAAATACTGATCCTGATTTTAAGGTTTGGAGTGGAAATGATGATGAGACATTCGAAATAATTTCGTTAGGTGGATTTGGAGTGGTATCTGTTTCTGGACATTTGATAGCTAATCAAATTAAAAAAATGATCAGTCTAATATTAAGTGGAGATCGGGAATCTGCATCCAAGCTCGACAAAAACCTTCTTGATATCAACAAGATTCTATTTATCGTATCTAATCCAATTCCTGTAAAATATGCTGTTAAACAACTAGGCTATAAAGTGGGTGAACCTAGATTGCCATTAATCAAACTTGATGATGTGTCCGCAAGCAAGGTAGATGAAATTGTTTCTAAACACATCATCGATCTAGCACCTCGATTTAAATAGACCTTATAAAACGATAATTTTTATAGTATCGATCTTCTTGTAATAGCCTCTTGCCGTTTAGGTCCGGTAGATATTACATCGATTGGGCATCCTATAAGACTTTCAAGTCTCATGACATAATCGACCGCCTGTTTAGGCAGTTCCGCAAAACTGGTAGCTCCCGCGGTTGGTTTATCCCAACCAGAATATTCTTCAAAAATGGGCTCGCAGTGCTGTAACACTCCCTGTCCTCCTGGTAGCCTATTAATTCTCTTTCCATCAAATTCATAACCTACACAAACTTTTATGGAATCAAAACCATCCAGAACATCTAGCCGCGTCAAAACAACTGATGAATATCCATTTATCTTACTACTATAATTAGCCATTACCGAATCGAACCAACCCACCCTTCTCGGCCTACCTGTTGTAGTACCAAATTCCTGAGCTAAATCCCGAATGCGGTCTCCAGTTTTGCCTGTTAATTCAGTTGGGAAAGGCCCGCCTCCTACTCGCGTGCAATATGCTTTAAATACACCTATAACACCTGCAATTTGACTAGGATGCAAGCCCAACCCAACACTTGCGCCACCAATTGTTGGATTCGATGATGTTACAAACGGATAGGTACCATGATCGAGATCAAGTAACGCTCCTTGAGCTCCTTCAAGAACAATTATTTGATTGCCTTCCAATCTTTCGTGAAGAATATCTTCAGCAGCACCTATATATGGGGATAGCAGGAGGGACCATTCTTTACATTTATTGAATACAGTTTCTAATTCCATTGGCTTTCCAGAATAAACCTTTGTAATCAATGCATTAGCATGTTCGAGAGTTTCCTTCAAACGAGGTTTAAGGGCATCTAAGTCCAATAACTCTGACACTCTTAACCCATTTCTTGAAGCTTTATCCGCGTATGCAGGCCCAATTCCTCTTCCAGTTGTTCCAATTGCATTGTCACCTTTAGCTGACTCGGAAAGTTGATCCAATTCAATATGATAAGGCATTATTAAATGTGCCCTTTCACTAATCAACAATCGTCCTTCGACATCAATGCCTCTATTTTTGAGAGAACTTATTTCATCCAATAGGCTTGGCGGATCAACAACTACACCGCTACCCATAACACTTAGTGTTTGTGGCCAGAATATTCCTGAGGGTACTTGATGCAGGCTAAAATGACCTTGATCATTTATAACAGTATGCCCAGCATTATTGCCTCCCGCAAAGCGTGCGACTACATCGGCCTTTTCTGACAAAAAGTCGACGATTTTACCCTTACCTTCATCTCCCCACTGTGCTCCTAATATAGCGTATGCTGGCAAATTATTTCTCCAAATATTCCATAGACATATTAATAAAAAAACTTAATATAAGTAACGAAAATAATGCATCAATTACATCCTAATTTTTTAAAAGCGTCAGACCTTAGATATATGCGATGATAATTTTGTCAAAGTAGCATCAAGCCCATCTATGATAAAGTCGATTTCAGTTTCAGTAACACACAAAGGAGGCGACATTTGTATTACCCTACTACTCAATGTCCTTAACAATAATCCATTTTTCTTAAATGTATTAACCAACCAAACCCCTAGATCTTCATCATCAATTGTAAATTCACCAACAAGCTCTATCGCTACCAAAAGACCAATACCTCTAACATCCCCTATTACAGAATGCTTGTCGGAAAGACCATTTAATTTTTCAATGAAATACCTCCCCTTAACTGCAGAGGCTTCAACCAGATCTTCTTGCTCTATTATATTTATGTTTTCTAGTGCCGAAGCAGTTGAAACAGGGTGTCCTCCAGCAGTAAGAGCAGCATAAAAAATATTTTCTTTTCCAGCAAATGCATCTGCTACTTTTGTAGAGACTATTGTTGCCCCTATTGGTACATAACTACTGCCTAGACCTTTTGCAAGTGTCATTATATCGGGCGTAACACCAAAGTGTTCAATTCCAAACATGCGTCCAGTTCTTCCAAACCCGCACACCACTTCATCATCAATCAGCAAAATACCGTATCGATCACAAATCTCTCTAACTATGGGCCAATATTCTTGTCCAGGAACAACAGCTCCAAGAGACGAAGTTATTGGTTCACCTATAATTGCCGCAATCGTATCCGGATCGTTTTGAATAATTAAATTTTCAATATCTTGAGCGCACAATACAGCACACTCTGAAGGGGATTTGCCTCCCCATGAGCAGCTGAAGGGATTAGGTTGGGAAGCATAAATCATACCTAAGGGGCCAGGTTCGTACTGATTTAAGCCTAAAGAAGATGGCCTACCAAGCCAGGCCACTCCAGATGTAGCTCCATGGTAGCTTCCGTATCTACTAATTATTTTATACCGACCTTTATCACCTCTCCTTACATGGTAAGCTCGGGCCATTCTGACGGCTATCTCATTTGCCTCCGACCCGCCAGAAACTGGCCATACTCGACTCAAATCTCCAGGAGTAATTTCTGCTAATTTTTCGGCAAGTAAAGCATTTGGGAAAGTGGTGGTTTGCTCCGGGTAATATGATAGCTCAAGCATTTGATTCTTAACTACATCAGCCATTTGCTTCCTACCATATCCGATATTTATGGAAGAATATCCGCCATTGACATCCAACCATGTATTACCCTCAATATCAGTGACAGAAACACCGTTTGCATGGTCAATAATCATTGGCTCACCAGATGCGGCCATATCATCCCAGCCTTTAGCCTGCATCCAAAGATACCTATTTGCTTTTCCCTGTAATTCAGTTGTAATTGTCACGCAAATCTCCCTACGCCAGATTCACCTTCAAACTCCCACAATCCAAGATCAACAGCATGAACTATTTCATCAACCTCTTGGCGAGTTATACATAATGGAGGGCCAAAATGCAGTATGTTTTCACGAGCTCTAAAAATTAATCCTTTGGATTTGAACTTCTCAGTCAACCTAACGCCGATTTGAACATCCGGATCAAATCCAGCTTTGGTTTGTCTGTCACTTACAAGTTCCATAGCCAAAAACAATCCAATACCTCTAACATCGCCAACAAAAGGGTGATCCTGAATCATATTTTCAAGCTGATCTTTGAAATACTCACCAACTTCTTTGGCATTATCAACCATATTTTCTTCTTCAATTATCGATATGTTTTTAAGCGCTGCAGCAGCTGATACTGGATGTCCACTATTGGTTAAGACATGTTTCAGCGAAGAATCTCCACCTGAAAAACTATCAGCAATACGATCGCTCACAATCGTTCCAGCCATAGGCAAGTATGCACTAATAATCCCTTTAGCCACAGTCATAATATCTGGAGATACATTGAAGTGTTCCATGGCAAACATTTTTCCTGTTCTACCAAAACCGCATACGACTTCATCAGCAATCATTATTACGCCATATCGATCACATATTTCCCGCACCATAGGCCAATATTCTTTAGACGGCACCGGAGCTCCTTGAGGGATAGCAATTGGCTCTCCGATAAATGCTGATATTGTTTCAGGTCCGTAAAACAAAATCGTATCCTCAATAGCCTGAGCACAAAGTGTTGCACACTCAGATTCAGTTTTTCCGCCAAACTCACATCTATATGGATTTGGTTGAGGCACATGAAGCATACCAGGATAAGCAGGCCCATAATCAGCCTTTTGAACTGCCGGGCCATCACCGGTCCAAAGAACCCCACCTGTCATTCCATGATACGAGCCTTTTCTGCTTATGACTCGATAACGTCCTGGTTCTCCACGATGGTTATGATATGCCTTTGCAATCTTTAATGCAGTTTCATTGGCCTCCGAACCACCTGTGGAAAAAAACACTCGATTGAGATCACCTGGTGCTAATTCAGCAAGTTTTTCGGCTAATTTGATTACTATCTCTGTGGTAGTACCAATTGGGCAAAAGGGAGTTTTATTGATTTGCTCGTATACAGCTTGGGCAATTTCAGGCCTTCCGTAGCCAATATTTACACAACTATAACCAGCATTGACATCTATCCAGTTATTTCCCTGGCTATCAGTAACCCTTACTCCCTTTCCAGAAGTAATAACATGAGGACCGCCGGACTCAGCCATTTCCGTCCAATCTCGATTATGAATCCATAAATTATTTAAAGCCTTTAAACGAACATGTTCTATTTCGGCTGGCGTATTCATAAAAATATCCTATCTATAAGATGATCAAGATCTGTCTCCAAAAGTATATGTCTGGGTATTACACACTTACAAGCTTTTAGAGTAAAAACCAACTAACTAAAGGGCTCATTTTCACTTTGACTCAGTTAGACTGACTGTAATAATATTTTTAGTGTAACTTAATTCGGCTACGTAGCTCAGAGGCAGAGCGGGCGCTTCATAAGCGCTAGGTCACAGGTTCGAGCCCTGTCGTAGCCACCAAAATAAGATTTAAGCTCGGTAAACACTATATGCTGTTTTAAGTTGACTTTCCTGAAACTCTAGAGGTTTCTCACCGGAAGCAAATTCGTATAAAGCAGCTTTGTAGATTCCTTCTAGAGTGTATATTATTGTTACAGACGCAGCCGCGAGTAATACTCCGATTACTAGACCAAAAGTCTGATCAAGCAATCCAAAGAACCATCCAATAACAGCGCTGATAATCAAGGCTAAGATTTGAAAAATCCCAAATCCAAAATTAGCTGTTATTTGGTTACCCCAGGTACTTTTAAACAAACTGGTTGACTTCTTTATTGCAGCAAAAGGGCTTAAGTTTTCAGAAACAATAATTGGAACCACAAAGAAGGTCATCATAGTCCAACCTGCCTGTAGCAAACTGCCTAGAATTTGACCAACTATCCCTCTTCTATTCCCCTTTATAGCGGCTATTAAAATCGCCACAATAGTTACAATTATCGACCATATCAAAATGTGGTGAATATGCTTTATTGCGTGCGAAAAACCCGAGTAAACATTTGGATCACCACCGCGTAATCTTTCCAAAGCAGCAGAAACTAAAGCTGAATTGAAAAACACAATTATGAAATTAGAAACAAAAACAATGACAACATACACCTCTATTGGCTGGCCTTCTTCCTCTACATTATCCAAGCCAATTGCGCCAAAAGACCACATTAGAGCTAAAAATATTGCTATGCATGCCGCAGCCATTAACGGAAATAAAACTAATTCCTTATCTTTCTGAAGCACATTAGCTGATGCCTTCATCATTGCCATTGTTCTCGATATGTTTCCAAAAAATCCCATATGTCTTTCTACCTTTTTATATTAATTAGCAACTAAGATTTTACCAGACAATAGACTGACTGATTTTACTTATAAAACTATTTGTCTTTTTGTTTCAACTCCACAGAATCTATTTTTGCTCAACAACCTATATCAAATCTTAAAGAGTGTTCCGGGAAATTATCTCCTCGACGAGAAACATCGCCTCCTCCAACTATTAGAACCGAGCAGGGTTCCATAAATGTTGCCGTCAATAAAGTCCTACCTTCGGGCAATTGAGTGATTCTTGACCATTCATTTTCTTGCACATTATATTCTTCAACGACTTTTATTCCTGAGCCGAGTTGATTAGCGCCTCCAAACAAAATGACTTTATCTTTTAACACCGAATTTCCTTGGATTTCCGAAATTAATATTGCTACATGGTCTTGTCTCGGAAAGTCCATATTGCTAACCTCTGTCCAAGTATCAGAACTAGGATCATATATCTCAGCAGATATTCCAGGATACTGGTCTTTAGATTCAGGCTCTAGGGCAGTAGCACCTCCAGTAATAAGTACCCTGCCATCAGATAAAAGTGTCGATTGATGTCCCAATCTGGGATAGTGCATATTACTAGCAACGGTCCATATTTTTGTATAAGGGTCATATATTTCTGCAGAAGAAAGTGTTTCACCCGGAACTACTGACTCCAGGCCTCCCGTTACCAAAACACGGCCATCAATCAACTCTACGGCTGAATGAGACATCCTGTGGTGATTCATAACAGCTGACTCCTCCCACAACCTAGTTTTCACCCTATAGATTTCAGTAGTAGCCGTTATGTCTACGCCAGAACGTCCACCAATAATCATTACATCTCCGTCTGCTAAACTAATCGCTTGAGCGCGACTCCTTTTATAATTCATTTCCGAAGTCTCAACCCATTTATTGGTATTGGGTTCATATATTTCCGATGAGAACAAATCTTTAATACCCCTAAAGACTTTATCTTCACCATCATCTTGAAACATAGCTCTGCCAGATCCTCCAACCACTAATACTCTTCCGTCTGGTAATAAAGTTGCTGTGTGATAAGTCCTCTCCCAATTAGGAGTACCAGCTGTAAACCACTGATCATGACCAAAAGGCATTAGTTTAGCTTGGTTTTCCGCTGACGCGCGATAACTTAACCTCTTGCTACCACCTACAACTAACACAGATCCATTATCCAAAATAGTGGCAGTATGGCCCCATCTTCCAAAGCCTAAATCTCCGGCCAATTCCCACGAGTCTTCTAATATTATCCCAAGGTTTTCTGCACTAGATATGCCTATATCCGGAGTGGGTGTAGGACTTGCCTCGGGCGTTTCTCCAGGCACAACTAAAAATTTCATGTCCTGCTCATCTGAGATTCGCATACTTTCAACTGGAGCGTTGCAGTTTATTAAAATTATCATTAATAGTATGGAGAATAAAAACTTCGGAGTTTGAAGTATACGCAAAACCGTCATTGGTGCATTCTATAGATTTTTACTAATAGCAGCTTGTAAGGCATCAACGTACCCAGATCCAATCAAAACTCGTGAACCATTTTTCAAAGTCAGTAAAACTCCTTTATTGCCGCTAACATTGTATGCTTTGCCCTTGGGGCCATATTTGATACCCCATCCTCCATAATCCTTTAACGGGCTATACTTGATCGACTCAGCCACTTTAATTTCATTGAATTCTAATTTTACCCAGTTGATATGGAACGGACGAAATTTTAAAAACACTCCCTCAGAATTAACCTTCGTTTCAAGTCGAATCATATAAAACAGTAAAGGGAAAACTAAGCCTAAAACCAACGTTAAAGTCAATAAAACAAAATCTTCTTGTTGATTGATACCTATTGGTTTCTCAAAAATAGTATGTTTGATACACAAAGCCAAACATACTATCGGGGAAATTGAAATTAGAGTCCATATCCACCATGCCCTAAACGACTGTTTTTCATTAAAATGTATCTTAGACTTGTCCATAACTTATCTAATACTAATAAAAATATATAAAATATGTGCTGAATATTAATTATGCATTTGTTTTAGACTTATTCCAACTTAGTTTAGGTTTTATTCTTACTATATGTCTCGTTTACCTGCGGATATTTTCGCGGGTAAACGAGACTCTCCTGAATTCCTAGACTTTAATAATTCAAGATGAAGATGTTTTTGTGGGGGCAAATAACTGATGCCTCTAAGCATTTTCCATTCATAAGGATTAATTGCTATTAAGTTCATACGGTATTGTCCTCTTACCTGAACTCTACGTTCTCTAGGCTGTTGCTCGATAAAACCCTTATTTACTAAAGCTGATATACGGTCATCAACAGTTCTAGAAAGGCTCTGTTTTTCATAATCATTTAATGCAAACCATTTAGGGAAAAGTTTAGCCCATGTATTTTCTTCCGGGTCTAAATGAAAGTTCATATTCTCCTGTTTTTCCTCATGAGAATAACCTGTTTTCATCTTTTGCCTTACAGCCCCTATCAACTCAACTCGTTCCTTTGTTACCCATTTATCCGGAAGCTTATTCGCAGCGTACTTAGAACTCTTAGATGCTTTATAGTGTCGCCAATGTGTTAAAGAATCAGTTTCCCAGCATAACAAAATTTCAGTATCAATTAATGCAAATGGCGGCTTTTCAAGTTTTTGATATGACCCACTAATTAAATTGCTCTCATTGTCCTTAGAAAGTCTTGGTTGATTGAAATAATGGATATCAAGCAATTTACCCAAAATATCATCCATCACGGAGATATTATTGGCATCACCATACGATTTTAAAGCATCTCGATTAGATCGACTGAGCCTCACAGTTGTCATATTGGTTTTTTTATTTTTCCCAAGCATACTCTATAAATGTCATTGTTTTATTATCTAAAAATACCTTTAATGCCAATTTAAAATGTGTAGTCACACTTAAATGCAAATATATCAAGAATTTCTCTTTCTCTACTTTTTTAAAGGAAAGCTACTCTTGTTACGAAAACTATCTTAATTTACGAGCTTTATTGTAAGCCTGAATTGACCTGTCACGCCAACCATCTCTTTCACCTTGGATTGATTTTTGCGAGTAGGTTTCATAAACGATACCTAGTGTTTGATAGACTTGCCAGCTACCAGGCGATATGCGCGATGCTTGCACCAAATCATCTACCGCCATTTGACAGCTTTTTATATCTCCAAACGCTTCACAATTCTGGTGGTAAGTTATCGCTCGCCCGATGTAAGCCCTATCAAGAGATATTCCAATATTCAAATCTTTTATTTCTCTTAATTCAGCATCTTCATAATGCTCAATATATGAAGTAAAATCATTTCGCGCAAGCTCAATATCCTCCATGGTTGCGGCTGACTCATAGTACGAATAAGCTCTCAAAAAGTAGGCGTCGTTATTCTCAGAATTTTCTTGTATAGCAGCACTGAAATCATCAATTGCCAATTTGTACGCTTTAATTACCAAATGTTCAATTCCGCTATCAATATATTTAGTGTCAGAAGATCCACAACCAACAAGAATTAAAGCATTTAAAGCTATAATTACTACGATATAATCTCTTAATTTTCTCACAAGCATATTGCACTCATATCTATTATTACAAAACGGTACTAATAAGTTTTAACATATATTGCTCAACCTAGCGGTATTTATAGCCTCAAATTTTTAAGATATACTTACATTTCAAATTAGGGCGATTAGCTCAGTTGGCTAGAGCACCTCGTTTACACCGAGGGGGTCGGGGGTTCGAGTCCCTCATCGCCCACCATATCTAAATTTCATTTGTTACACAGGTCAATGCCGAAGTGGCGGAACGGCAGACGCGCTGCGTTCAGGTCGCAGTGCCCGCAAGGGCGTGTGGGTTCAAATCCCTCCTTCGGCACCAAAAGTGATAACAACTTATCAAGTTGGATTTAATGAGGCATGACAACTAAGTATAATATGCCAAACATGATGCGCTTGTAGCTCAGTGGATAGAGCGCAGCCCTGCGGAGGCTGAGGTCGTGGGTTCGAATCCCACCAAGCGCGCCATCATCTTTTGAACTTAAATTCAATCCGCAATCCGAGCTCTTAATTAACGCCTACCTTTAAGGAGTAAAACTCTCTACTTGCGCTGTCACGCCTTCCCTACCTTGTCCACCTATTATTAATATTAAGTTACTGTTAAGGCGAATCATTTCATGTCTATATCTATCGTTATTCATATCCTCTAATTCTTCCCATACACCAGTAGATACATCATATAAAGCAGCAGCACGTAAGCCATACCCGATACCGCCTGTAAGCAATATTTTACCTGTGCTTAAACGGATGATTGCTCCCTCAGCGTGAGGTTGTATTGTATTTCCGGTTTTTTCCCATGTGTTTGTCTCGGGATTGTAGATTTCACTAGTTAATTTTTTCCCTCTGCCGCCTACCACTAACACCCGTCCATCATCAAGCAAAACTGCATGGTGATCCGCTCTACCAGTAGACATTTCGGCTACGACAGTCCAAGTATTTGTATTTGGATCAAAAATTTCAGCACTTTTTTCATATGGAGGGTCTAATTTACCGCCACCGGTAATTAACACCCTGCCATCATCTAATAAAGTCGCCGTATGCCTTGCTCTAGTCACTGACATGTCTGGAACAGCTTCCCATTGACCAGTTACAGGATCATAAACTTCAGATGAACTTAAGTCTTGATAGTCTCTTCCCTCGCCTCCAGTAATTAACACTCTTCCATCATTCAAGGATGTACATGGCATATAATCTCGTTCAGTGACTAACTCACCCGTAGATGACCAAGTGTTCGCATCAGCGTCATAGATTTCAGAGGTAGGAATAGCCATATTTAAATTCCCCCTGCCTCCAGCTACCAACACTCTCCCATCTGGTAGCAACGCGACACACAGATCATGACGATTATCTTTCATATCTCCGGCCATTTCCCAAACTCCAGTGACCGGATCGAATACTTCAGCAGAAGTATAAATGATTCCTCTCTGACTGCCTGAACCTTGCCCACCAACGACAAACACTCTTCCATCATTAAGTAATACCGCGCCATGAGAGCCTCTTTTATTCCTCATAACGCTAGCTGCTTCGAACCCTCTCGCCTCTCCTGCAACGACAGGTTTTGCCTCTCCCGTATATTCTTCATCTCCGGATTGTCCGGTAAAAAATGTTACGTCAGTAGAGAAATCATCTACTGCTTCCTCTTCAGATGTAGTCCCAGAACAAGCAACTACCCCCAACGATAAAAGTACAATAATAAAAATCGATGATAAAACCTTGAAACCAGTTGTACTGTGAAGACTATTCATTACTAAATTCACTCCATTAATTAATTTAGTTTTTAACCAATTGAAATTTTGGCAAGCTTAATTCCTCGGTAATCTTATCAAACGTAACCACAACTTCCATACCTATTCTAATTTTTTCCGGTGTAGGATCCTCAATCCCCACAATATTAGTAGCCATCCGCGGGCCCTCGTACAATTCCACTATAGCAATAATAAAAGGCGCTTCATCCTGGAAACCTTGATTAGGAGATCGATGAATAATTGAGAATGCATAAACCACCCCTCGTCCACTCGATATAACCCATTCGGTATCGCGAGAAAAACAACAGGGAGAAATATCCCTTGGATAAAAATATGATTCTGAACATTGATTGCATTTTTGGATCCAAAGCTCCCCTTCAGAGGCTTTATTCCAATAAAATTCAGACTCTCCTTGTGGAATTGGTAGTATTTTTTTATAGTTGTTCATAGATCTTATTCAAGGCCCAAAATAGCGGTACCTGCTGATGAAAGGTATCCACCTGTCCCATTAATTAGAGCAATTTCTGGTGATGCAAGTTGACGTTCGCCAGTCTCCCCTCTTAACTGTCTCACAGCCTCTAATACTAAAAACATCCCATACATGCCGGAGTGCGTGTAAGACAAACCTCCGCCAGACGTGTTCATAGCAAAATCCCCTCCTGGTGCTGTTCTTTGGTTGGCCACGAATTCTGGACCTTCCCCAGGTTTGCAAAAACCTAATGCTTCCAGAGTAACCAAAACAGTATACGTAAATGAATCGTAGATCATGGCCAAGTCAATATCTGAATGAACCACACCCGCCATGCCAAAAGCTCTAGCTCCAGTATCTTTAGAAATAGGCGATGTTAAATCAGGCATTTGACTAATAATGGCATGATCATGACTTTCAGTAGCTCCTAAAACCCAGACTGGCTGCTTTTTCAAATCTTTTGCCACGTCAGCCGAGGTTATAACATAAGCCCCCCCAGCATCGGTAACAATGCAACAATCCAGTAAGTGGAAAGGCCATGCCACCCATCTGGAATTATGGTAATCATCCTTTGTCATAGGATCACGCATATATGCCTTTGGGTTTAACTGAGCCCACTTTCTAGTAGAAACAGCAATTTCAGCCATAGCATCTCTAGTTCTATCTTCTCCGTAAATATGCATATACCTAGAAGCTGCCAGACTATATGCAGCTGGTGCATTTATGATTCCATATGGCGCTTCAAACTGTGATCCCGGCTCTGCAGCGTCAGCAACGGCTCTAGTTCGTGCACTACGTCCTGCCTGTCCATGAGTTACAAGAACCACGTTGCAATATCCCGCTCTAATTGCAGCCATAGCATGAGCTATATGTATTATGAAAGATGATCCGCCGACATTCGTGCCATCAGTAAAAGTTGGCGTTATTCCTAAATACTCTGCAACCACCATTGATGAATAACCGGCAGTCAAAAGACCGTCAACTTGATCAATCGAAATTCCGGCATCTTCCAAAGCGTTATATGCTGCCTCAGCATGATGCTGAAGAGATGACTTTCCTGGAACTTTCCCTATTTCGTCTGATTCGCCAACACCGACGATAGCTATTTTGTTACTCATTAAATTCAACTAAGCTAGTTCATTAATCATATGTAAATTCAGCAATCGCATACTTTTTGATACCTTTCCAATTGTATTCCACACCTAAACCAGGCCCTTCTGGAACATCTACACACCCATCTTTGCCAATCGCTTCTAATTGATCGGAGTATTCCCCTAAATATATCTCTGAAGGAGAGGCTGGATTTGGAACTTTTGGATGTACTAATCCCATTTCATAGAAATTAGAGTTCCTCATTGCCGCCATACAATGTCTCTGGGCAGGACCAGCTATATGTAATTCAACGTCCATGCCAAAACCTTCAGCTGCATGAGCAATTTTCATAGTTCCGGTGATACCACCATCATATTCAGGATCCGCTCTAAAAAAATCTGTTGCCTCAGCAATAGCCATATCAACATGGGGTTCTACTAAATGCAAATGTTCCCCTTGCAAAATCGGTGTTTTGATTGCCTGCCTTAGTTTTCTATAAATAAAGAAAGATACTCCTCCATCTTTCATTGGATCTTCATACCAAAAGAAGTTTTGATCATCACAAGCACGCCCGACTTTCAGTGCATCAGCGTAAGTATTGAAAATACAGCAAGGATCAGTCATAAGAGCCATCTTGTCTCCAACTCGGGAACCAACCTCATTTATTATGCTAATCTCTCTTTCTACATCACCATCGTCCCAACCATGGATCTTAAACCCTTTATAACCTAACTCCATACATTGTTCGGCAAAATCTGCAAACTCCTCTGGTGAAGATAATCCTCCTTTACTTTTGTCCCCATGAAGCGTACTAGCATATGCGGGTAGTTTTTTTCTATGTCCACCTAAAAGTCTGTAGATAGGTTCTTGGTAGTACTTTCCTGCAAAATCCCACAAAGCTATATCCACTGGACCAATACCCATCTTGTCTTGCTTTCTCAGAACTACTTTAGCGGTATCATAAAACCACTCCCTTTCAAGTGGGTTTTTTCCAATAAGGGCAGGGGCAATCGCCTCAACCTGTGGCAAAGTTCCGGGAGCAATTGAAATGTATTCACCAACTATCCCTTCGTTAGTCATAATTCGAACACCAAGAATTTTACGACCACCTGTACTAGCTCCAGGTTCATAATAAATATTCATCCCAGTACTAACAGTATCTTTGTATGGAAGTCTATATTGTGTAATTTCTATTTTTGTTATTACCGGGCTAGACATATAGAGCCTCATTTTATTGATAGATTTTCTTATACCTTACAGATATCTGAATTAAATTGTAATATCTTTAGGTAAACCAAACGTGTCTTACAAAATTGTCTATATAGACAACTAAATAAATGGAGTTCAAATTGTTAAAAGAAATGGATCTCACCGGTCGAGTAGCCGTTATAACTGGTGGCGGCAGAGGAATTGGAAGAGAAATCGCACTTGCGATGGCTGAATGTGGAGCAGATATCGCTTTAGCCGCGAGAACTGAAGAAGAACTTGAGTCGGTAAAACAAGAGGTAATTGAAAAAGGAAAGCGCTGCATCGCTTTACGAACTGACGTATCGGACTCAAAACAAGTAGATAATCTTGTTGAAAATACAATCTCCGAATTTGGGAAAATCGACATTATGGTAAATAATGCCGGTGCTTTGCACTTCCTACCGCTAGTACCTATACCAGATCAAGTGCCTAATCCTGCAAGACTTTCAAGGACGCCGGATTCTCGAATAAGCGACGATGAATGGCAAAAGATAATGGATGTTAATGTAAACGGCGTAATGTATGGATGCAGGGCAGTTGCACCTCATATGATAGATAGAGGTTATGGCAAAATTATAAATATTTCTTCCAGTAATGGCGCGCAGGGCGTTCCATACTGTGCCCCATATAATGTGTCAAAAGCAGCAATCAATATGCTTACTAGAGTTCTGGCTTTAGAATGGGCTTCATATGGAGTAACAGTAAATGGTTTAGCTCCTGGGTCTTTCCACACTGAAATGACTAATGCTGTGTGGTCAGATGCTAAATCTGTTGAAAAACATATAGACGCAATTCCTGTTAAACGTGGAGGTAAATTGCGAGATCTTGGCATATTTGCGGCGTATTTAGCAAGTGAAGCCAGTGATTATATGACCGGACAAGTTGTATATATAGATGGAGGCAGAACTGCTGTTTGAATTAATATCTAAATCAATAGTGAGGTACGAATGTTTCGGATAAGAAGAATATGCAAACCTAAAACTCGCCCTGACACATGGAAAGTTGCAGGCATTTTAAAAAATGTTTGCACTGAATACGAGAAAAAAGGCAGGCGTCCGGCAACCATAGTAATAGGCGGATTCGGCACTCCAGGTGCTGAAATAACTGTAACTGCCGAATGGGACCAGGAATCTATCGAATCGAACCAGAGAAAAGATGTACCTGAGTTAATAATGAGTAAATATAGTGGTGAACTCGCAAAGCTTATTCAATCAAACGAAATCGAATTCTATGAAATTGCGACTGACGATAAATTGAATCAATGGGGAGTATCCTAGAAACAGTTCAATTTAACATCGTAGCTTATTAGTGCCCTACTAGAGCTACATATCCAGAATCTCCCAACATTTCTGCAACATATTCAGCTAATTCGGTTGTCGCTTCGACTTTAATTAATGGCCAAGCTAACTTAACAACACTATTTGGAGTCTTTACTTCCATCTCAAGGTCATCATGTCCTGTATGTTCTAGTAATTCACGAATCAAATTATTAAGTAATACTCTATCGGCTTCTATTTTCTTTGATTCAATAATTGTTATCAGCAATCTCTTCGGCAAAGAATTTGAAGGTTGTTCAGATTTAGTTTCAATCTTTTTACCAATGCTAACATCAGATCCATTAGTCGATACGATTGCAGGTTTTAAACTATCAATGCTCTCAGTTTCTGGCACTACAGCTAAAGGTTTTTCATTCGAAAATAGACTGGATTCAACTTGCGGTGCTAAATTATCCGCAGGTTTCACAGGTAAATCACTAAGCATGAATTCATTGATTTCTGCTGCAGATATACTAACCTGATCTTCCCCTCTATCTTTTACAATTCCACTTATCAAAATGGATTTACCATCTCTAAGCAATTCACGTGTTGTGGCCAACAGTTCTTCCCATACAAAAACTTCTACAGAGCCGTTAAGCATGCCAACATTCACGATCGCAAATGCTTTACCGTTACGCGTGTTTCTAAACGAGACAGATTGAATCTGTCCTGCAATTTTAATTTTTTCCCTATTCATATCTTGTCGAATTAAATCACGTGAAACCACTGTAGTAGAATCAGCACTTGCTGCTATAAATGCTAATACATCTTTACTGGATAAATTTACTCCTAACAACTCTAATTCCCACTCTCCTTTTTGATTATCAGTTGTATATCCCTCCTCTATTTCGATCTCAGTCAAAGGAGCTTGAACTGATTCACCAAACATATCAAACATTGAGGTCTGATCAGAATTCCTAAGCTGCGCCTCACTTTGTGCCAAAGCAACCACCCTATCCGCTACACTTAAAATTGAGGTTCTATCTCCAAAACAATCAAAAGCTCCTACTTTAATTAAGCTATCCAAAGCTTTACGATTTAATCCTGTCATATCGGCAAGTCTGCACATCTCCTCTATAGAACTAAATTTACCATGCTGTTTTCTAACATCAATCAATTTTTCTAAAGTGGAAACACCTACATTTTTTATCGAAGACATTCCAAATCTTATAGATAATTCGGAATCCACTTCGTCATATAAAGAAAACTCGACCTCTCCTGAATTAATATCTGGTCCTTTAACTTTAATGCCCAACCTCAGACACTCTCCCACCGCTATGGAAACCCTATCTGCATTACCAGAATATGCATTTAGTAATGATGTCATGTATTCGCCCGTATAGTTAGCTTTGAAATACGCTGTCCAATATGAAATAAGTCCGTAGCTAATACTGTGAGCTTTATTAAAGGCATATCCCGCAAAAGGCTCAACTAATTCAAACACTCTATCTGCAACATCCTGCGAATATCCTTGCTTCAAGGCACCATCCATAAATCTTTCACGTTCCTCAGCCATAATCTCAGGAATTTTCTTTCCCATTGCCTTTCTCACTACATCAGCTTCCCCTAGAGAATACCCCGCAAACCTTCTTGCTATATATAAAACCTGATCCTGAAACACGATTACCCCATATGTTTCCTTAAGTATTTCTTCCAAATCCTCATGGGGGTAGTACGCCTCGCTCCTACCATGTTTAGCGTCAATAAAAGTATCGATATGTTCCATCGGGCCCGGCCTATAAAGAGCGATCATGGCTGCTACGTCTCCCAAGGATGTAGGCTTCAAATCTTGAATGTACCTTGTCATTCCGGTACTTTCCAATTGGAAGACACCAACTGTTTCACCATTTGAAAGTAAATCAAAGGTTTTCGAATCATTTAAAGGTATATCTGTTAATGCTAGATGTTGACCTGTACGCTCTTCTATAAGATCCCTAGTCCTTGCCAAAATTGTGAGGTTTGCAAGCCCTAAAAAGTCCATCTTAAGTAAACCTAAATCAGCAAGAGGTTTCATCGCATATTGAGTTGTATTAACTCCATTCTCAAATCCTTTAACCGGTCTCTGAAGAGGAATATAATCTTCTAATGGCTCTTTGGAGATAACCACACCAGCAGCATGAGTACTTGAATGCCTAGTCAATCCCTCTACACCCTTAGCCGTATCTAAAAGTTTGTTCACAGCTTGATCATTTTGATAAAGACCAGCCAATTCCCCACTTGACTGAACAGCTTCATCTAAAGTTATATGCAACTTTTGAGGTACTAATTTGGCTACTCTATCGACCTCTGGGTAAGGCATGGCTAATGCTCTACCTGAATCTCTAATAGCGGCCCTTGCTCCTAGTGTGCCAAATGTAATTATTTGAGCAACATGATCTTCTCCATATTTTTCCACTACGTAATTAATTACTTCATCGCGCCTATCATCCTGGAAATCCATATCAATATCAGGCATTTCTTTACGTTCCAGGTTTAAGAACCTCTCGAAAACTAAATCAAAATCTAACGGATTTATGTCCGTAACGCCTAAACAAAAAAGCACTAAACTTGCCGCCGCGCTACCCCTAACTGCAAAGAAGATATCGTGATGCCTAACAAATCGTGCGATATCCCATACCACCAAAAAATAGTTGGGGAAATGAGTGTCTTCAATGACACTCAATTCATACTTCAATCTATCTAGTTCCTTCTCCCCTGGATTAGAAACACGACTTTTGAGACCTTCCTGGCAAAGCTCAGTTAGAAATTCGATGGATGTTTTACCATCGGTATCCTTATATTCTGGCAACCTTAAAGTTTCGAAATCGAGCTCTAAATTACATTTATCTGCAATGACATTAGTATTAGATATGGCCTCAGGTAAATCTTGATATGTTTCCACCATTTCAGTTGGACTTTTCAGATAATATGAATCTTCCTCCATTCGTAGTCTTTTTGAATCTTGAACATTTGTATTAGTATGAATACAAATTAATATATCCTGAAAAGGCGCATGTTCCCTTAGCACATAATGAGCATCGTTAGTGGCCACTATTCCTATATCAAGCTCTTCTTTAAGTTTTAAAAGCCCGTCATTTATTGTTGGCAATTCAGGAACGTCACCATGACGCATTATTTCGAAATAGTAATCTTCAAATGTGTTTCTATACCATTCTGCAGATGATTTCGCATCATCTAAACGCCCATCGATGAGCGCCCGTGGCACTTCTCCGCTGGGACATCCCGACATTACTATCAGGCCCTCTCTGTATTTCTCTAAAGACTCCCGGTCTACCCTAGGCCTATAATAAAAACCCTCTAAATGCGCTAATGTCACTAATTTAACGAGGTTTTTATATCCAGTATTATTTTTGGCTAAAACAGTTAAGTGATATGGCCTTTTATCAGATGGATTCCTTTCTAACCTACTAGAAGGGCTCACATATAATTCACATCCAATGATTGGCTTAACTCCATGGCGCTTGGCTATTTGATAAAAATCAACTGCTCCATATAATCCACCATGGTCGGTGATCGCTAAAGCCTCCATCCCTAACTCGGAAGCTCTTTTTACTAATTGCTCAAGACGGCTAAGCCCATCAAGCAAACTATACTCGGTGTGTACATGTAAGTGTGAAAATTTATGATTGTCTGTCAAATTAGTAGTTCAATTTATAGGGTTTTTTACAACGCTATATTATAGGTATGAGCACACACTTTTCCAGTCAAAATACAGTGTTTTCAACACTTATGCAATCACATTATTAAAAGGCCTCCAAATTCATGGAGGCCTTTTAATTGACTGATTATTACTATCGCCTAGTAATCCATTGGTGGAGCAGCTGGCATTGGTGGCTCTGGTTCTTTAATATCAGTAATTAAAGACTCTGTTGTAAGTACCATAGCTGCAACGCTAGCTGCGTTTTCAATCGCTGCTCGGGTAACTTTAGCCGGATCCATAATACCTCGCTCTAATAATGGAGTAAAATCCCCTGTTTCCGCATCGTATCCCATGTCACCTTCGTTTTCTAAAGATTGAGACAGAATAACGTCTCCAGAAACTCCAGTGTTCTCTGCAATAAGCTTCATAGGAGCTTCTAAAGCTCCTTTCAGGATCTCTACCGCAGTTGCATCATCACCTTTCAACTTTAATTTATCCAAAGCTTGCCTCGCTCTAATTAACGCAAGTCCACCTCCAGGCACAATTCCTTCCTCTACTGCAGCTCGAGTGGCTGACAATGCATCTTCAACGCGATTCTTTTTCTCTTTTAGCTCAACTTCTGTAGCTGCTCCCACCTTTATTATGGCAACACCACCTGATAGCTTAGCTAATCGCTCTTGAAGTTTTTCCCGATCGAAATCAGATGTGGTCTCTTCAATTTGAGCCTTTATCTGATTGATTCGACCTTCAATATCTGCTTCAGTTCCAGAGCCATCTACGAAAGTAGTATCTTCTTTGGTTGAGACTACTCTTCTTGCACGACCCAAATCTGCAACTTCCACAGAATCTAATTTGCGTCCGACTTCCTCGCTGATCACATTTCCACCTGTTAAAATCGCTATATCCTGCAACATAGCTTTACGGCGATCACCAAATCCTGGAGCTTTAACGCCCAATATATTCAATGTGCCTCGTAATTTATTAACTACCAATGTGGCCAAAGCCTCTCCATCTATATCTTCAGCAATGATTACAACATTTTTTGTAACCTTTAATATGTTCTCCAAAGCAGGCAAAATATCTGCGACAGCAGAAACTTTTTTATCTGTGATAAGAATGTATGGATCTTCTATTTCTGATTCCATCCTCTCTGAATTGGAAACAAAATACGGGGAAATATAGCCGCGATCTATCTCCATGCCTTCGACAAACTCTTGTTCATATTCAAGGCCTTTAGATTCTTCAACGGTGATCACACCATCTTTCCCTACTTTTTCCATAACCTCAGCAATAAGATCACCCATCACTTCGTCATGAGCAGACAAAGATGCAACTTGAGCTATCTGAGTCTTGCCCTCAACAGGTTGAGACATATCACCAATTGCTTTTCTTAAAGTAACTACTGCTGTATCGATTCCACGTTTTAAAGCCATTGGGTTAGCACCAGCAGCAATATTCTTGAAACCTTCGCGAATAATTGCCTGGGCTAAAACAGTAGCAGTTGTGGTACCGTCACCAGCAACATCATTTGTCTTAGAAGCAGCCTCTTTAAGAAGCTGTGCACCCATGTTTTCAAATTGGTCTTCTAATTCAATCTCTTTTGCAATTGTTACACCATCTGATATTACCTGAGGTGGTCCGAATTTTTTATCCAACACTACGTTACGCCCACGCGGTCCGAGAGTTACTCCAACCGTATCGGCGAGTTTGTCGATACCAGCCTTCATAGAAGCGCGAGCATCTTCGCTATATTTGATCTGTTTAGCCAAATTAAAGTCCTCCTGAAAAAGTTACCGTACTATAATTTTGTGTCGGTAACATTATTAATCTTATTTTTTGAAAAGAATATCGTCTTCTCTGACAATTAGATATTCTGTCTCACCATGCTTATACTCGGTACCGGCATATTTTGAATACACAACAATGTCTCCAACCGACACCTCTAACTCAGTTCGTGAACCATCTTCGTTAAGCTTGCCTGGCCCCACAGCTACTACTTTACCTTCTTGTGGTTTTTCTTTAGCTGTGTCTGGGATATAAATTCCTCCAGCTGAAATCTGTTCATCAGACTCCATTGGTTCAATTACAACCCGATTACCAAGCGGTTTGAAATCTGCCATTATTCACTATCCTCCTAGTGTTTTAATGATATTTGAATAGGTCATTATATTTTAATATGACCTTTCAATAGCCTTAAGATAAATTAATATTTGACGTCTTTTTTGACACTACCTATCCAATAAGACAACAAAAAATTGTAAAAAGACGACAGTGTATATGTCAATAGAAATGTAAAATTAATGCTCTATACTGAACAATTATCAAGCAATGAGTAAACAAAAACAATACAAAAACAGTTTAAACGGTCAAATAACCGAGTTAGTAACCGCGATATTTGTAACAATGAGACCAAAGCAATGGAGTAAGAACCTTCTGGTTTTCTTCGCTTTGCTATTTAGTGTTCAAGAATCCTGGGATATAACACAATGGTCAACTGTCGATTCCATGCTCGCTAACTCGATCATTGCGTTTATTATATTTTCTGTTATATCGGGCGCTGTTTATTTGATCAACGATGTACTCGATTACGAAAAAGATAATAT
The DNA here is from genome assembly GCA_009392275.1 of SAR202 cluster bacterium. Taxonomy (GTDB): domain Bacteria; phylum Chloroflexota; class Dehalococcoidia; order Lucifugimonadales; family UBA2962; genus UBA2962. The sequence goes on from VFGV01000008.1 coordinate 73,473, forward strand.
ACATCCAGTAAAATCTATGCGTCCAATTGCTTCAGGCAAGTTATCAAAGAAAATAGCCACAATTACAGGAACATCGCTGCTATTTATAGGAATTGCCTTATCCTTTGTTTTACACCTAAATTTCGGCTGGATATCAATTGGATATGTAATTTTAATGACTTCATATTCGATAGTTTTGAAAAATATTGTGCTTATTGATTGCTTTGCTATCAGCGCAGGTTTTGTCTTAAGAGCAATCGCTGGTGCTGCAGTTTTAGACGTACCTATCTCATTATGGCTTTATTTGTGCACCGGGTTAGGTGCACTAGTCATTGCATTAGGTAAAAGGAGATGCGAATTAATACGTTCCGGCGAAAAAGCATCATTGCAAAGAACCAGCCTAAAATCTTACTCGATAAAGTTGATTGATGCTGTTTCTATTATGGCTATAATAGCCACTGTCATTGTATACACAACCTATATTTTTGCAGCAACTAATTTACCAGATAATTACCTAATGACATTGACAATACCAATGGTAATATATGGTTTGCTTAGATACATATATTTGGTACATTTTAAAAATCTGGGGGAATCACCAGAAGATTTGTTACTGTCAGATAAACACTTATTCGGTACAGTTACAATTTGGATTGCTATTACAGCTATAGTACTAGTTATATTCCGATAACCCTAGAAACTTTAATAAAAAAATTAAGAGATATAAGTGAGTCCTCCAGAAATACTATTTAACGTTATCCCTATTTGGGTTGGTGTTTACACATTAACAGCAATCTTTTTTGGTGTTGCAACTTTCATCCTATACAAAGATGCTATACGGCTTATATTACTGGGGCAGCAATCTGATCTTACGAAGAATAAATTGCAACGATTTACAGGCATCCTAAAACCCGTTTTTGGCCAAAGCAAAGTCCTACAAAGTTTTTCATTAAAAACAGATTTAGCAGGCCTCGCACACATGTTTATATTTTGGGGGTTCTTATCTTTTGCATTAAGTTATGTGTTGTTTATTTTTGGCGATTCGATATCCGATAGATTTTCCGAAATTATATTGACTCCTAAGGGAGTACAGGTGTTTGCATCATATCTTGATATTTTAGCCATAATATTTTTATTTGTTATATTCCTTGGAATTGTACGGAGATGGTTGAAAACTCCGAGACGCCTCTCATTCGATTTAACACAAAAACTTGATGCTGCAATCATACTGGGCTTTATTACACTTTTGATGTGTTTAACAATTATGACAGAAGCTTTTTATGTTTCTGGAAACGGAACTGGCTCACACGCTGAGGCATTGATAGGTAAGGCTATTGGGAAGGCTCTAATATCAGCTAATATTTCACAGAGCTTAGGATTACTCCTTCATGAGATTTGTTGGTGGCTACATGTACTTTTGATACTTTCATTTTCCATAGTAATTCCATTATCAAAACATACACATTTGCTTGGTGCTCCGGTTAACTTCTTCTTTAGATCTCTGGAAAGTCCCGGAACTCTTACCACCCCAAACCTAGCGGAGTCTGACGCTTTTGGTGCTCTTAATGTTAAGGATTTCACCTGGAAACAGTTGCTTGATGGGTATGCATGCGCCGTATGCGGAAGGTGCAGTGATGTATGCCCTGCAAATTTCAGCGGAAAGAGTCTATCTCCAATGCATATCGTAGCCAGCCTTAAGGACCATACTCAAAAAGTAGGCCCTTCCATCATAAAAGGCAGCAGTATTGAACAAGCAAATCCTTTAGTTCCTAATGAAATACCTCAAGAAGCAATTTGGGATTGCTTAACATGTGGCGCATGTGTATATGAATGTCCTGTCGGAGTGGAACACGTGCAAACGATTGTTGATGTCCGCAGACATCTTGTTATGGAAAAAGCAGAAATACCTGAAACTGGTCAAACAGCATTAATTAGCTTAGAGCAGCGAGGTCACCCATGGAGAGGAACAACATACGGTAGAACTGACTGGATGGCCGACATGAAGATACCTACCATTGATGAAAACCCCGATGCCGATTATCTTCTATGGATAGGATGCACATCAGCTTTAGATAAAAGAGGACATGCAGTAGCACGATCATTAGCAAGAGTACTTCAAAGAGCGAATGTTGATTTTGCTGTTCTAGGCCAAAAAGAAACCTGCACAGGAGATCCGGCTAGAAGATTAGGTAATGAGTATTTGTATCAGAATATGGCCAACCAAACAATAGACAATTTAAAAGCTCATAAAGTAACAAAAATAATCACATTGTGCCCGCATTGCTTCAACGTGATGAAAAACGAATATCCCCATTTACAAGGAGAGTTCGAAGTCACACATTATAGTAAGTTCGTCGACGAACTTATATCAACTGGAAAACTAAATACCATCGGAGAAATAAAAGAAACGGTTTCGTATCACGATTCTTGCTACCTAGGCAGACAAAATAATATTTATGAAGAGCCTAGAAGCGTCGCTTCATCAATACCTGGATTAAATCTATTGGAAATGAATAAAAATAGAGAAAAAGGATTTTGCTGTGGCGCCGGCGGAGGACATGCTTGGCTAGAGGAAAATCGAGGCACAAGAACTAACCATATGCGAACGGATCAATTCCTAGAAACTGGCGCAGACACTGTCGCAGTTTCTTGTCCATTCTGCCTGCAAATGTTTGACGAAGGTTTGAGCTCCAGAGACGGATCTAAAAAAAGAAAGGCTGTCGACTTAATTGAACTTGTTGACGAAAGCACAACAAAAACAAATGAGAAATAGAATTATATGAGTAAGCTGAGCTCAGCAGACCTAGATCGCATATTTTCTTTACATACTGAGAAAAACAAATCCCCACTAATAAAAGCTCATATAATACAGATTTTTGCCGAATCTCCTATAAATGTATGGTGTGACTACCATGCAGACGCAAACAATAAAGATCCAATGACGGACTTCCAGCAATTAATGTTTTCAGAGGGCAAAAGACATCATAAATTTGTTAATGAAACACTGTTTTCCAGTGCGGCTAATTTGCCATTTGCCACGGAAACGGAGGGGTTTGCTCAAGTACTCGAACTTATGAACGATGAAGCAGTTGGGATTCTAGACATGCCTCTAATTTGTAAAAACTTAAAAATTAGTGGTCGACCTGACATAATGCGAAAAGTTAGTGATCAACCTTCAATTTTTGGCAGCCATTCCTATGAAATAATTGAAATTAAATCTGCTAAAAATATAAAAACCTCTCACGTATTACAAGCTGCGATATACAATCGAATGATAGGTAAAATACAAGAATTCACACCACCCGTTTTTTATCTAATTAATGGCGATTTAGAGGAGTTCCCATATTATGCAGAAGAGTACGATGAGCAATTAGACGAAATAATCCAACAACTCATAAATGTTATAAATGGAGAATCAATAGCACCTACATTGAGAGGAGCTCGATGGCCTTGGGAATCCTATGTAAATGACCTCGCTATAGCTGCTAATGACGCATCTCTAATACCCGGCATCAAATCAAGAAGACGTGAATATCTTGCTGATGCAGGTTTTACAACTGTAAACGAAATTGCTGAAGCTTCCAAAGAAGACTTGGAAGATATACAAGGGATTGGTAATAAAACCGCAGAAAAAATGATCGCTTGTGCCAAGGCTTTGGATAGTCAATCAATATTTTTTAAACAACCACTACCAGAATTACCTAAACATGGTACTGAAGTATTCATAGATCTAGAAGGAAGTAATCTATATCCGAGTAAGTCAGGGTCTGCAATGGTGAACTACCTGATTGGAGCTGTTGTTAGAACAAATAATTCTGCCGAGGAATTTATTTCCTTTTTTGCTGATACTCCTGATCAAGAGCCAGATAACACTAAAGAGTTTTTTAAATGGGCTTCATCTTTAGAAGATCCTGTTTTCTATCATTGGCACAATTATGAAAAAACTCAGCTTCAATTGATGGGCGAGAGTTTTGAAATTAATGATATTAGTCTACAGTTTGTTATAGAACGCCTAATCGATTTAAGCCCCATTGTTTTGAAATCCTATGCCTTCCCAATTTACAAGGAAGGTTTAAAAGAAATAGCTCAATATCTTGGTTTCAGCTGGACTCTCGATGATGTAGATGCAATGGGTTCAATAGCATTATTTACTAATTTTGTTGAGTCTGAAGGCAAAGACCTAGAAAGCAAAAACAAAATTTTGACTTACAATGAAGATGATTGTCAGGCTACAAAATTTATTTTCGACTGGTTAAATTCAGAACTTGTTACTTAGACTCTGTTTCACCTGAAAAAATCAATTGGTATAAAGTGCCTCCTACCAAGCCACCAAGTATTGGAGCTACCCAATATATCCAATGATCAGTCCAAAAACCAGACGCAATTGCAGGACCTAAACTTCGTGCAGGGTTTATACCAGCACCTGTTAATGGCACTGCAACAAGATGAACAACGGCAACTGTAATACCGATTGCTACCGGTGCCATAACCCCTGGTCCTCTTTTATCCATAGCAGTAGCAAACACAACAAATGATAATAGGAAAGTAAATATTACCTCGATACCAAATCCCATGCCAACTGACACACCTTCTCCTAGACCATGAGCACCTAAATTCCCTTCATTAACATCTGGGATAACAGACATTAATATCAGCGCAGCAACAATACCACCGGCAATCTGGCCAACTATGTATAAATTGCCTCTTACCCAGCTAATTTTCCCATTAATAATTGCTGCGATAGTAATCGCTGGATTTAGGTGGCCACCGGATATATGACCTACAGAATATGCGAGCAAGCAAATAGCCAACCCATGTGCTAGAGCTATAACAACTAGCCTTCCGGTGTCCAGTCCTCCTGAGCTAGCGATTCCACTAGCTGCCACAGCACCTGCGCCTATGAACACAAATAGTCCTGTTGCGAAAAATTCAGCGAGGCATTGCCGCCAGGCATTAACATCTTTAATTTCCGTTATCATGCTTTCAAATATTTTGCTCAATTTACGTCTCCAAAAAGTGACTACCGCAGATTAAGAAATCCTAATAGTGTGGAATACATATGTCAAAGGATTTATTGACAATGTTTAGAGATTTAAAGATTTTATAAATCTTATAAGACCTGGCGCCTTCTCAGGGTGTTTAAGAGCATAACCTATCGATGCTTCCAATAATCCGGAAGGATTACCTGTATCAAAATGCTCCTCTGGAAACTGATATCCATAAACATCCTTTTCCGTAGCCTGCGCATTAATTGCATCGGTTATTTGTATCTCGCCTAGTGCACCTTTCGTCGTTTGCTTAATATATTTAAAAATGTCATTTGTGAATATATATCTGCCAATTATTGCTAAGTTTGATGGAGCATCCTCTAGTTTTGGCTTTTCTACACATTTAATTATCCGATGTGTCGAAATATCAATTTGTTGAGATTCCACTATACCCAAAAACGGCACCCTTTCATCTTCAACCGATTTTAATGCCAAAACCGCGGTGTTGTTGCTAGAATGAATTGAAATCATTTGTTCGATTGTAGATGTTTCACCAATAATCAAATCATCGGGCAATATTACACAAAAAGATTCCCCATCAACCCATTTTTCAGACTGAAGAATTGCATCTCCTAGCCCATTGGGCTCTTTCTGTAATATAAATTCAATTTGCATGTCAGATGCACTTTCAAAGTATTTTTGAATATCATAATTGAGAGTGGATACAACAATAGCTACGCTATTGATACCACTTTTTTTCAATTCAGCAACTGCAAAATCAATCGTTGGTATATTAAAAACTGGCAACATGACTTTGGAAACTGATCGCGTTACAGGCAAAAACCTTGTTCCAAGCCCGGCTGCAGGTATAACTGCTTTTTTAATACTAGACCCCATTAAACTGTAGTTTCTCCAGTCCTATAAATGGTTCTTAATTTAGGTAGTGATGTCGATATAGCCATTAAAAATACCACAAATATTACTCCTGTAATTATAAATATGACGCTAGCATTAAATAAATCAGCTAGGAATCCATAACCCAAATTGGCAAATGCCATGATGCCTCCAGCATGCAACACATACAGACTAGACACACGCCCTCTCAACCTATCTGGACACACAGTCAAAACGTATACATTAGTAATTGCCATAAAACTTGCTTGTGTTGCGCCCATTAAGCCTGCAAACACCATTGCTAAACCCGGGTCTTGCATTAACGCCATTAAGATAGGTGTGATGCCACTTCCTATGCCTGACCACAATAAAACCCATCCTTTATGCTTTTCGCTGGTTAGCCCCGCTACCAGTAAAACACCTATAATTGACCCTGCCCCGAATGCCATTACCAAATATCCAAGAATAGATCCATCGGTTGCGTTTAAGGTCTCGCGGGAAAAAATAGGCATTATAGACTCAAATGACATAACTAATGCGCAGTGGAAAGCAACTAATATAATAAAAATCGAAATTATTTTATGTGTATATATATATTTAAATCCTTCTGTCATTCCTGAGACAACATAATTAATACCACTTAATATATCCATAACTCTGCTGTTGATACCAAACAATGAACGCTTAGCTTCTTTAGTAATATAACTTTTTTGAATCTTGGAAGTTATTTTTCCATATGAAACTGTATTACAAAACATAGCGGACAAAGCACTTATGGCTGTAAAAACTGCACTAAGAATTAGTACAGTTTTTACTCCTCCAGGGACAATAGTAAAACCGGATATTGATATAGCTACCCCGCTAGCCAATAAAGGTGAAGCAATTAATAACCCGAAAAAACGTGAACCATGATGAGTTAATGCATTTAGAGTTATAGCATTTAACATATGCTTTTTATCTACCTGGTTCGGAATTAAAGCCTGTATTGCCGGTTCCATTACAGCTCTAAGTCCACCTGCCAAAAACGCTCCAACAGCTAAATGCCACAGGTCTAAAGACTCTGTCGCAGCACCCACAGCAATCAGTACAGCCAGAATTGTATTGCCGATAGATGTGACAAGAACTACATTTTTGCGATTATATCTATCTGCAAAAAATCCTCCTAGAGCAGAAAAAAGTAAAAATGGCAAAAGGCTTGAAAAAGCGATTATTCCAGGCCATCTCGAACTTCCAGACTCTTCGACAGCTATCCATGTGGCGGTGACTGTAAAAATCCACATACCACCAAATGAAAATATACCTGTAAGCCAAATATAGCGAAAATCAGGATACCTAACTAAAGATACCAAGTGGTCTCTTACAGGGAGAGTAACAAATTTATTTAACAGTTTTTGCATTTGATAAACTCCATTATTACAGATTTAAGCAGCAATGGAATTATTACATCCATTTCAAAAACCCTCGCACGGTATTTTTTGAAGCGCCAGTTAAAGGAGGAAAAATGTCATTAAGAAACAAAGATTGCGTAAAAACTAAAGCTGACACCCCAAAATTACAAAACTCTGATATAAAAAAATTACTGAAGGAAACACCAAAATGGATAATCTGTAATGACACTGAAACTCCTCGTCTAATCAGGGAGTTTTCTTTTCCTGATTATTCATCAGCATTAAAATTCGTAAATAAAGTTGGAATTGAATCAGATAAACAAGACCACCATCCTAAAATTGTTTTGGAGTGGGGATTAGTCAGAGTCGAGTGGTGGACCCATTCGATCGGAGGCCTTCACACAAATGACTTTATAATGGCTTATCGTTGCGACCATATGAATGACTAATTCAATAAAAAAATTGTTGGCAACAAAGGTCCCATTAAGGTAGCATTACAACTCGTGTTAAACATGTTAATGAGCTTAGATTGCTCGACGTAATCATCATAGGCGCAGGCCCTGCAGGCAACCTAGCAGCCCTAAATATTGCTAAGGCTGGTTTTTCGGTCGAAGTATATGATTGGAGAACCAAAATCGGGGACAAACTATGCACAGGGATAATAGGTCACTCATGTTTCAAGGAGTTCCCACCAGCCGAAAATGATATCTATCGATCCAGTTCAAGTGCCAATATTGTTTCCCCTTCTGGTAAAACCTACTTAATCAATCATCGAAATCCTCAAGCTTATGTAATAAATCGCATCTCATATGTGAAATCATTTGCAGACAAGGCGATCCAACTAGGAGCTATTTATCGCCTTAATGAAAAAGTTATATCTATCGATATAAGTGATTCTAAGGTTTCTGTTATAAGCGAAACGAAAGCAGGAAATCATACAGCCAATTGTAAGGCAGTAATAATTGCGACAGGATTCGGATCTCCTCTATTAAAAATGGCTGGACTCGGTAATGGAGGGCATAAAAACTTTTTGACTGGCTGCCAAACGACTGTATCCACAGACGGGCTATCTAGGCCAACTGTTTTTCTTGGCTCAAACATTGGCCGTGGTTCATTTGGTTGGTTGGTACCAACTCAAAATAATGAAGCATTACTTGGTTTAGCAACCTCTCGTAAATTGAACGGAGATATGGATAATTTAACAAAACTATTAAAGTCAAAGGGATATTACAACAAGATCGAAAGCCCTCAACGAAAATGGGGTATACCTGTCAAACCATCAACACCAACATATAGCCAAAGAGCGCTATCGATAGGTGATGCCGCAGGTCTAACTAAACCAACCACTGGTGGAGGAATTTATTATTCTCTACTCTCCGGTCAACTAGCTGCTAAAACTTTAATACAAGCATTAAATCAAGGCGACTTATCATCAAAACAATTGAAGCCATATGAGTCAGAATGGAAGAAAATTCTCAACAACGAGATTAAACTCGGTAACATCGCAAGAGGAATATTTGAGTCCCTTAGAGATTCTCAAATTGACTTCTTGATTTCCAAACTAATGACTGATGACGTTAGAAAAGATGTATTGGAAGCTACAGGAGTATCTTTCGATTGGCATGGAAGGATAATTAATAGTGCGTTTATGCACTCAGTTTTCGGAAAATATTTGAGTCTGGTCACTCCCGAACTTGAAGAAAAATCGGCAGATATTAAATCAAAGGGACCAATTGAGGTGGCTTAAGATAAGATACCCATCAAAACTGCCATTCTCACTATCAAAGCATTTTCTGATTGCCTATAAAATGCCAGTCTTTTATCAACAACCTCTATAGAGAAATCACCACTTCGCTGAATTGGATTCATAACTATTGCTTTGTCATCCAAGGAATCCATAAATTCTTGATTTATGTTTATGGTTGGTATTCCTCTCGACCTCAGGAGATTAGCGTGAGCTTCTGTTCTAGGCGCATTGAGATAGATTACATCAGCATTTTTTAGTTCATTCATAGAATTTACTTCTCGAAACTTTATTCCTCGGTCTGAACCTAGAGAATATATCTCTGGATTGATTGCACCACTCAGCGAAAACACGCTAACGGTTATGTCTTTAAAAAGTGACAAACCTAGGATCAAAGCATTTATATTTCGATGCTCAACCCGACCTACAATCGCTACATGTGACCCATCTATAGATCCTCTTTCTAGCTGCAAGGTATAAAGATCAGCCAAGCATTGGGTTGGGTGATCGTAGATACCACCCCCACTAATAACTGGTATAAGGTCAGCACTGGCTGCCTCACTCATCACATTAGGCTCGTTACTCCTTATAACTACTGCATCCATTCTGAGGCTATCCAATATTGCTACTACATTATCAATATGATTAGTCTCCGTTACTGGAAATGATTGGGAAGCATTTTCAGTTTGATAAAACTGTCCTCCTAACAAATGCATAGCACGCTGGAATGATGCCCTTGTTATAAAACTAGGATCATAAAATAAACAATAAAGGGATTTACCTTGTAATTCTCGTCCGGTGCCTTTTTTCAAACGAAAGAAATCACATTGAGGAAATAAGGTGCTTTCTATCCATTCACGTTTTAGCGTGGTAGTTTCAATTAGATTTTTCATGCTTTGCCAATTGAAAGTTTATACCAAAAAGCAAACTTCAACAAAGCATATTAAATCCTACGTTTTACGACATAATAAGTGACCTAATTTAAGTTTGAGCAACAAAATTAACTGGTATTTGGCGAATGATGTTATACTCGCCAAAACTTTTTAAATGTATGGATTTCTAAATATTACAATTTCTTAAAGGGGCTACAACATGAAAATATCAATGTTCCATCTCATGCCACACCGAGAATTACCCGATGACTTTGAAAAAAAATATAGTTCTGTATGGGTAACACCGCCTTGGTCAGAATTAGCTGATCCATCGCGTGTGGGGCAATATTATAATTGGACTTTAGATGAACTGGAATTTGGAGCCAAGATGGGCTTTGACGGGGTTTGTGTAAATGAACATCATCAAAACGCTTACGGTTTTATGCCGTCCCCAAACATTATGGCATCAGCCTTAGCTCGGAACACAAAAGACACCGCTATTGTGGTCATGGGAGCTACCCTTCCAACCAACCCGCCTCAAAGAGTCGCAGAGGAATATGCCATGCTAGATGGAATTAGTGGCGGCCGACTTGTCGCCGGTATGCCTCTAGGCAGTTCTTGTGATGTTAATTGGTGTTACGGTATCCCTCCGATGGAACAACGCGAAAGGTTTCGGGAAGCTCATGACCTTATAATCGAAGCATGGACCAGAAAAGATGTATTTTCTTTCAACGGAAAATACAACCAACTTAGATACGTAAATACCTGGCCGAAACCTATACAGCAACCCCACCCGCCAGTTTGGGTGCCAGGAACTGGTAGTAAATCAACCGTCGATTGGGTGGCGGAGCGTGATTACTGTTATTGCTTCCTGAGTTATTTTGGAAGTAAATTTGCAAAAAAAAATGTAGATAAATACTGGGAACGTTTAGATGAGCTCGGGAAAGATCCTAATCCTTACAGGCTTGGCTTCTTACAGTTGGTGCTTGTAGCCGAAACTGATGCTAAAGCTGAGGAACAGTATTTTGAACATGTTAAGTACTTCTACGAGAAATCTCTTCACACTCCGTTGCATTTCTTTATGGCTCCCGGTCATGTGGATCATAGTAGTCTAGTTAAAGCCACAAGAGCAGGAGGATATGGAATACCAGCAGACCTTGCTACTCAGAGAAAGGATTGGAAATTCCAAGATTATATTGATAACCGATTTATTGTTGCAGGGAGCCCAGAATCTGTAAAACAACAACTTGAGGAAGTTATAAAAGACCTAAACTGCGGTAATCTAATGGCACTAATGCATCTTGGATCAATGCCACATGAATTAACTAAGAAAAATATTCAGTTATTTGGAGAGGAAGTTTTACCTAAGCTCCGGAATATTTGGGATGACCAAGGCTGGGAAAATCACTGGTGGCCAAAAGGCGCAAAAAGATCACAAGAAGTGGTGACAGTATGAACAGGACAACAAACGTACTTAAAACTATGAATGGCAGAGTCGAATCTGTAGTTCATCAAGCTGGCAGTGGACCTCCTGTCGTATTTCTTCATGGTGCAGGTGGCCCTGCTTGGGATCCATTTTTAGATGATTTAGCAAATCACTTCACAGTTTATGCCCCGTCTTTACCTGGTACAGAGGGTGATCCAGACGCGGTGCGAGAAATACGTGGTCTTTGGGAATTAATGCTTCACTACTACGAAGTATTTGATCAACTGGGCCTAGATTCACCAGCAGTAATCGGGCATTCATTTGGTGGAATGCTAGCAGCTGAATTGGCATCTACTAATCCAGACCGAGTAAGTAAACTAGTGCTTATATCAGCAATAGGGTTATGGAGAGAAGATCAACCTGTAGGAGACTGGATGAAATTAACCCCGGATGAATTAATTCCTTTATGTTTTTATGAGCCTGAAGGCAAAATTGCGACCGAAATGTTTTCAATGCCTGAAGATGAGATAGAAAGGCAAGATGAAGAAATTAAGAGGTCATGGTCTCTCGCATGTTCTGCAGCATTCATTTGGCCAATACCGGAAAAAGGCCTGACTCGGCGCATCCATCGAGCAAAGGCTCCAAGTTTTATAGTCTGGGGTAAACAAGATGGTTTAGTCCCTCCAGTATATGCAGATGACTTCAAAAGTCTTTTGACAAATGCGGAGGTTTTCGTTGTTGATAAGGCAGCACATGTGCCTCAACTCGAAAGACAGGATGTTGTATCACCTGCAGTTGTAAAATTTCTTTCTTAGTGGGTTAGGCGATGGTTGCCAGTTTGTAACCAATCCAAACAGCGCATAATCCTAAAACTATCTGCGCGGCAATATTTACAATTGCTGCTGAAATGTTACCGTCTCGTAATAAATTAATTGTTTCATAACCAAATGCAGAATAAGTTGTGAATCCTCCCAGAATACCTACCACAACAAACGCACGCAATTCCACTCCTCCTATGTGCTTACCATCTATCAAGCCAGCAACCATCCCTATTATCAAACAGCCTATAACATTGACCGTCAGTGTTCCATACGGTAACCATTGGTCGTGTATTAGCCTGCCAAAACCAGAATTTATGCCATATCTTGCAATGGCACCAATAAAACCACCAGCTCCAACAATTAACGCTATTACCATTGTTCGATCCTTATAAAAAATTAACTGATTTTAAATATTTATGTAGTCCAGCACACATATAATAGATTAAATAGGTATTTCAGGATTTGTAAAACCTAAATCTTATGCCCTTTTTGAATTTATATTAAATGTTGCTGTCATTTCTACCAACTGAATCATGGGTTGCATTAGCAATTCTGGCCGCGTCACTAATCGGATTAGGTGGCACCGGCGAAAAAATCCTGTCAATTCGATATCTACCAGATGCGACAACTCTAATGCTATGGTTAGCTGTAAGTCTTATCGTTTACAGCATAATCTTTGGAATACTATATCCCTTTGACGCAAGTGTACCGGGAACACATATAGCAGCAATCTTTGGTAGTGGCGCAGTTTACGGAATTGCCATCACAACTTTTTATCGAATACTTAGAAATACCGAGGCGTCGGTTAGTTTCGCTATATTTAATACCAGCCCACTTTTCGTCGCTATTTTCGCTTTGCTTTTACTAGATCAATCTCTAGCTTTGTTACAGTGGGGATCAATAATACTAGCAATCGTTGGAATAATAATTCTATCTTCAGAATCTTCTGAAAATCCAAATAATAAAACTAAAATATATGCAATTGTTGGTTTAATTTTTTGTGCTGCTTTGTCTGGAATGTCACAGGTACTAGGCGGATACGCTCTCAATGAAGTTACCGCAGAAAATGCTTTTTGGGCGCAAAGAATCGGAGCCCTGTTACCCATTCTGCTCAACTTGAGACGAGACTCTATTGGTAAATTTATTTCAACGGTCAAACAGCCTAGAACTATGGTGTTTGTTTTAGTAGTTGAGGCGGTAATACTGCCTTTAGCTCACTTATCATTTTTAAGCTCATTGAAAATTGGCAACTCGGTAGCATTGGTATCAACATTGTTTGCAACAGCTCCAGTATGGGTATTCGTTTTTAGCAGCGTGCTAAGCATTGGAATATTTAAAATACTTAACGAACACACTAACCCGAAACGATTATTCATCAAAAGTGTTGCAATAAGTATTACAGTACTGGCCATTGTTGGAATAATCCTCTTATAATGCACTATATTGCACAATCTATGTATAAGGAAATCAAAAATGTCTGAACAAAATGGCTACGTAAATGTTGGAGACATAGCACCTGACTTCTGCTTGCCGTCAGTTACTGGAGAAAATGTAGAACTTTCAGATTATTACGGGCAAAAAGTTGCCTTGTTCTTTTGGGCATCTTGGTGAGCATGTAGAGTTCAATTGCCTGTATGGCAAGAGGTTTCTGACAATATCTCAACTGATGTAAAAGTAATTACGGTAGCAATGGATGTTCAGGGAATTGCAAAACCAAAATTTTACCTGGAAAAAGCTCGCGCAAACCTTACTACAGTTGTCGACCAAAGCAATAAGCTTGGTAAGTTATATGGCTTTAAAGCTGTACCAAATGTTTATTTAATAGGCTCTAATGGCAAAGTAGACTTTATCGAATTAGGCACATTTAACATAAGGGAATCAACTAAACGTTCCTTGGTCGAAAATTGGGCGTATGGAAATCATTTCCAAAGCTCACAACCTGAAGAATTTGAACACGACACTCACCAAAAAGCAAATGAACTCTTTGAATCTGGCCAAAAATTATTTGACTTAGATAAAAGAAGTGAAGCAATAAAGCTATGGCGTAAAGCTATAGAGATTGACCCAAACAACTACATCATAAGAAAACAGATATGGGCAATTGAAAATCCAGATCGTTTTTATAAAGACAAAGTAGATTACACGTGGCAAAATACTCAGCTTGAAAAAGGAAGGTAAATAATCTTTTGCCGACAATAAAACAATTATTTGATATGTCAGATTCAATTGCAGTTGTAACCGGTGGTGGAACTCATTTAGGATCAGCTATTTCAGAATCATTATGTGAACTTGGGGCCACCGTAATAATTGCAAGTAGAAACTTAAACAATTGTAAAAAAGTGGCTGCTAAACTTTCAGAATCAGGGCTTAAAGCACATGCCCTGCAATGTGACGCAACCATTGAAAGCGAAATTAATTCATTGATTGAATCTGTAATACAAACACATGGTAAATTGGACGTGTTTGTTTGTAATGCAGGAGGTTCAACTCCAGATAATGATTTCCCTTCTGCATCGACAGAGGCATTTCGAGAAACTATAACCATGAATATTGAAACTACTTTTATGTGCGCTCAAGCTGCTGCCAACGTAATGATTAAGCAAAGATATGGAAAGATAATTACAATCGGTTCAGTACACGGTGTGATGGGAACGGATAAAAGATTATATGCAGGCCTGAATCACAAAAGGTCTTCAATAGGTTACTTTGCCGCTAAAGGAGGCGTTATTAATTTAACAAAAGCTTTGGCAGCTGAGCTAGGAGAGTACGGGATAACTGTTAACTGCATTAGCCCTGGCCAAATACCAAAACCCACGGTAAAAAAAGAAATGATAAGACGAATGGTAGCGCGGCAGCCAATTAATAAAATGGGTAACCCATACGACCTAAAAGGAGCTGCAGCTTTGTTCGCATCGCCTGCAGGTAATTGGATTACAGGCCAAAATCTAGTTGTCGATGGTGGTTGGACAGTTTTTTGATACCTGGCTTTTTAATTATTAACCCTGAGCACTTCCTTAAATTGAGTGAGCTTAGGAACTACAACATCAATTTTAGGCTCAAGATTGCTTATATCCTTCAATAATTCCCATTCAGAAATTGTGATTTCTAATAAATCCATCTGGAACATATCCCTGCTATGTCCCATCATTACTCTTGGCACTTTCTCAATAAAACCTCTATTTATCAATGCTTGAATCCGATGATCTATAGTTTTACGTACACCAAGTGCATCCCAATCAGGCCGGTCAAACCATTCTGGATATAATTTTGCCCATGTGATAAACCCATCATCCAAACTAATATTTTCTAAGTTAGCGTCAAATTTAGTTGATCCAAATTCAATTTTATTCTTAACTAATGTGAAAATATTGGATCTGTGTCTTTTCCCATAACGCATCTCTTGTAACGAATGGTCATCAATTAACCAATATTCTAAAGACTCATCATGCCAACAAAGCAATATCTCAACATCAATAATTTCAAATAAAGGCGCCATACACCTCTCCAAATAACCGGACCTTATTTAAAGGTTAATAGCCGTTTTGGATTTTCAACCATCATTTTATCGATATTGTCATTTGAGAACCCGCGCTTACGCATTCTTGGAATGATACTATCCAAAATATGAGTGTATCCCCCACCCCCATATGAACTTAAATCCGTCTTTAAGCAAACATCTTGAGCAATAACAATTTGACTCTCATAACCCCATTCTATTAATTGTTCTATACGCTCTATACGCTGCACGTCAGAAGGAAATGCAATTTCAAGGCCGGCCTCTGCAAAGTTTGTGTTTTCACTACCGAAACGATCAAACTCAAGAGTCGCGCCAGTTTCTGCAATTTCCTTAACTACTTCTGGAGAATATGGAAACACGTCTAGATGTCCCATAATGATCCTAGTTGGATCAGCTCCAGCTTCAATTAAATCATTTAAATGTTGTAAAAGCGCGTCTGGGTGTCCGCCCGGATGAATAGAAATGGCTGCACCAGTTTCAACAGATGCATGAGCTGAAGCTCTGAGAATTTTTCGAGAAGTCTCATTTGTTGGCCAGAAATTACCAACCTCTCCTATTATGCCCGACTTAACTCCAGTATCTTTAACTCCGACTGTTATATCTTTAACTATTGCGTCAGTAATTTCTTGTTCTGTTTGATCATAAATTTCTTCAGAATATGAAGCTGGAACATAATATGATGCTCCCATAATTATGTTAAGGCCAGTAGCGCGAGATATCCTAGTTAGTGCCAATGGATCCCTGGCTATGCCTATCGAGGTAGTATCTACTAACGAATTGCCTCCGGACAAGTAATATTTGTATACTTCCTCTGTTTGATGTTTTTCATCACACAAATCACCAACATCTCTATTATGAAATAGACGTGGCATAAGACTACTAAGAATCTCAATTGTTACCGGCTGATCCACATACCAGCGCTCAGTAGCCTCTTCAGGCATACTAAAATAGCAAGATAAATCAATTAATGAGTGTTCATGAGTTAATGTAACTCCAAGATCATCTGGCTCAATTAATCCCAGTACGGTCTGTATTTTCCCCGTCCTTTCTGATTTAGACACATTTAGCTCCTTTTAATCGATTTCAAGTTTCTAATAGCAATTTCAACATTCACATGGATCGCATTCACATGGATCACACGTGCAATTTGGATTATCACATTTTGGATTTTCTGATGACACGAATAACCTCACTCTTTACTGTCCATGAGCGCAGTATATACAAAGCTAATGGTTTGAGCCATTTATTCTTATTTTTAAAAAGGGCATCAACCAGCTAAAAATCCTTTTATTAGGATTGTTAATTGTTTCACAATAGACTAAATTAGTATTAACAAAAGTCCTTTATGACTTATTGTTAAGCACATGAAATCAAATGTCCTCTTTAACTTTGGATTTTGTAATTGGGCTAAGAAGTAATGAATATATTTATTACTTCCAAAAATAGCTGGCTGGAAAAAATTTAATTGACTCAAGGAGTTAAAGTTGATGTCGCGTATAAATTCAAAACTGTTAGGTTTTTTCGGTTTTTCTATTATTTCCGTTCTATTATTCAGTATTGCTTGTTCCTCTGAACCAGAAGTAATTATTGAAGAAAAAATAGTAGAAGTTGCTAAAGAAGTAATAAAGGAGGTGGAGGTAGAGGTTGAAAAAGTTGTTGAGAAAGAAGTAATTGTAGAAGTTGAAAAGATAGTCGAAGTAGAGACGGAAAAAATCGTAGTCATAACTCCGACACATGAACCAGCACCTGAAAAAATTGTTGTGATTGATGCCCTAGGCAGAGAGCTTACTTTTGAATCTATTCCAACAAAGGTAGCAACTATTAGTCCCACAGCAACAGAAATGGTATATGCCTCTGGCGGAAAGTCTGCTTTAAGAGATCGTGCATCAACCCACCCCGAGGCAGCATTATCACTACCTGATGTGGGAAGCGCGTACAACCCCTCTGTAGAAACCATAATCGGCAGTCGCCCTGACCTAGTGGTAATTGAGGCAATAACACAGGCTCGTTTTGTAGAAATTTTAGGCGCCGTTGGACTTAATGTATTTGCTGTCAAAGCTGAGAGTGTAGAGGACGTAATGGGTGGCATTACGAATCTCGGCATCATATTCGGCACAAAAGAAATTGCAAATAAAGCTACTACGGATATCAAGGACAGGCTAACAGCAGCTGGAACTGATGACGGTCGTAGCGTTTTGATCTTAATATCTGACCCAGACCAAAACTTATATGCCGCACTACCATCCTCATACACAGGTCTGGTTGCTGCAGTTATAGGAATGGAAAACAAGGCTTCAGACCTTTCAAACTCAGGGCCATACCCTGGATTTGCACTGATGAGTCCAGAGGCAGTTTTGATGGCTAACCCAGATGTCATCATAACTATCACCCCGGCTCCCGAACCTGCGCCTAGATTATCGTCATTGATAACTATGATTCCTCCATTTGCTGGACTTAAGGCCATACAAACTGGCAGCATAATAGAAGCAGATTTAGATCTATTCCTGCAAGCTCCAGGGCCGCGTATAGTCGAAGCCGTTGAATTTCTAAAGTCGGCTTTGGATTCCATGAAATAACATGACCTATGCCCTAAGATATTCAACCTTAGGCGTAATTATTTTTGCTTTAATATTAGCGGGGCTCTTTATGGGCCCCTCTAATTACGGGTTCAAAGATGCTATAAATGGTATTTTTGGATCCGAAGATACTGTAGTTAACACTATTATGTGGAACATTCGGATTCCACGTATAGCTGTTAGCTTTGTAGTTGGTGCATGCTTAGGATTAGCTGGGGCACTTATTCAACTATCCTCTAGAAGCCCGTTAGGAGACCCTAATCTTTTCGGAATCGGAGGCGCAGCAGCTATTTTTCTCGCGTGCAGTGCTGCAGGCCTTATAACAACTCAAGAACCTCTTATTTTCATAGGTGCAATTGGTTTCTCAATCGTTGTTTCTATTATTTTGGTAAGGCTAATTTCTGAACGTAACTTAACCCCAACTAGGCTTGCTATCATGGGTATAGCATTAGGAGCTCTAACAATAGCTATAAGCACGGCTGTAATTTCTCATGGCAGTATTTTCTCAATACAGGTACTTGGATTAGTAGCAGGCTCTTTTGCTTACAGTAACTGGACAATTTTTTATTACGTTTTAATAACCTTTGTCATCTGCTCAACTATTGCCCTAGTACTATCGAGGCAATTCCAACCTATTATTCTTGGAGACACACTGTCCAAATCTTTGGGAGTTAACCCTAACAGACTGAGGTTATTCAGTATGATACTGGCTGGAATACTGACCGCAGCTTCAGTGTATGGGGGAGGAATAATTGGATTTGTTGGCTTGATTTCTCCGCATATTAGCCGTCGCTTATTTGGAAATGTTCCCGTGCAATTATTTATCGGGTCGATAATAACAGGCGGAATACTGACAATGCTGTCTGACCAATTCGCAAGGTTACTGTTTTCACCTACAGAATTACCAGTTGGAATGGCAACTACTGTAATTGGCGCACCACTAATGATGTATTTAGCTTTGAGAATACGATGAATATAGAAATAAAAGAGATATCTATACAGATAAATGAAACTATGATTTTGGACAAAGTGTCTTGTAATATTAGCAATGATGAGTTTACCTGCTTAGTTGGACCAAATGGATCCGGTAAATCGACTTTAGTTAAATCTATAGTTGGCGAAATCACAGATTACCAAGGAACTATTTCAAATGTAGATGTCACTGAAATCTGTTATTTGCCCCAAGATATAGAAGATCCTCCATTCCTGACTGTTGAAGAAATATGCAAACTCGGTTTTTACAAAAATAGCAATGAAGTTGATAAAGATGTAGTTTTAGAAAGCTTGCTTGACACTTGCGGAATTTCATCAATTTCAAAATCATCTTTCACTGATATCTCAACCGGCGAAAAACAAAGGGCCTGGTTGGTTTTTGCTCTAGCTCAAGGTAAAGACGTAATTATCATGGACGAACCATTATCATCCATAGATTCAGATTCTAGAGAAACATTTTATTCTTTGCTCAAAGATATATGTGATATGGGCAAAACCTTATTAGTCATAACTCATGATATTGATATGGCTAGGAAATATAGCGATAGTTTGATCGTTTTAAGTAAAGGGCGTGTTTCTTTTTCTGGCCCAACAACGGAATTAACTAAAAATAAGATGAACAAACTTGTAGATTAATTGCACCCTTTACATAAACACGGTTATGGTATCCAGATGTCACAAAAACCAACTGGTATTTTCAAGAAAATATACCAAATAGTTAATTCGATACCTTATGGGCAAGTAGCAACATATGGACAAGTAGCACAACTGGTGCCTATATCTAGCGCAAGAGTGGTCGGATTTGCTCTTGCAAGCCTGACAGAAGCTGATCAAAATACACCATGGCATCGAGTGATTAATCGCGATGGGAAAATCAGTAGCAGACAACCAAACGATGTGATTCTACAAAGAAAATTACTTATGGCTGAAGGAGTAGAATTTGATAATAGCGGAAGGGTCGATTTGAAAACTTTTGGGTGGTAAGCAAGATGACTGTTTTCATGATTCGGTGCGAGCCTTTCATAATTAAACTGATAAACGACTATGAATGGCTACCAATTTGTTTCGGTGATAATATCTCGGAGTGAAAAATCTCTTAATTAAACTCTTAATAATATTGTCAATTCTCGCATTAAGTTGTGCAGAATCTAAACCGATTGCAATCGAAACACAACCAAAAGAACAAATAGAGTCAATTACAGAGCCCACTGCAACAGCACAGCAGTCTGCAGATCCAACTCCAAGACCGACAAACACAGCATCTCCTGTTTCCAATGAAATAGATCCTACAGACACAGTTGATCAAAGTGAAGTGACTGAAGAAATTAGTGAGAGTACATATGATCCCAACTGTATGATTAAAGTTTTAGGTAGACCGAGAACAGACGATATTGTCTATTTTGATGCGAAAATAGATCAAGCAGAACTCATGAGTATCCAGCACTGCAAGCTCGGAAAGCCTGAAATAGAAAATGATTTTGAAGAGGACAGAGGTCGCGATGATGATAGAACGCGTAATGAAGATAGACCTGAAGAAGATGATGACAGACGCCGCAATGAAGATAGATCTGAAGATGATGACAGACGCCGCAATGAAGATAGACCTGAAGATGATGATAAACGCAGATACGACGATGAAGAATGGGAATGCAGCGGAGATCAGAAAGATGAAAGTGGTTTACCTAAAACACCAGACTGCAACGTACCTCCAGTAGAACTTCCAAACGGCGTTGTCGCTGCTGACCTAACTAATGTAACCCTACCAGTCGCTAAATATGAGCAACCTTTTGATAGTTGCCAGATTTATGAAGGAGAACAATGTTCTGAATTAAAGTGGGAGAAGGTGTCAGACGTACAGGCAGGCGAATTCGTGGAAATCAAAATCTCACCTGTTGATTCAAATATCATGTATGCAGGTGTCGATTCTAATGATATGACTATGTACCGGAGCACGGATGCTGGTGCCAGTTGGGACCTAGTTCATGTAACAGGCCACGTTGGTTCATTAGCACTAAGTCCAGTTGATAAAGATATTGCTATTTATACAAATTTGGAATGGTCCGTCCAAGCCACCTTTGATGGCGGAGAATCATGGGAATCAGTAGTTGGTTTTACTGCCGATCAAGGCAATGTTATACCTTTCACAGCAATACAATTTTCTTCCCAGCAGCCTAATATCGTATATGCTGCCGCTCTTCAGTCTGGCGATACGCGAGGAGATATATGGCCAGCTGAACCTTCTGATCTATATAAAAGCATAGATTCTGGCAAAACTTGGACCAAGACAGGCACCTGTTCAACATGCTCTGCTATCGATGCAATTGTTGTGATGCCAGATAACCCTGAAGTGATATGGGTTGCAGGGGATGGAGGTGTCCAATACACACGTGATGATGGAGTGACATGGAGCGGCAACGTGATTTCGTATCTTGAAGAAGTCGCTAACAGCAAGAAAAACCTCAATGAAAACAACCCTCCAAAAGTGATGGGTCTGGATATTCACCAGAACAACCCAAACATCATATTGGCTGCTTCAACAAACGAAGGATTGTTCCGTAGTTCTGACAGTGGATTAACCTGGGAAAGAATTAACAACGGACTAAATTCTCTCAAGTTACACCACGTTCATTTCGCACCTAGCAATGGCAATGTTGCTTATGTAACTAGTCATGATGGAATTTTTAGAAGTAATGATTCAGGCAAATCCTGGACCGATATAAGTGAAGGATTGGCATACAAATTCCTAACGCCTGTAGCAATTGATCCAACTGATGAAAATATCGTTTTCATTGGCACTGCCACTGAAGTATATACAACACATCCCAAACACAAGAATAGAGGAATGCATAAAGGGGAAGGCTTATACAAAAGTATAGACGGTGGAAAAACTTGGTATAGAAGTGACAAGGGTATATACGAAGCGAAGATAGCACAAATGGGAAATCATCCAATTGTCCCATTCAATCTCTGGGTCGGAGGTGAGTCTGGACGAGGCAATTTCTTTTCCCCTGATGCTGGAGATAGTTGGTGGTTTTCTCCATCAATAACGTCTCATTATCCAATGGTATATGCCTTCTCATATGATTTTCCATATGTGATCTATACCACAGGATGGTTAAGAACAGGAGAGTTAACTGCCAGTACCGATTTCGGTGCAAGCTGGTATGTATTGACTCACGAAATTGAATCTGGATTAAGTGAGGAAACTTACAACTTAGGATTGCGCCTGGAAGGAGCCGCTGATTTCCACTTGCACGGAGTAGCTGTAGCACCAAGTAATTCAGACGTTATATATGTAGGTTCAGTACACGATTCGGTATATCCCGACTTGACTTTCAATCTTGACGGAGCACACATATTTAAATCATCAGATGGAGGTAAATCCTTTCAAGAAAAGTCTAATGGATTTCCTATTGAAACAAAGACATCAATTAACTCCATAATTGTACATCCAACAAACCCTGATATTGCCTATGCGATGACAAGCCTTCATGAAACCACAACCGCTATAGGTATATATAAAACAACTAATGGCGCAGAGTCTTGGTTTGAAATTAATGACGGCCTAGATGAATTTACAAACGATCTGCAAATGGACCCAATCGACCCTGAAATACTGTATGCGGCCACAGAAAGTGGTATATATAAATCGACTAATGGAGGTCAAAAATGGGATAAGTCCTCAACAGGTATACCCAAGGGCGCAGTAATTGACATGGCTATTGATCCGATTAACCCAAATGTTCTTTATGCAATAACCGCAGACGATATATATAGAACACAAAATGCTGGTAAAAATTGGTACTCTGTAAACTTAGGATTACCTTTACTTGAGCCTTCATCCAAGCCACTTTCCGCTCAAGAAAAATTGTTCGGAAAATTACTTTTGGATCGTACGCAAACGGGACATTCCGAGTACGGAGGCACATTTGCACAAGACCGAACTCTTGAAATTGATTCAACTGGAAAGGTAATTTTTGTTGCGGTTAAAACTTCCAGAAATGACAGGGATAAAAACTCGGAGCGCCTACTGTACAGAGCAATTTTAACTCCTCTAATTAGTCTAGTTTATGAATTTGCGATAAAAGTTGACGGCAGAGTGGAGAGCATAGAAGTGACTTCACAGTCCCATATATTTGAAATGACATTTAACACAAATTCCAAAGAACTCAGCTTTATGGCCGGTGGCCCTAAGGGAACTAACTCATCCACCACGGTATCAATACCAAACACTCTCCTTTCTGGACAGTTGGAAGTATTAGTAGACGGGATACGGGTACCAAGTTCTAATGGCAATGATGGAGTCACATTTGATCTTATTCATGCGGGCAGTAGCCAAGTAACAATTAAGGCCAAATAACAATCACGGATAAATCTTAATTGTTATCCGGAAATATCAAATGGGGTTTTTAACTTAAAGAATGTTTGCTCCAGATATCAATTCAATATCCAGTTCAATAAATGCTAACCCGCACTATATGGTTGAACCATTTACGCCGCCCTTACCTTTAGTTTTATGTTTAGTTGCTGCTGCAGGAGCAGTAATTGCATCATTTATAGTTCTTATCTTCTTTTATAAAAACACACACGCATACAGTACATATCCAAAATTTGATCTTATGAAGCTTAGCGTCTTCGGATATATTGAACGAGCTCATATTAAATTTATAATCCAATTATTCAGCGTTTTCTTATTCATAATCGTAGTGCTATCTGGTTTCATTGGAAGCTCTGATCCGGTCTACAATATTGCTCCAACATTTGTATGGGTAATATGGTGGGTTGGACTTGCCTATGTATCTGCTTTCGTGGGCAATCTTTGGTCATTGATTAATCCATGGAAAATAATTTTTGAGTGGTGTGAACAAGTATCCGGTTTATTTGTTAGAAACAGCTCAATTTCTGTGCAGCTAAGTTACCCATCCAATTTGAAAGCCTGGCCAGCCGTTTTGTTATTTGTGGTTTTTGCATGGATAGAAAATGTTTACCCTGGAGCTATTGTTCCATCAAAAATTAGCTTAATCATATTGGTTTATTCCATTATTACATGGGTAGGGATGTTCTTATTTGGCAAGGATACCTGGCTGCGTAATGGAGAGGTTTTTACATTGGTTTTTGGCTACTTATCCAGATTTGCACCAATACACGGTGAATCAATTAAGACAGCATCTGGGAAAACTGGTACTTCGAGCAACATAAAGACGCATTTGTATGTAAGACCAATCTCATCCGGCTTGCTTGATATAAAGCGTGCTTCTATTTCAGAGACATTGCTGATTTTACTTCTATTGGCCACAGTCACGTTTGATGGATTTACAGGCACCAAAAGATGGATGGATATACAAATCTATTTAGAACCATATAGTAACAATATAACGTTAATTAACACGTGCGGACTTATCTTTACCATTTTTATATTCTTTGTCGTTTATTTTGCTTTCGCTAAATTGATGAAACTTGCTAGTGGCAGCTCATTTAGTGCACAGCATTTAGCAACAACATTTGTGCATACATTAATACCAATAGCCCTTGCGTATCATGTAGCTCATTTTCTTATGTTTTTGCTTATACAAGGTCAAACCATAATTCCGCTAGCTTCTGACCCTTTCGGGTTTGATTGGAATATTTTCAACACGACACTGTATCGAGTGAATTTTATGATCGCTAGCTCAAACTTTTATTGGAGCATCTCGATAATATCTATATTAGTCGGTCATATCATTGCAGTATTCTTATCCCATAGCATTGCAATGCGATTATTTGAATCGCAGTCTTCAGCAATACGAAGTCAGTATCCTATGCTGTTATTGATGGTTGGATATACGGTAGC
>VFGV01000009.1 GCA_009392275.1 SAR202 cluster bacterium
GTTCGTCATGATCATCATGGCCTTCTTCATCACCATGTTCGTCATGATCATCATGCTTATCTTCATCACCATGTTCGTCATGATCATCATGGCCTTCTTCATCACCATGTTCGTCATGATCATCATGGCCTTCTTCATCACCATGTTCGTCATGATCATCATGGCCTTCTTCATCACCATGTTCGTCATGATCATCATGGCCTTCTTCATCACCATGTTCGTCATGATCATCATGCTTATCTTCATCACCATGTTCGTCATGATCATTGTGGCCTTCTTCATCAAATCTTATAGGATTTATTCTGGACCCTAATTCAACAAGTAATTCCTCTGATGTTACTGAATTCTGAAGTAATTTAAGAAGATTAACGGACTCATATTTCAAACCCGTATAAAAAACCAAATCTGCACCGTCAATTTTCTTTACGTCTTTGGGTGATGGCTCAAAAGAATGAGGATCGGCTGAATAAGGCATCAATATTGTTAGTTCAATATTGTCGCCAGCAACCTTGTTAACAAATTCCCCAATCATTGGTGTCGTCGCAAGGACAGTCAATTTGGCACTAAGTTCTTCAGTTGATGATTCCTCTGCTGTCGTCGTTGAAGTAGTTTCTTCGACGGACGAATCCTCGACTGTCGTGGTCGACGAATCGTCGCCATTTCCACATGCCACTATCAACAGCAACATAGTGATTACAGCAAATTTAAGTATATATTCAAAGCGCATTACGTAACTCCTCTAAATTGAGAATGATTCTCATTCCCAGTATCATATGTTTTTGCTAATATGTCAACCGCTTGCTAATATTGCTATTAAATATAAATGTAATAAACACATGACTACAGAAACAGATTTAACAAAAAAATGTCGCCAGTTGTTGGTTGATCATAATATTCCTGTAACACGCCCAAGGATTATATTGCTCGAAATTTTGCTAAAAAATAAGGGGCCTTTAAAAGTGGAGGATGTAATCAGACTTTCCGAGGGAAAACTAGCAGTATCCTCTTTATATAGGATTATAAATATGCTTAAAAACCTCAAATTAATTAGTGAATTTCAAACTCCTGACAAGACCAAAGTCATAGAGTTATATAACATACAAGATGATCATCACCATCACATTTTTTGTCAATCTTGCGGTTCAGTTCAAGACGTCGAGTTAAATAGCGCTTTAGAAAAAGATCTTGAAAAAGAAATTAAAATGATCGAATGCTCATATAACATTTCAGTTTTTTCACACTCATTGGAACTTTTCAGCATTTGTAATCCATGCAAAAGTAAAGGGCTAGAAAAATAAAACAATCCAATCAAGATCACATTAGCCCTACCACATCAATAATAGATGCAGCAATTCTCAGGTGTTGGGAATTTGAAGCTACTCGGTGGCAAGAGCAAAAAGCTTACTTTAGAGGCAATTATGCAATAGCTAGTTCAATAAATAAAACCCGAGCTCAAGTAATCGATCATGTTAAAGAATCAATGGAAAGAAAGCACGCGGATGGATCCACATGGAAAGGCCTTTACCTTTATTGGTTTGAACAAAGTCTGGAAACTTGTGTTGATAACCGCTTACAGGCGCTAAAAGGAGAAGGGTTTATTTCTAACTCTAAAGCAGATATTTGGACAATGATTTCAAATACTATAGAAGAAAATGAATGGGATTTACTAAAGTTAGTCGGTGACCAAATGTTACCGCATAAACAATTAAACATACCAAACCTACTGAAAACTAGAATCCAAAAGTAGACAGATCAAATCAACTGAACCAAAATTAAATTTTATGATAAGGAGAATTATAATGAAAATGTTACTGAAAGCTACGATTCCAACTGAAAAAGGTAATGCCAGCTTGGTAGATGGAAGCATGATGACTAGTTTTGAATCGATTTTGAGTGATTTAAAACCCGAAGCAGTTTACTTAACAATAGAAAATGGCGCACGAACTATGTTACTCATTGTAAATATGGAAGAATCTTCAGAAATGATGGGTATAGTTGAGCCCCTATTCCTTTCTATGGGAGCTCACCTCAGCCTCACACCCGTAGCCACCTTAGAAGATTTTGAAAAGGCGGGGCCTGGCTTGGGAGAAGTGATACAAAAATACGCATCATAGGTAGCTGTGAATAATTATCCACAACGTTTAATTATTAAAAAGCTATAGTAGGATATTAGTTTGAGACAATGGTTTTAAAACTAATAATTCTAGTCGGCATAGTTCTCCTAATGATTCTGGCACTCAGATTACTAAGGCGTTGAAGCAAAAAATGAATAAACATCAAATCGAAAAAGTGGCTGTGATCGGAGCTGGCTTAATGGGGCACGGTATTGCTCTGGAAATTGCTGCCGCTGGTTATCATGTAAATTTATATGACGTTACAGAAGACATTCTGGATACAGCCAGAAAGAATATTGATTATGGTCTACAAAAACTAGTAGATTCCGGGAAAATTAAAGTTGACCAAGTTTCCAAAACTAAATCATTAATCAAAACAAGTGATGATTTAGTAAATCAGCTTCGTGATGTTGACCTAGTTATAGAAGCTGCTCCCGAAAACGTATCAATCAAACAAGATTTATTCAAAAAGTTTGGTGAACTATGCCCCAGCCACACTATATTGGCCAGTAATACCAGTAGCTTAAAGCCTAGCTTATATGCAGAACACTCAAACCGTCCGGATAAAGTACTAGTAATGCACTATGCTAACCCTCCGCATTTAGTTCCATTAGTTGAGATAGTTCGTAGCGACAAAACATCTGACGCAACACTGAATATCGCCAAGGCATTTATTGAGGATATTGGAAAGAATGTTATCGTTGTTAATAAAGAAGTTGAGGGATTTATACTGAACAGGTTACAGATTGCTTTGTTAAGAGAATCACTATGGTTAGTCGAAAATGGAATTACAGATATTGAAGGCGTAGATAAAGCAATCAAATATTGCACAGGACGGAGGTGGGCTTTTGCCGGCATATTTGAAGTTTGGGAACTAGCCGGCTGGGATACAATTGGAAATATATATCGAGAAGTTGCCCCTACACTAGCTTCTAAACCTGACATTCCGAAACCTCTTAAAAACTTGCTTGATCAGGGATTTTTCGGCTCAAAATCCGGAAGAGGCTTTTACAAAAGTGATGAAAATTGGACTGATTCAGTGAAGACAAGAATAGCTAAAGGGCTTGCAAGCTTTAAATAGCGCGATTAGACTCAAATCATCACCAACAAGGATTTCTAGGATTTTTTACTATGGATGAAACCACATTACCTTTATTGCCCACGTCAGTGGTGGGTAGCCATGCACTACCAAGCTGGTTACATACTATGAATGGGGAAATTGACTCCGGTAAATATGGTGAAACGGATATAAAGGAAACTTATGATGATGCTGTAGATCTGGCCATATTGGATCAGGATCGAGCTGGCATCGACGTCATTACTGATGGAGAAATGAGGCGTTCCTTTTTTGTTCAAGGTTTTTACAAACGGATCAGCGGCATAGAGCCTGACCCATTATTAAGAACTGTTGGGCCAACTGGTTATGATTCTCCAAGAAGATTTCATACAGTTAGCAAGATCGATGTTCCTGACGGGTTAGGTATCGTTGAAGAATTTACGCATGCACAGAAAATAACCACTAAACCGATTAAAGCTACGTGCCCAGGTCCACTTACTATTTCTATGCATATTAGACCTCAAACTGCATATAAGAGTCGTCTTGATATGGCTTGGGAATTCTCAAACATTATTAATAGTGAACTAAAAACCCTTGTAAATGCTGGCGCGGATTTTATTCAAATTGACGAACCTTCTTTCGCGATAGTTCCGGGAGAATTAAATGAATGGGTATCTCTCTACAACGCATGTGTAAAAGACGTAGACGCAAAACTTGCACTACATATATGTTTTGGAAATCTAGATTCACGCCCTCGCGGTAAGCGGGAATATGCTTGGATGTGGCCTTTATTAAACGATATGAGAGCAGATCAACTAGTACTAGAATTTGCTAACAGAGAATTTGTAGACGTAGATCTATGGAAATTGGTATCTGAATCCAGAGAGCTCGGAGCTGGAGTCATAGATGTTAAGTCGTTTTATGTAGAAAGCCCTGAGGATGTTGCTAACCGGATAAGAAGACTATTGGAATTTGTTCCTGCAGAAAAATTATGGGTCAACCCAGATTGTGGATTTTTCGCCGTTCCCAGATGGTTAGCCATTAAAAAATTAAATTCAATGACAGCAGGCACGCAGCTGGTAAGAAAAGAACTTACCGAGGAAAAATAATGGTCTCAGACCTGGAGCTCCAAAGCATTGTTGGAAACAAAACCATTCCAAAATTACTCGATCATAGAGCTGAATCAAATCCAGACCGAACTTTCCTAATATTCGAAGATACTAATAAACAATCTAGCACATGGTCTTACAAAGATTTTAATGAAAAAGTAAATCAAGTAGCTAACGCCTTATCGAAACTTAACGTAACGAAGGGAGATAAGGTCAATATCCATCTCAATAATTCCCCCGAGTTTTTATTTGGATGGTTTGCTTTGTCTAAGATAGGGGCGATTATGGTTCCAACTAACCCTGTATCTCCTCCAGATGAATTAATATACCCAATAAGTCATTCAGAAGCCGTCCTGACCATTACTCAAACCGACCTAGTAAAAACTATAAAAAGTGTTAGATCTAAATGCAAGTTGCTAAAAACAATATTAGTAACTGGAGATTTTAAAAGCGAAGATGAAGATACTTTAAGTTTTGAACAAATTACAAAAACTGAACCTAAAACGTATAATTCGTATCATATAACCTCCGCTGACGAAGCGGCGATTTTATTCACTTCAGGAACAACCTCTCTTCCAAAAGGAGTAATAGTTACTCATGCAAATTACATATTTCTGGGTGAACAGATATCTAAAAATGTAGGTTTAAATAGTGATGATAGATGGCACCTGCATTTGCAGATGTTCCACGGTAATGCCCAATATTACTCTACTATGACCGCTCTAACTGCTGGTGCAAGCATTGCACTTATGTCTAAATTTTCAGCTTCACGGTTTGTTGAACAATTGAACAGATATAAATGTACCGTCTCGAGCAGTCTTTCGACTCCTATGCGAATGATTCTAGCTCAAAAGCCTAAACATTCCGATAAGTCGCATAATCTAAGGCTAATGATATTTGCTCAAAACTTGACTGAAGAGCAATATAAGGAATGGGAAAATAGATTCAAGATACCGTTGCTTCAAATTTTCGGCATGACGGAAACTATGGGCCAACCGTTGGTCAATCCGATAGATGGTTTGCGAAAAAATTCCAGTATTGGATTTCCTGCATTTGGTTACCAATGTAAAATTGTCGATGACTATGGAAACGAAGTTCCTCAAGGCCAACCAGGTCAGTTAATTGTTAAAGGTATACCCGGAGTAACTATACTTAAAAGCTATTATAAAAATGACGAGGCTACTGAAAAAGCTTTGAAGAATGGATGGCTATACACCGGAGACATAGTCAAAGTTGATTCCGACGGGTATTACTATTTTGTTGACCGGGCAAATGATTTGATAAGACGATCCGGTGAAAACATCTCTGCTGGAGAAATTGAATCAGTAATAAAATTACATGAGGCAATTGCCGATGCCGCTGTGGTTGGCATATCAGACAATATGTATGACGAAGCAATAATAGGCTTCGTAACACTTAAACCACATCAATCCGTAACAGAAGAAATTTTAAAAGAATACTGTTCTAAGAAAATGTCGAAATCAAAAATTCCACAAAAAATTGAGATACTGAGTGATTTCCCTAGAACAAACACTGGGAAAACTCAAAAAAATAAACTGCGCGAAATGTTTAGTAAAAGCTAGGAGCAATTATGAATGAAACAACAATAAAACCGGGGGACTCTCAGGATGTGATTTATCAAGTTACAAAAGATATGACTGTTAATCGAACCGGGAAAACCGGAGGCGACGTACTATCGACTCCATCCCTATTACACATTATGGAACTTGCATGCATTGAAATCACTGACTCTAGATTACCTGAAGGCTGTGCCACGGTAGGATATGCAGTAGATAAGTTGAGACATTTAGCTCCTACTAAAATAGATCAGACGGTTACAATATCAGTAACAATAACCGAAGTGGATGGCAAAAAGTATACATATTCTATTCAAGCTCATGAGGGAGACAAAATGATCGGTAAAGCTGAACATAAAAGAGCCTCGATAAGTACGGAGTGATAGATGGATTTTAAATTTGGCATGCATGTTGGAGTCCAATATGTTTCTTATCAGGACTTAAAGCGCCTTTGGCAAATGGCCGACAAGCAAGGATTTGCATTTGTATCCACTTGGGACCATTTCTATGCTGATCCAGCACCAGATGAAGGAGGTCCATGTTTTGAAGCCATTTCAATGCTTGCTTCTCTTGCAAATGTCACAAAAAATGTCCGTATTGGGGCTCTAGCACTTTGCGTTGGATATCGGCATCCAGCAGTTATAGCAAATGCAGCCGCATCTATCGATCATATTTCTAATGGGAGATTCGAGCTCGGACTAGGAGCTGGCTGGCTAGAAACTGAATATAACGATTATGGGATAGAGTTTCCTTCGATAGGCACGCGACTCGATATGCTTGAAGAATCTGTACAAATAATTGAGTCAATGCTCACCAATAAAACTACATCTTTCTTAGGGCAACATTTTAAGGTTAATAATGCCAAATGTGATCCTAAACCGTTACAAGATCATTTACCTATATGGATCTGTGGTGGCGGGGAAAAACGCACTTTAAAACTTACTGCAAAATATGCCGATGTATGGAATGTACCATATATTTCTCCAGACGATTACAGGCATAAAATCAAGGTTTTAAACCAATGGTGTGAAAAAGAGCAAAGAAATCCTCAAGAGATTTCCCGCACCGTCAATTTAGGGTTTTATATGGGTGTATCAAGTCAGGATGCTCTGGTCAAGCAAAAAGAGTTTGAGACACTGTATGGAGAACGAGTTAAAACTCAAGGTCCAGGAATGTTACTGGGCACTAAAGACAAAGCCATAGATCGTATAAGTGAATACATAGAAGCAGGTGCTGAAGGTTTAAATATAGTAGTCAGAGCTCCTTTCGATTGGGAATCAATCCAAGTTTTTCAAGAAGATGTCATACCTGCATTCAAATAGCAACAAAAGGGTTGCTTATGTAGATATAAAAATGCCAATTACTGAAGAGCTGATCGAGCTGAGTGGAGGACAAGTTCGTTATTTCAAAATGGGGACGGGGCATCCTTTGATACTCATCCATGGGCTGGGATCAGCCTCAGTAAACTGGTACAAAAATATCGCTGGTTTATCTAAATCCAATACGGTATATGCTGTCGACCTGCCTGGACATGGAAAAACCTATAAATCAATATCTAAAACCCCTTTAGACCAAGCTGTAGCATTCATGATCGAATTCATGGATATTATAAACGTTAATAAAGCTAGCTTGGTAGGAAATTCTATGGGCGGGTTATTAGCTTTAGCTTTAGCTCACAAGCATCCAGACCGTGTCAGCAAATTAGTATTAGAAGGTAGTGCAGGGTTACGAAACGACATAGCTTGGTTTCTTAGATTTATGACTTTACCAATCATCGGAGAAATCATTACAACACCCACTCGTTCAACTACCAGAAGTCTGTTGAAGCAGATCTTATATGACACTAGTTTAATTAAACCAAACCTAATAGAAATGATTTACCAATTCAGAAAAGAGCCCGGTAACAGAAAGGCAATGCTTGCAATAATTCGAACAGGAGTTTCTTTAAAAGGGCTGGACCCAAAATTAATATTCACAGATCGGTTAAAAGAGATAAAGGCTCCTATACTTTTATTATGGGGGCGTGACGATAAAATCGTTCCGGTTCATCATACAGAATATGCTACAAAGCATGTTGAAAATGTTAAATCACATATATTTGAAAGATGTGGCCATTGGCCCCACATGGAATTTCCTACAGAATTTAATAGCTTAGTAGAAGATTTCTGTTATGAAATTTAATATCGTAAAGTTTATTAAGCTATTATCTCAGCCAATCTAGTAATTTCATCTAATTCAGGAACACATGGATGTAAAATCAATTCATCCATTCCTATAGATTCGAAATCCGATATCAAATTTTTTATTGAATTTGCATCCTGAACCATCATGCTTTCAACACTCCAATCGGTCTCATCTAATACAAAATCATAGTAATGGCGCATATATTCCTTCCCACGTTCTACGTCACCGAGGGCGTAATAAACGCCTCCTACAAGCTTAGGTCTACCTTTCTTACCGCTTGCTTCCCAAGAAGAAGTGACTAAGGAAAACTTGCGTTCAACTTCAGTTGGACCATCCGGACCTGCAAGGTAGCCATCTGCTATTCTTCCAACCCTAAGCAATGCTTTGTCAACGAATGCACCCATGATGATGCTTGGCGCCTTTTGTATAGGTGGGCCTACTTCTCTATGACCCAAACTACTGGCATCACCAGACCAGATTGACCTCATTGTATTAATCTGACCCTCAAGCCTTCTGCCTCGACCTGAATACTCTACCCCAGCAGCATCAAAATCATCCTTGCGAATACCTATACCAAGCCCTAAATCGAACCTGCCGTTGGAGATTGACTGTAAAGTGGCAGCTTGTTTCGCTAAAACCACATGATTCCTCAAGGGTGCCAACAATACTGTAGTCATCAACGATATACGTTCGGTAACTGCAGCCGCAGCTGCGAGAGATATCATTGGCTCATGATTTGGGTAGACAATTCTATCCACAATACCCAGGGCTGAAAATGGTCCGCTTTCTGCTGCAACAGCCCACTTTTTTATTAGATCGCCTTTTATACCTGGAATTGTTGCAGGTAATCCTATCCCTATATCCATAGTTTTTTCCTTAGTGAATCTTAGTAATCGTTAACTACTAAATTGGTTAACAGTTAGTCGCTTGATCTAGTTAAACAACGTTAAATTAAATTTAACACAAAAATCCGGAATTCGTAGTACAATTCATTATTAATGTGTTTGATAATCAAAAAGCCCAAGTTTAGGGGATTTGAAAGGGGTAACATCTCATTTTTAAATTTATATCGACGATCATAATTTTGACTATTTCGTTAGCTATTGTAGGTTGTGGTGGTGGATCAGCTTCAGTAGAGGTCGAATGGGAAGGGGAAGAAGAAGTAGCAGCGACAGAGGTTGCTCCAACAGTAGCCCCTGATCCAACGGCCACTAATGTACCTGAGCCAACCCAAGATACTCAGGATACTTCAGAGCCAGCGGCTCCTGAGCCAACGGCTACAAGCATGCCTGAACCTACTGCTACAAGTATGCCTGAACCTACTGCTACTCCAGTACCAACAGCCACACCTGTACCTACAGCAACACCGACGCCAGTACCTACTGCAACGCCATTAGGTGAATTCACAGTATTAAATTCCTATGGATTCTCATTAGGAATTGATGGAACAGTCGATGTAAATTCATTGGCATGGTTAGGCGGAGGGCCAAACACAGGTCAAGGCCTAGCTAACTTCAGCTCAGCTGGAACAGCGGTAATACTTATATGGCAACCAGCTCAAGGCCAGCCTTTAACAGCGCTAACCGGACTTGGATTAGGAGTGCTTCAGGCTTCTCAACCACAAACCACATTTACGGGAATTGCTGAAGGTACAATAAATCCAAAAAACCGAGAGACTGCTTTTGGTGGTTTTGCTGGTTCTGATGCAACCGGACAGGCAGTGGGTGGAGGACTGATTGGAGCATGGACGTGTGATACCAATGACTTCATCATGATAGTGACCGGAGCTGACTCAACTCTGGTTCAAATTCGCTTCGATCGTTTATTAGATAATTTCGATTGTGTAGCCAGATAAATATGAACATTAAACCCAGGAGACTTCTAAAAATGAAATTAACAATTAAAAGCAAATTATTAACTTCATCTTTATTAACTTTTTCTTTAATCTTTATGACTGGACTCGCACCAGTGATGTTAGCCCAAGAATACGATGACTACGGTGGAGACTTTGACTTTGTGGAACCTGTATTCGAAGAATTTGTATATGAAGAGCCCGTATATGAGGAACCTGTATATGAGGAACCTGTATATGAGGAACCTGTATTTGAGG
>VFGV01000010.1 GCA_009392275.1 SAR202 cluster bacterium
CTCAGACAATAATCCAATTGCTACAGTCGTAGTCTTTAAACCATAATTTCTAAGTGTCTAATAAAGTAAAGAAAACAGATTAAGGACCCTATAAATGGATAGCATTCGAGTTGGTTTTATAGGCTTTGGGGCCTGGACTCAGAAAGCATACGTCCCGGCCCTACAGGATAACGACAAGGTTGAACTTGTTGCAGTAGCCGCTCGTAGCGAACAAAGCCACTCTATAGCCACAACAATGCTTGGTAACTCAATCAAAAAGTATACCGATTATAAAAAACTTTTAGCAGATCCGAATATC
This sequence comes from SAR202 cluster bacterium, assembly GCA_009392275.1. GTDB lineage: Bacteria > Chloroflexota > Dehalococcoidia > Lucifugimonadales > UBA2962 > UBA2962. The sequence continues at coordinate 299 of VFGV01000010.1, forward strand.
GACGCTGTGATGATTGGCACTCCACCCAATTTGAGTTCACCTGCTACTTTATCAGCCATTAAAGCAGGTAAACACACGTTTATAGAGCCCCCTCTAGATGACTCAGCTTCTACTAGAAATTTATTTAAACTTGTATCCAAAAGTGGCAAGGTTTTCCATGTGGATACAGAAATTAGATACTTGCCAATAATTAAATCTATAAGAAATATAACGCTGAATGCAGACTTTGGATCAATAAATAAAGTCACAATAAATTTGGAAAATAACTGGGCTAATGAATGGAATCTAGATGAAGACGGATTACTTGACATGGTTGCTGGACTAAGCCCTTGGTATATTGATCCCATAGATTTTATGTTCAGAAGGACTCCAGACAACATACATGTAGTCGGCGCAGACAATCAGAGAGGAAAAGTTAAACTTAAATATTCGGGGGATTGTGAAGGAGTTTGGAATTTTAACCTGCACGGTGATCCTGAGTTATCCTTAAACTTATCAATACAAGGTACGAATGGTTTCATATTAGCCGACCTAATAACTGGTAATTACAATTGGACCATTGGATCTGATTCAGGATCTGCAAATGCTCAGTGTCAGGAACCTATATTAGGATTTGTAGGCATGAGAGAAAGTGTAAACGTTTTCATAGAAACAATTCTTGGTAAGACTATGACACTGTCAGGCCCAGAAGTATACAATCGAATCCATAAATTAGTTCTTGGAATTAAAACAAGTCAATCAATATCTGATTCTGTTTCTATAAAACAATAATATTTATGGTGTGGAGCCAACGGGCGGACTCGAACCGCCGACCTGCTGTTTACGAAACAGCTGCTCTGCCGCCTGAGCTACGTTGGCTTGTTAACCAACTAAATTTCAATAGATTAAAATAAATAGAAAATGTTACCGTATGACTGCAAATTACAAATGTGCCTGCAATTTCTCTGGTTTCATCGGTAAACTCCTAAGTCTCACACCAACGGCATCATTTATAGCATTGGCTATTGCAGCCAAAGGGGATGAAATGCTAGCTTCTCCTACTCCTTTTACTCCATACGGATGATTAGGGTTTGGAACTTCAACTAAAACCGTATCGATTTCAGGTAAATCTAAACTGATTGGCATTCTGTAATCGAGCAAAGAGTTATTTCTCATAATCCCTTTATCGTCAAAAAAGTATTCTTCATTAAGAGCCCATCCAATCCCTTGCGCAATCCCGCCCTGAATTTGCCCTTCAACGTAACTTGGGTGAATCGCATATCCAACATCTTGGAATGCAGTAAGTTTAATTAAATCAACTTTCCCGGTTTCTGAATCAATTTGAACATCTGCGATTAATGCTGAATATGAGCCAGTAGAACCTCCAGGGTTTACGTTTGCTTTACCGATTATGGGTTCTCCCGTTTCATTTATTTGAGAAGCTATTTCTTTAAAGGTCATTTTGAGTTCCGAATCTGATGCATGACGCACATGACCTGAAGAATATTCTATTTCAGACACATCTTTATCCCATATAACAGCTGCTCTTTTTATTATTTGATTCTTTATATCAATTGCCGCTTCATGAGCAGCCCAACCAGATTTATAGGCTACACCACTACCTCCGGTGACGGAAGTGAATCCTATAGAGTCAGTATCTCCAACCTGAGGTATTACATCTTGGGCAGTTAAACCAAGAACTTCAGCCATAATTTGTGCGATTGCAGTTCTACTGCCACCAATATCTATAGATCCCTCTACCAAAGATATAGTTCCATCAGGCAGTACACTAGCAACTAAACTGGCTGGACCTGAATTATTTCTGCAAAAACCTAGGCTTACGCCCCTTCCTACGTTAACACCACCCTTTTTAGACTGGTAATGAGGATGATCTTTCACTTGTTTCAAAGTCTCGATGACGCCGATACTTCCATTCATAACTCCGTCTGCTCTTCTATCACCCTCTTTTGCAGCATTTATTAACCTCAGCTCTATCGGATCTATACCCATAGAAGATGCTGCTTGATCCATTAATGACTCTGTTGCAAAAGCAGCAATTGGAGCTCCTGGAGCTCTATATGGGGCGACTTTTGGCTTATTTACAGCAATGTCTAAACAATCTATCTTTACGTTATCTATTTTGTAAGGAGCAAATATGGCCGCAGCGGCAGCCGTTATTGGAGATGGCGGAAAAGCTCCAGCCTCAAATGCTACATAAGCATAAGCTGCAGTAATCCGATGATTTGAATCAAAACCAAGCTTCATCCTAATCAAACTCCCGGATGTTGGCCCGGTAGATTCAAACACTTCTGATCTTGTCATAGTTAATTTTACAGGTCTGCCACTTTTTTTAGATAAAATAGCTGCCACAGGTTCAAGGTAAGCCGGTAACTTACCACCAAAACCGCCTCCGATTTCCATCGGAATAACATTGATATCAGATATTGGAATTCCAAGTATTCTGCCCAACTGATCACGAATACCAAAGTGACCTTGACTGGAACACCATACTGTTAATTTGCCATCTTCAGACCACGATGCCGTTCCATTTTGAGGCTCAATGTATCCTTGATGAACAGTGCTAGTCTTAAATTCCTCTTCAAAAACAATTGCAGCCTGGTCAAAACCTTGGTTGATATCACCTAATTCATAAAGCTCATGACCTAACACATTCGGCTGTGTATAATCACTCGAACCAAGCGAGTAAGGTTTAACGTTTTCGTGTAAGACGGGAGCAGATTTCAATATAGCATTTTCAACATCAAAAACTCCTGGCAGTATTTGATAGTCAACCCTAATCAGATTCAATGCCTCTTGCGCCGCAGAACTATTAATAGCTGCAATAGCAGCAACTGGATGGCCTTTATAAAGAACCTTGTCTCTAGCCATAACGTTTTCCGAATAATTCTGAGCAGGGAACAATGTCTCTACATTAGGGCCAGCCACTAAATCTTCAGCAGTCATTACAGCAAAAATTTCTGGGTTAGAACTTAAGGCACTGGTATCAATCGATTTAATTAAAGCATGTGGATGTGGGCTCCTAAGAACAGCTCCATAAAGCATTCCAGGTAAATTAACATCTGCGCCAAATTTCGCTCGGCCCGTTACTTTATCAACACCATCATGTCTAATTGGTCGTTTGCCAACAACCTTATATTTTGAAGTTCTATCCATGTAATGATTCCCTTAAAAATTTATTCTTCTCGAAATTTAATCTATACTACGCCAATTCCGACCAACAAGCTTATATCGTTTGTGTAATTCTTCCACATATTCTGACGAAATAGGTAATTGATTATTAACCATATCAATATTCGATTTCACGTGTTGCGGATTTCGACTACCCACTATTGCTGTGTGTATCTGAGAATGATGTAAAACAAAGCCAAGAGCGGCTAATATATGATCGTCTGGCTCGTCTTCTATTTCACCAATGCTTTGCATTTTTTCAGCTCTAACTCTAAGGCTTTTAGCAACTGAATCTTCATAATGGTCAGATTTCTTAAATGTGCGACCCCACATCCCATTTCCAATTGGCCTTTTAGCTATTACTCCCATTTCGGATTTCGATGCTTCATCTAATATGTCAACTAAACCTCTCTGATCCATTATGTTAAATGCGGTTTGTATCGTATCAAAAAGCCCACTTTTAATTGCCCACATTGCTTCTTCATTTTCTTGGCTATATCCAATATACCGAGTTTTTCCATCACGCTTCGCATCAATAAAAACCTGAATTATATCGTCAGGAGGCGGGCCAAAAATATCATAGGCATGTATTTGCAGCAAATCAACATAATCAGTCTTAAGCCTCTTCAAGCTCCTATCAATACTTTGCTTTATTGTATTCACATCCCATCTCAAACCTTCTGTTGAATACGAAGGGTGTCCAGCTTTAGTTGCAAGAACGAATTCATTACGTCTATGAGATAATGCTTCTCCAATAATATCTTCGCTAATACCATAGCACTCTGCTGTGTCAAAAAAGTTTATCCCGCCATCTAAAGCAGTATTTAATAATTCATAAGCTTGATCCTTATCATTTTCAGTTAGCTGGAGTCCAATCTCGACTAATCCAACTCCTAATCTACTAACTTTGAGGTCCGTTTTCCCTAATTGCACTATCTCCATTGTTCTGCACTCTCATTTCCTGATTTCATCAGAAGCCAAACAATCATTCCATTAGGCATTTCAATATCAATAGCAGTTAACAGATTTGCTTCACAACCTAGCTTTACCTTTAATTTAAATATTGTTTCGTACATTGTGCGCTCCTCAAAAGTTTCGCTTGCATGAATTTTCCAACGTTCTATATTTTAAAACAAACCTCAAATATGCTTGCTTAGTCTTTGTTATAGAGTAATACTAAATGTACTGCAATATAAAGGCAGCTTAATACAGGTGAATAAGTGGAATTTCAACAAATTTTTACCGACTTGATTGCATGGGAGTCATTAATCGCTGTAGCAATATTTGCTGCGTTTTTGATTGGTGCTTTTATATTAAGGCTAGTTATTAAAACCACAGCCTCTCATATAAAGAAGAATTCACCAAACCATATAGTTCCTGAAATGCTAAAAGCTGCACGTGGCCCTGCTCTTCTTTTCGCAATAATACTTGGTCTATATCTTTCAATCTTATCTTTGCCTATTGAGGGTCTTGAATGGCGTCAGGGAGTTACTAAGGCTTGGACTATCGGCGTTGTAATATCCCTTGTACAAGCTGCCGTTAGTGGAACTAGATTCTTTATAAATTGGTATTTGAAAGTTGTCGCCCCTAAAACTGCCACTCCATTAGATGATAAGTTGCTGCCTCAAATTAGGCGGATTGTATTGATAGTTCTATATGCAGTAGGCATATTGATTATATTAGATACGCTAGGAGTTTCGATCAGCCCACTTCTGGGAGGTTTAGGTATTACCGGACTAGCGGTTGCTTTAGCCTTGCAACCAACATTAGGTAACTTTTTTGCAGGAACATACGTGACAGCCGATGGAGCTATAAACATTGGCGATTTTATTGAGTTGAATGGAGGACCAGCAGGAAATGTTATTGAAGTTGGTTGGCGAAGTACTAAAATCCGAACTATATACAACAACCTTGTAGTGATACCAAACTCGGTGTTAGCCGATACCATAGTGACAAATTACCAATCTCCTAATGATGCTATGAGCGTGATAGTTGGATGTGGCGTAAGTTATGACAGTGATCTAGCACAAGTGGAGTCTATAGCTTTAGAAACGGCAAGATCAGTTATCTCTTCTAGTTCATATGCTGCTGATTTCGATCCAATTGTAAACTTTAAAAGTTTTGGGGATTCCAATGTTGATTTCTACATATTTGCTCGTGCCACTGATCGCGGAGCATCTTTTAAACTAACTAGTGAGATTATTAAAGCAATCCATGCAGAATTTACAACTCAAGGTATCGAAATAAATTACCCTGTAAGGAAGCTTATTTATGAATCGCTTGATGGACTGCCTGAAATTCCTAGACCAAAAGAGTAATCCGTCTACATTTAAGCTAGGCTTAATATCTTGTCTCCACCCTGAATTTGTTGACCTGTTTCCACATGTATTTCCTCAACAATGCCTGCCCATTCTGCACGAAGAGTTTGTTGCATCTTCATAGCTTCTAAAACACATATTTCATCTCCAGGCACAACTTGATCTCCCGCCTTCACAGCAATCGATATAATCATGCCGGGCATTGGAGCAGTAAAATCCTTTATGGGTCCTGGCACACCAGCTTCTTTACGCGGTTCAGGTGCTTTCACATCATCGGTCTTCACTTCATCTGGTTTAAATTCATTAATTTCAATTTTAGATTCAATAGCTGAAGGCTCTTTTACATCTCCAAGTGTAACGGAAACACTTTCGCCGTCCACAGTCATTTCAATCGGGTCTGCATTTATATCTTTTACTTCAACTAAATAAGATCTGCCGTCTAATGTTATTTTTATTTTACGTGTCATCTTTGAAACTACCCTATTAAACTAAGAAATACTCCAGCAACAACGGCCGAACCAATTACACCAGCAACATTTGGGCCTAAAGCATGGTGTAATAAAAAGTTATTGGGATTCTCTTGTTGTCCCATATGATGTGAAATTCTAGCAGCCATTGGTACCGCAGAAACACCAGCAGAACCTATTAGAGGATTGATCTTATCTTTCAAAAATAAATTCATAAACTTTGCAAATAATATTCCACCTGTAGTTCCTGCAGCAAATGCAACCAATCCCAATACTAATATAAGCACAGTTTCTAGTTTAAATACCAAGTCAGCTTGCAGCTGTGTTCCAACGGTAAGCATCAATAAAATTGTAGCAATGTTTAGTAATTCGTTAGATGCTGCACTAGTTAACCTTGGCACGACTCCACTTTCTTTGAAAAGATTACCCACAACCAACATTGATATCAAGGGAGCAGCTCGAGGCACGACCAATAAAATTATTATCAGAGCAATAATCGGAAATATCATTTTTTCAGTTTTTGACACTTCCCTCACCGGCTTCATCACAATAGATCTTTCTTTTTTTGTGGTTAGCAGTTTCATTATTGGAGGCTGTATGAATGGAACAGCAGCCATGTATGTATATGCGATCACTGCAGTGATACCTAATATGTCTGGTGCGAGATTGGCTGACAAAAAGATAGTTGTTGGACCATCAGCTCCTCCTATAATCCCGATTGAAGCAGCTTCTCCAAGAGAAAATGTATCCGCAGCAATAAAATTCAGTCCTAGTGCTCCCCAAAAAGCTACAAATATTCCAATTTGAGCGGCTGCCCCAAGAAGCAATGTTTTCGGGTTAGAAATAAGTGGTCCAAAATCAGTTAATGCTCCTATCCCGAGAAAGATTACTGGCGGTAGGATATTCCAGAAAGAAAGCCCATAGTGAAATATTACTCCAAATATTCCCGCGCCTTGTGTCCCGCCTCCATCCGATGGAGAAATCGCAACGCCAGTTAAGGGTAAATTTACTATTAATATTCCCAGACCAATTGGTAGAAGCTCATATGGTTCCCACTCTTTGGTTATGGCAAGGAATACCAGTGTTAAACCAACTAGCAGCATAATCGCATCGCGCCAATCGATATTTAAGAGACCAGTGGATTCTAGAAAACTTACTAATTCACTCAATTTGAGTGACCTTTCTGATAATCTTGTGAAGATTTTAGAACGCTTGCAGCTATAACTGCCGCCATGGCCCGGTTTTTATCCACATTATCAGGTCCTTGATCGTGGTCTTGCTTGACTCTACGATTTGCAAGTTTTATCGATACCCATCCCATAAAAAACGATGAAATCATCAAAATAATCAAAAGGCATACAGTGGTCCCTGCACCTATGGCAGTAGTGATGAGGGATTGGTTGATAAGTGTCTCTGAAATAGCTAATCCACTCCCGAACTTATAATTGCTATGATTCCGACGACAAGCATCGACAAATCAAAGTGAAGTTTAATCATTAATGAAGTAAAGTCGATTTTACACCAGTAATATAAACAGTATCCAGTTATTACCTGTCATATTATGCCAGATTTATAGTGGTATAAATCTGGCACAGCCAGTTGATCAGCAATATAATTTGGTAATTAACAGGAGATCGCATTAGAAGCAATGACTAAAAATAAAGTTGATTTCAATAGTGATGTTGGGGAAAGTTTCGGACAATACAAACTCGGACTTGATGAAGAAATCGTTCGACACGTAAGTTCAGTTAATATTGCCTGCGGTTTTCATGCTGGTGATCCCACTTGGATGAATAAAACTGTAAAACTTGCTGAAAAAAATGGGGTCAGAATTGGCGCTCATCCGGCATATCCTGATCTGCAAGGATTTGGCAGAAGAAATATGAAAATAGAACCAGAAGAGGTGAAAAATGACATCATATATCAAATTGGAGCATTAACTGGATTCACTACTGATAAAAAAATTCAACATGTAAAACCACATGGAGCAATGTATAACAATGCTGTAAACGATGAAAAACTTGCAGAGGCTATATGCAATGCAATCATAGAAGTAGATTCAACTTTAATTTTATTGGCATTATCTGGATCACGTTGGATATCAATAGCTAAAGAATTGGGACTAAAGGTAGCTCAAGAAGTTTTTGCAGATCGGGCAATTAATAGTGATGGAACTTTAGTATCTAGATCACTCAAAGGAGCCGTTATACATGATCCTGATGTAATAGCAGAAAGAACAGTAAAAATGATAAAACAAGGATATATAACTTCCATAACTGGTGAAGACATAGAGGTTGAAGCCGACAGCATTTGTATGCATGGAGACAACCCTTCTGCTGTTCAAATAGCTGAAGAGGTCAAGTTGGCTCTAAAAAGTGCTGGAATTAAAATAGCTCCTTTATCGGAGTTAGTATAACGGTTATGACTCAATTACCTACCCTCAATTACGCAGGTGACCAAGGAATACTGGTTGAATTTGGAGACAAAATCGACGTTACTTTGAATGATCGAGTAAGAAACTTAATGTGTCTCATGGAACAAAGCCAAGAAGACTGGATTGTTGACTTAGTGCCTTCTTATAAATCATTGCTAGTTATATTTAACCCAACACTTTCGCCAAGGAAACATATTGAAAACTATATTATAGAACTTGCCTCAAATATAGATAAATCATCTGAATCAGCTGATCGCATAATAAAAATACCTACGTTATATGGCTCAGAATTCGGTATGGATTTAGAGTTTGTAGCCTCAAATTCTAATCTAACTACAACAGAAGTGATTTCACTCCATTCACAACCAAACTATAGAGTTTTTATGATAGGTTTCGCTCCAGGGTTCCCATATCTGGGAGGGCTAAATCAAAAACTTGCCACACCTCGTCTAGAGAATCCAAGATTAAAGATACCTGCAGGATCTGTTGGTATTGCCGACAACCAGACAGGTATATACCCAAATGACAGTCCTGGTGGATGGCAGTTAATTGGTAGAACTCCGTTAAATTTATTCGACCTGAGCCGAGAAAAACCTTCTTTGTTAATCGCTGGTGATTACATTAAATTTGAACCACTTGAAAACTTAGATGAATACTCAGCTATACAAAATGAGATCAAATCAAATAATTACAAACTTGAAATTTCTATACTAGATAATCAAAAAACTAATGAGCCTGAAAGTCATGAATGAAAAATCTATAACTATCTTAGAACCAGGTTTGCTTTCTAGCATACAAGATATTGGAAGGTATGGATTCCAAAAATATGGTGTACCAGTTTCTGGAGCAATGGATAGTTTCGCTTTAAGGTCTGCAAATGTGCTAGTTGGAAATGAGATGAATGATGCTTGCATAGAAATGACAGTGATTGGGCCATCAATAAAATTTAACTACGGAGCCTTAATATCTGTGACTGGAGGAGACTTATCAATAAAAATAAATGGAGAAAAAGTAGATCGCTGGTCCGCTATAAACGTTGAAGCTGGTTCCGTATTGACCTCAGATGGAATTCGAGATGGTATGCGCGCTTATCTTGCCATTAGTGGTGGAATTAATGTACCCGTTATTATGGGAAGTAGATCCACATATATTCCTGCAGCATTCGGAGGTTACAAAGGAAGGCCGTTGATGGCAGGAGACGAATTGTTAATTGGGGACCCGAACCCAAAAACAAGCCATATTGCACGCACTCTGCCAGAAGAACTAGAGCCAGTACATTATGGGCATTCACATATCATAAGAGTTGTACTAGGACCTCAAAATAAAAGTTTTACTACTGAATCTATTAACACCTTTTTTGATAGCAGGTACGTTGTATCAAACAATTGCGATAGAACTGGATATCGTTTATCAGGACCACAATTAAAACATCAAGGAAATGCCGATATAATTTCCGATGGAACTCAAATCGGAAGCATACAGGTGCCCGCAGATGGAAATCCTATTATTTTAATGTCAGACAGGGGTCCAACAGGAGGTTACGCAAAAATCGGAACAGTAATATCCACCGATCTAGGATTAATAGCTCAATCTCGCCCAGACGACAACTTAGTTTTTAGGCAAGTATCTGTTAAAGAGGCTGAATCAGCTTTTCTTGAACAAGAATCCATTCTTTACTCTATGGATCCGAATATATTTAAAAATGCTTCAGATAAAGTGAAATCCACGTTATCTAAAACCAGCTCATCGTTATCACCATATCTAGAAAATGATCAGAATAAACTGGATATGACTGCAACCGCCAAGTTGAAGGGCAAAACTTTTAGTTTTGGGATTTCGATTGAGAGTAACTAAAGCAATTGGATTTACAACATGATTTAGCTCAATGGATTCTTAGTTTCGCAGATAGTCCATGGGCACTTTTAATACTGGCAGCGTCATCTTTTACTGAATCAATCTTCAACCCTATCCCACCTGATGCACTGCTGATCGCGATAAGCTTGCTAAAAACTCAACATTCCATATGGTTTAGCATCGTAGTTATTTTGACATCGGTCTGTGGAGCGTTAGTTGGGCACTTTATTGGTAAAAGGTATGGAAGGCCTATCCTACATGTAACATTTAAAGGGAAGCGTCTAATTCCAGATAATATGATCGAAAAAGCGGATCAATTATTTGATAGATACGGAGTTTGGGCAGTTTTAATAGCAGCATTTAGTCCTGTTCCATACAAACTGATTGCGATAGGTGCTGGCGTATTGAACTTTGACAGAAAACCTTTTCTTGTTGCTTCTCTAATCGGCAGAACCTGTAGGTTCATGTTAATAGGGGTTTTTATCTTCTTTTTTGGGGAAACAATCAATCAATTTATTAATGATTACCTGGGATTAATTACATGGATAGCTGCAGGTTGTTTATTAACATTAATTGTTTGCTTAATTGCTTACCGAGTGTTTATATTTAAACGAACAAGAAAATGATGGATATTATTAAAGTAAAAGGAGTGACCATTGAGTACTAATTCAATCCCTACAGAACAGGAAGTAATTAAATGGATGAGCGAATTGAGCAATTGGAAAAGATGGGGCAAAGATGATCAGATTGGAGCACTTAACTTAATAACACCTGAATTGATAAAGCAGTCTGCGTCACTAGTAACTGATGGGGTTTCTGTGAGCTGTGCCAGACCACTAGACAACAACATTGACGCCGAAGTATATCGGCCTACACAAAGATTAATGTTAGAAAGCGGAGAAGGGTGGCAGTTCCATGAAAAAAATACTGACTTCCAAATCCAAGCTGCCTTAGAACATTTATCGATGGTTTACCACGGATACCACATCACCCATATTGATTCGCCTGCTCATTTCTTTTGGAATGGCAAAATGTACAATGACAGACCTTCTTATCTAGTAACAACAAACAAAGGCGCTACGGTAAATTCAGTTGATACAGCTAAAGATGGAATAGTAGGTCGCGGAATACTTGTGGATGTTCCGTTAATTAAAGGTATCGATTGGCTAGACAGACATGAAGGTGTGATGCCACTAGACATACTAGAAGCGGAAAAACAATGTGGATTTGAAATAAAGTCCGGAGATATTCTCTTTATACGAACAGGACAGTTAAGAAGAACATTGACTGAAGGGCCATTTAGCCCGCCAGATGATGGATCTACAGCATGTCAGGCCGCATGTCTGCCTATATTTAGAGAACGCGATATATCAGTTCTAGGAACTGACACCTCAAATGATTTGATACCCAGTGGATATAAGACTGTAACCAACCCAATCCACCAAATTGGTTTAGTGCAAATGGGAATGTGGATAATTGATAACGCAAATCTCGAAGAACTAAGTGAGACGTGCAAAGAAAAAAATCGTTGGGAATTCATGATAAATATTGGACCACTGAGAATTGTTGGAGGAACAGGTAGTCCAGTTAATCCGATTGCACTATTTTAGTTTTACTGGGCTGTTAAACCACCGTCAACCAACAATTCGGTTCCAGTAACGTAGCGTGAGTCGTCAGAAGCCAAATACAGTATCGCGTAAGCTACTTCACTAGGAGAACCTAATCTTCCTAACAATATTCGTGATTCTGATAAAGCCCTGCCTTCTGGATCAGAAATATTTTTGGAAATCATTTCAGTTTCTATCGGGCCAGGAACGACGGCATTTACTCTTATTCCATATTTGGCATTTTGAATAGATGAATGTTTAGTCAACGACAATAATGCAGCCTTTGAAGCACCATATGCACCACCTCTCCAACTTCCCACAAGTGCAGTAGTCGAAGAAACATTAATTATTGATCCTACTTTATTTGACCGCATTGATTGAACTACCGCCTTTGTTCCCAAAAACGCTCCTTTTAAATTTACAGACATCAATCGGTCCCAATCAGCCGTATTCTCTTCTTGGATAGATTCGGTTCTATATATGCCGGCATTGTTAACTAATACGTCAATTTTTTTAAATCTCTCAATTGTTATTTTTACCAATGAATCCCAATCAGATTCAGAGGATACATCTAAGTTAACAAACAAAGCTGATCCTCCTGCTACCGATATATCATTTGCGAGTTTAAAACCCTTTTGCTCATCAATATCTGCTAATACTACTTTCGCCCTCTCTTTTGCAAATAAACGGCATTGGGCCTGACCAATACCGCCAGTGGCTCCAGTTACGACTACTACTTTATTTAAAAGCCTCATAGCTTTGGTGGCCCTCCTATCACAAAAGATATCCTACATGAGACATTTTTGCACCTGACAAAACCATCATATTTATTTTTAAAATAATAATTTATATTTTATTTTTACGACACATATATAACTTAAGTTTTTAACGGATATTTACCTGTAATTCTGTTTATTAATTGACAGAACGCATGTTCTGTTCTAAAATTGTTCTAAACAAAGCAGGAATTTAGATTTTGTATTATAGCAACACAAGCCAAATAGAGTTACCGGGAATAGGTAATGTTAAATATGATGGAGTCTCACCTAGAACAGTTCTACCGGGAGAAAAAGTTGTTTATGTAGGTAGGATTGACGGCGGTCCAGGATATGGTGCAGTAGGCAATATAATTGAAATAAGAAATAGAAAAGCAGTAGTAGAAATCAAATCATCCAAAGGTTACGAGTCTAAAATCTGGTATATCCCCTACTGTCTATTAGGCTCTATAAAAAATGCAGCATAACGCCTGTTTTTAGATAGACTTTTGTATTTAAATTAAGTGGCCATATTCAGGTTGTTTTAAATTTATTTAATTACCGCAATTACCGCCACATATTCTGATGGATCAATTGTCTCTCCCGCAATTGGATGAGGTTCGAGAGAAATGAATACAGCTGAATATCTACTTACCTTTTTTATGGTAGGGCCATCTTGCCCTTCTTCAATAGTCATAACCAATTCACCCAAAGGTGTCACATTAGATGCCAGTTCTGTCCTGATGACTATCTTTCCTGGTGCAGGACATTCAGACCCAATAGGGCATCTAGAATCTTCTAATACTTCGGCAAAAAGTACAGTTAAACCTCCAGGCAATGTCGGGCTTGCAATTTTCTGGCCAACTTTAAGCGCTACAGGAGTAAATAATGGTTTTTCTGTAGTTCTACCTTCATCCGCAACAACTACATCAAGGAAATCAATTTGCTGTTCGGCTACAGATTCTTCCTCAGGCTCACTCTGGGATATCATATTACCCTCTTCATCAAAATATGCATCTGAAGAGTCAGCGATAGAATGTACACTCGATGTAGCACCCTCAGTTTGTTCGCTAGCTGCTTGGCCATTACTACTAGACTCTACATCAGCTGTCACTGAAACTTTGTCTGCAGATTCAGATGAAGACTCACCACAACCAACTAAAATAAAAACTAAAATTAGACCTATTATTACCAACCCAATTGATTGTCGCTTCATATTTACCCCGTTTGAATTTGGATATTGATTCATTTAAATCATATTGATGTTGCCACAAGTTGGTGGCTTATTGCAAATATATTATCCAATTTCATTAAACAAGAATCACTCAGCAACAATTCAGGTAAGAGGGAAATCAGAGCTATTTATTGCCATATATAGAGCTGCGATTGTTTTAGAATCCTGAATTTCCCCACTATTAACCATGCACTTAACTTTAGAAAACGAAAAACTACACGTCGTTATTAATTCATCTGGATCAGGTTCAAGATTACTGTCATATAGATCCAAAGCTAAAAATGCGTTTAAATATTCTGTTAAGAATCCTGGCGCCGACCAGAACCCTCCTAGGTTTATCAGTTTTTCTGAAGCAAAGCCTGTTTCCTCTCTTAGCTCTCTCTGAGCACAATCTTCGGGTGATTCTCCTTCATCTAATCCGCCTGCTGGAAACTCCAGCATTCTAGAATTAACTGCATAACGATATTGACTGACCATAATAAGATTGCCTTGCGCGTCAATCGGCACAATAACTACAGCCTGAGCATGGGCAACTATTTCACGGGTTGCTCTTTTCCCATTTGGCAAAGCTACTTGATCTACTTGCACGTCAATAATTTGCCCACTAAATATCTTCTTGGAATCGATCTTATACTCGATATCATCTTGCTTTGGATCACTATTACTCATATTTTAAGATCTATCCACAATCCCTAAACGGGATGTTAATGTGGAATAAAATGATTCTCTAGGCATAAACCGGACAAAACTTGCCTTACAAATGCTTCGACTAATCAGAACATAATCGCCTGGTTTTAATGACTGATCTACAGCAAACCCGTCCCCACTTATAAACGCCTGTGCATCATTTAATATATTTAACCGTATTTTTGACTCACCAGATAAAACTAACCCTGTATCAAGGCACATATGGCCTGCAATAGGTAACAAGACCATGTTTGTGGATTTTGGTGTAATAATAGGCCCGCCAGCTGCCATTGCATATCCAGTGCTTCCAGTAGCAGTAGAAACTAATACTCCATCAGCCCTATATGTCGTTAATTTTGCACTATCAACAATTGCCTCAACATGTAGCAGACGGGCGTTTTGGCCTCGACTTATAACAATTTCATTTAAAGCAAATGTCCCTGCATACTTTTCATCATTTTCATGAAAAACAGCAGCATCAATCATTGTGCGCTCGTCGATCCAATGTGCAGAATCTCCATCCATATATTTTTTTATCCCTGCACACGCAGAATCAACCTCTAATTCTGACATAAAACCAACTCTGCCAAGGTTGATACTAAGCATAGGTATTTTATAGAATGCCAGCACCCTGAGAGTCCTTAATATAGTGCCGTCACCACCTAAGATAACTATTAAAGAAGTGGAATTGAATTCCTGTTGTTTTTCAACTAGCTTTTCAGCAGAACTAGACCACGAGCAATCACGGAGCTGAAGCTGTTCAATTAAAGAATCACATAGTTCAATTGCCTCAGTAACCTGAGGATTATATACAAATCCAATTTGCTGTATTGAGGTGCTCATATCACTTAAACCTAATAAATTGTGTGAACTAATCTTATTATTTTATAACCTTAAACAGTTATTTATACCAATAAGAATTCTACAGCAACGCGTGCAGCTCTGATGACAGGAGTAGGATATAAGCCGAAAACCACAACAGCAAGAACAGTGACAGTCAAAGCGATTGAAGTCAATCTATCTGGTTTTATTGGAACATTTTCCAAAGGATCAGAAAGATACATGACTTTAATAATTCTTAAATAATAATATGCAGATATTACGCTACTCACGGTTCCAGCAAGAACTAGCCACCATAAACCTCCATTAAATGCACTTGTAAACACATTCAACTTGGCCATAAATCCAACCGTAGGCGGGATTCCAGTTAATGATACTAAAGCAATAGCGAGGCAAAATGCCAAAACAGGAGCACGTCTTCCCAAACCTGATAAATCCTCTATGGAGTCACTACCCGTCTTATTTGAGATTGCTATCAAAGCAACAAATGCAGCCAGATTAGTTGCAGCATAACCAATTAAGTAAAAAACCACACCCGCAGGACCGTCAAAAGTGAAATCATCCATCCTGCTTGAAACAACTGTAAGTCCCATCATCATATAGCCTGCATGCGCGATTGTGCTGTAAGCAAGCAATCGTTTCATCTTTTTCTGAGCTATTGCTACAAAGTTACCGATACCCATTGATAATACCGCCATGATAGCAAATATCATGCTCCATTCTATGGAAATACTCTCCGTAGAAAATGATCCAAAGAATACTCGCAGTATCACGGCAAAGCCTGCAGCTTTACTTGCAACAGAGAGAAAAGCTGTTATAGGAGTAGGAGCGCCTTCATAAACGTCAGGCACCCACATGTGAAACGGAACACTTGATATTTTAAAACCAAAACCGGCCACAATTAAAATTACACCAAGTAACAGCCCGTAATTACCAAATGCAGTTTCAGAGCCAGATACATTTTCTATATTTATGCCCTGAATAGAATTAAATATTTCAGCAACATCTGTAGTCCCGGTCAATCCATACACCCAAACCATTCCGTACAACAATAAAGCAGAGCTAACGGCACTTAAAATCAGAAATTTAATTCCAGCCTCAGATGATAATTTGTTACCTGAGATAGCAATCAAAACGGCCATAGGCAGCGCTGTGAGTTCCAATGAGATGTAGATAGTTATAAGTTCTCTAGTGGATGCCAGCAACATCATTCCAACTGTCGCAAAAATTAATAGGCTAAAGTATTCAATTTTTGTTTTCTCAAAACGGTGAGAATAGGTAATAGAGCTGATCATTACTATGGCAAGAATGCCTAAAAACAAAAATTTAAACAGCAAAGTGAATTTATCTACAACGAGAGTATCAAAAATCCCAAATAACTGATTATTAGAATTTAAATTGTCTGATATACCAACACCATTCCACAGCAGTACAGAAAACACTATAGGTACTACTAGACCTAATGCAAGAGTCGATTGAACCAGAATTCGGTTCTTAATAAAAACATCTAGCAATACAATAACCAAAGCCAAACCAGCTAAACTAATTTCCGGTGACAGCAAATATATGTCGTGTAAACTCAATGTTTTTACCTACTTAAAATTTCTGATGAGGAATTCACCGCAGCCACTATAGGTTCTACGCTAATCTTAAATAAATCTGTCAAAAATGCTGGATATATTCCAAAAATAAGAATTGTAGCCACTAGCATAACTATAGGCACAAGTTCCAACTTACTAGCATCAGTTAATTTTTCCCATCTGCTATTCATATGTCCAAATAACGTCCTCTGAGTCATCCAGAGAATATAACCGGCAGTAATCACCACGCCAAAAACTGCAAGCGCAGTAGGCCATGCCCAAACAGGGAAAGCTCCTAAAAAGACCAGAATCTCCGATGCAAATCCACTTGTTCCCGGTAGACCTAATGATGCTAAACCAGCTATCAAAAATGCTAAGCCGATTATTGGCATACGGTTTGACAGACCGCCTAAATCTGGAATGTATCGGGTATGGGTGCGATCATAAATCATGCCAACGGTTAAAAACATCAGTCCGGTAATAGTTCCATGTGTGAACATCTGCATTGATGCTCCAGTTAAGCCAACTGCAGCTGCATCAGCACCTTTCGATGCTATTGCTGACAATCCAATCAAAACATACCCCATGTGACTAATGGAACTAAAAGCAACCAGTCGTTTTAAATCAGTTTGACGTACAGTCACTACTGCTCCATATAATACATTTATGACACCGGCTGCTACTAACAACCATGCCAACCCGGCCATCACATCCGGCATAATAGATGCAGTAACCCTGATCATTCCATATCCACCCATTTTTAATAGCACACCCGCTAACAATACGCTGACTGCCGTCGGTGCGTCAGTATGGGCATCAGGCAACCATGTATGTAACGGCCAAACCGGTAGCTTAACGGCAAAGCCAACGAAAAGCAGTCCAAATATTGCTCCCGCTGGAATAACGAGTTTAATACCGCTCTGAACTAATTCAGGTAGAGCTGTCATATCAAAAGTGCCAACTGAAATATACAAAGCCAAAGCTCCAACTAACATGAAAGCACTGCCAAGGAATGTGAAGATTATAAACTTCATAGCTGAATAATCTTTTCTACCGGTGCCCCAGTTAGAAATCAAGAAAAACATTGGGATTAATTCCAATTCCCAAAATAAAAAGAACATTATGAAATCTAAGGCCGTGAAAACTCCAAAAACTGCTCCTTGCAAAACAAGAATCCAAATAAAATATTGTTTAACACGATTAGTTATCCTCATTGAAGCCAGTATTGCAACCATGCCTAATATTCCCGTTAATAAAACCATAGGAACACTAAGCCCATCTACTCCCAAAAAGTAGTCCACTCTGAATGAATCGATTGGTATCCAGCTGTTAAATCGGTCAATTAATTGAAAGCCAGATTCTACTTTTTTATATGCAATAAAGACAGCAATGCTTAATACCAATTCAACGAGTCCGCCCACAGCGGCCATCAGCCTAACATGATGATCATTTCTAGCAAAAATTAGAATTCCTAATGCAAATAAAAATGGCAAGAAGACTAGAGCTGTCAATAAGCCATTAAATCCAGTATTTTGAGTTAATCCGTCCAATTAAATATCACCTAAATATAAGATAAATCCCAAATAACAACAGAACTCCAAACGAGGTCACTACTCCATAGCCTTGCAATTGACCTGTCTGAATTTGTGCGATCAATCTACCAATATTTCTACCAATCCTGTCAACAGTCCGAACAATCCCATCAATAAAACTTTTATCTATTGCATCTAAATAAGTGGCGAATCGAGAGTAAAACACATGTCTAGTTATGACATCTTCGTAAAACTCGTCAAAGTAATATTTTGAAATAAGTATTTTGTAAATTTCATTCGTCTTAACTGGCAGCCTATCGAGAACTCTGAATTTAGAAACATATATTAGATAGGCCAGTAATATTCCGGATACACCTATTAAGCTGGCTATTACGGCCAAAACTTTATTAAAAGCTAATACCTTGTCGTGACCCTCCCCAACATGAATGAAATCTGCAAACCAATGTATTGGTATGGAGCCTATATTTGTAAGCGGGTTTACTAACCAACCTACCGTGACGGTTGCAATGGACAGAAGAATTAATGGAATTATCATTACTTTTGGCGATTCGTGAGGGGTAGTTTCCTCTAACACATCCATACCAGGGTCCGACTTCGCACCTCCTTTATACTCCCCTTCGAATGTCATGAATATAGCCCTAAACATATAAAAAGCTGTCAAAAAGGCAGCAATAATGGCAATCCAAAAAACGACATCCGAAACCACTGAAGAAGAATGCCAGGCATGATTCAATATTTCATCTTTGCTCCAAAAGCCAGCCATAGGAAAAATACCAGCAAGGCTCAATCCACCTATCATGACAGCGCCATATGTCCATGGCATAAGACGTTTTAAGCCACCCATATACCTCATATCAAACGTCCCACCCACTGAGTGACTGACACTGCCTGCAGTCAAAAATAACAGTGCTTTAAAAAATGCGTGTGTAAATAAATGGAATATTGCTGCACTATACGCCCCAACACCTAATGCCAGCATCATGTATCCTAATTGGCTAATCGTAGAATATGCCAATACCCTTTTAATATCATTCTGAACCAAGCCAATGGAGGCTGCGAATATTGCAGTGATACCACCCACTAAAGCAACCACCATCATAGCCTCTTTAGATGCTTCAAACAACGGGAAAAATCTCGCCACAAGGAAAATGCCAGCTGCCACCATAGTAGCAGCATGAATCAGCGCACTTACAGGTGTAGGACCTTCCATAGCATCCGGTAACCAAGTGTGAAAAGGGAATTGAGCTGATTTGCCCATAGCCCCTGCGAACATACCTATTGCCACCCAACCTGCCACACTAGAAGAAATAACTCCTAAAGCTATAGCATTATTGATATCTGCTACCTCAAAGGGGTTGAGTCCATTTGCAAGAAAACTTCCAGAATTAAAGAAAAGGTAAAGTATTGCTAGCAAAAACCCGAAATCTCCCAAGCGTGTAATTATAAACGCCTTTTTGGCAGCCGCAGCTGCAGCAGGTTTATTAAACCAGAATCCTATTAATAGATACGAAGACGCACCAACAAGTTCCCAAAATACAAACATCTGAATTAGATTACTTGCTAATATCAGTCCAATCATAGACGCGGTGAAAAGCGACATATACATGAAATATCGTGAGTAACCTCCATCATTTTTCATGTATCCAGTTGAGTAAATCTGTACGAGCAAACTAACTGAAGAAACAACAACTAACATTATTGCTGTCAACTCATCCAACATAATTCCAACATTTATTTCTATGTTTTCAATTTTGACCCAATTGTGTGAATCTATTTCTATCGCTTGTCCATTGTGTATGACGCTCCCTAAGGCCCAAAAGGAAAGAATAGTTGAACATGTAATCGCGAAGATTGTGATATAACCGGAAAGTTTGCTTTTTTTGCCTATGAAAGGCCAGACAAAAACTCCAATTAAGACAAAAGCCAGTAAGGGACTAAAGAAAATAAACCATGTTCCTAGTTCGTTTATCATCTACAATTTCCTCAATATTTCATCGGCAACGTGCTCACGGCCTTTTGGAACCATTACCCTATATTCAGTTCTCTCGCCCCACTCAAGTATGTTGCCAATTGGAAGAATTTTGACTGGCAATCCTTCTGCCTCAATAGCTAACTTCCACATTTCCGCTGTAATTAAATTTGGTGTTTTACGGTAATCGGTATACATCAGTGCTTAAGCTCTTTCACATCACTTATAAAAACGCTTTTATAATTTCTAACTAAAACAATAACAATAGCTAAACCAATTGCGATTTCAGCTGCAGCAATAGTTATAATAAATATCGAAAATATTTGCCCAGTTAATATACTATCGACGATTGATGAATCATTCCCAGTCGAATATGGAACGAGATATCGAGACATTGCAACAGCTGTTAAATTCACTGCATTAAACATCAATTCAATGCACATCAGCACCACAATGGTATTTTTTTTAGTAAACGATCCAAATAAACCAATAAAAAACAGGATTGCCCCAATTATAAGAAACTGCTGTAAATCCATATTACCGCTTCCTCACCAAAGCTAGAGATCCGATTACAGCACTTAAAAGAACCACAGATACGACCTCAAACGCAAGGACATATTTTTTTATTAAAAGTTCGGCAATATTACCTAAAATGCTAGTTTCTACAAATGCCGCTGTCATTTGTTCGCTTGTTATATTATTTGAATTAACATTCCAATTAGTGTTGGTGATTACAAAAATTACACCAGCAAGTATTAATCCAGAGATCACCAAGACCGGAATAAGGTACCGGTTGAACGGACTTCCCTGCTCAACATCTCTTGTAAGAACCACGGCAAATAATATTAATACAGCAATTGCCCCCACATACAACAAGATTTGCACCATCGCAAGAAACTCAGCCCTAAGAAGTAAAAACATTCCTGCAATACCAATAAACGTAACTACTAAAAATAGTGCAGACCTAAATACATCTTTTAAAGCTACGACTGCAATTGCTGAAACAATCGTACTAACGGCAATAATCCAAAATACGATGTCTATTATTAATGATGTATCGTTTTCCATTATTTAAATACCATGTTGGTTTTGTTTTGGTTTGAAATCAACGTTTAGCCCATTTATCTTGCTGTTGCTGTAAAGAAGGTTTTTCATGCCTTCCTGCACTATCCCATTTAACATTTTTACCTTTGTGAGGATCATAATTCTTATTTGACAACTGAGGCCTGAACCAAGTACTTGGTTTCTTTTTTGCGCTTACTAGCTGCCTTTTATCAATCACCAAGTCCTGTCTGCGATATTTTCCTTCCTCAAAACCGCTACCCATGTGCAGGGCGTCATATGGACAAGCTTCGACGCATAAACCGCAAAACATACACCTACCTATATCTATATCAAATTTATCAAGGTGATATTTCTGACCTTCTTGCATTTGATCACCACTTTCACTGGTGACTATTTCAATAATTCCAAGAGGACAATATTTAGCGCAGGATGCGCAACCTGTACACCTCTGCTCATACCAGTTGAACTCTTCTCCACGAAATCGGGGATGCTGTGGAAGACTTGTTTTGACGTCAGCGATGCCTAGCAACGCCTTAAATACGTTAACAGGATCTTTTCTTATCAGATCTACTAAAGAAGTGTCTGTAGCTTTTGATAAGCCTAATAAGCCAACTTTACGATCAGGATATTGAATCGTCATCATTCTTGATGGCAATACTAAATTCTTGGCTGTTACCACCAAGCCTTTTGCTAATCCTAGTCCGTACATATTAGTCAGCCTCCGCTAAATCAGTTGCCTTTTTAGAAACAGTCGTATTGGCATACATGTTCGCCAATGGTAAAGCTACAGGTTCAGGCCGTTTCAACTTACTTTGACCCATTACATTAAAAATAACAATTAGTGCTATTATTGTGATAGACCAGTTAATACCAGTCATTATCAATAAATCCCTTGTTGATAGACCTGCTTCTCCAGGATTAAATATAAATACCTCTACAGCAATGACAAATAAATTCACAATTGATAGAGGTAATAAACCTTTCCATGCAAGACTCATGATTTGATCGACTCTTAATCGAGGCCAACTAGCCCTTATCCAAACAAAACCAAATAACACTACAAAAGTTTTTATAATAAACCAAACTGGCCCAGGAATTGGACCATAACCTCGCCAACCACTTAAGAACAATGTTGTCACTAAAGCTGCCACTATAACAGGTGCCATAAACTCAGTTAACTGTAGAAGCGCAAATTTGGCTCCGCTATATTCGGTATGATAACCAGCTCCTAATTCTGAATCAGATTCTATTAAATCGAAAGGTGTTCGGCTCATTTCAGCGGAAGCTGCAGTAATGAAAACCAAAAAACCTAAGGGCATAACTAATATAAATGGAATATCCTGTGCTAGAACTACGTTACTTAAGCCCAGAGTTTGTGCAGCTATGGCTACCCCAACTACACTGATGCCCATGGGGATCTCATAGCTAACCAACATAGCTACTGCTCTCATGGCTCCAAACATCGCATATTTATTCAAAGATGACCATCCTGCCATAAATATCGCCAATGTATTCACCGAAGTAATAGCGATTACAAATATTAATCCAATGTTGAGACGCCCCAAGAAGCTACTACCATGCAGTGGTATTACTGCAAAAACTATCAACGCCGGGACGAGGAATACTATAGGTGCAAGCGTAAAGACAGGTTTATCTGCACCTTCTGGAATAGTGTCTTCTTTAGTTAGTAATTTAACTAAATCTGCGATTGGCTGCAGTAATCCAAATGGTCCCCACCTATTTGGTCCTAATCTAGATTGAAACCTTCCTAACATCCTCCTTTCAAACCACGTCAGCAAAGCTGTAGATATAACCAGGGCATTAATTATTACCATCGCAAGAATTACCGAAGTTATTAAAAATACAAGCCAATCCAGATTGTCAGGCATAAATCCATCAAAAAAGCCATAAATACCCAGGAAGTCAAAGCCACTTCTTAGGATCTCAATCTCCATCATCTATCCACCTCTCCTACTACGATATCTATACTGCCGAATATAACTATAAGATCAGCCATCTTCCAACCAACCAATAGATCTCTCAAAGTGGTTAAGTTAATAAAAGATGGTGCTCTAATATGCATTCGATAAGGAGATATTCCTCCATCACTCACTATGTAAAAACCCAATTCTCCTTTCGGTGATTCGGTACCAACGTAAGTGTCCACAGCATCAGGTCTAATAAAATATGGTGTTTCTGATCGAACAGGACCGGGCTCAATTTGCTCAACACACTGTTGAACTATACGCAAACTTTGTCGCATTTCTTGAACACGAACATAATACCTGTCATAAGTGTCCCCAACGGATCCGATAGGAACATCAAAATCTAACCGGTCATACACTTCGTGAGGCTCTGCTTTACGTAAATCCCACTGAACTCCAGTTGCTCTTAAAACAGGACCAGTTATTGATGCATCAATAGCATCTTGGGCGGACAAAATACCCATGTCTCGAGTACGAGCCAGCACTACTTCGTTTTCAGTGATAAGCCCCTCAAGCTCATCTAAATAACCAGGCATTGAGCTTAAGAAGTCATCTAAACGCGGCCAGAAATCTATAGGTGCATCTTGAAATACACCACCCGGCCTCATGTAGCTCACTGTAATTCTAGCCCCACACAGCATTTCAAATAACTCAAGTATGCGTTCACGTTCACGGAAACAATAAATCAATGGAGTATGAAATGCACCTAGTTCATCAAGCAAAAAGCCAGTTGCTATTAGATGACTGGCAATTCTTTGCAATTCTGCACTTATTACGCGCAGATACATGCCACGATCAGGCACACTGATTCCTGCAAGTGATTCCACCGCCCTAACATAAGCGAGGTTATTGGTCATCGCTGCAACATAATCAAGACGATCAGTCAACGTAACTATCTGTACATAATTGCGCTCTTCAGCTAATTTTTCTGTCCCTCTATGAAGATAGCCAAATACTGGTTCAACATCAATTACTTGTTCTCCATCAAATGTTACCCTTAACCGAAAAACCCCATGCGTCGATGGGTGTTGAGGACCTAGATTAATTGTTACTGGTTGTGTGTTAATCGACATTTTTTTTATTACCAGAGTTTAATTTATTACGGAGCTTCCTAAAGGATTTATCAGCTTTTAATTTCATCTAATAAAATCCTTGCGCAAAGGGTGACCTGGAAATCCCTCCCATAACAAAATACGTTTCATATTAGGATGTCCTGAAAAATTTATTCCCATTAAATCCCAGATTTCACGCTCCTGGAGCTCTGCCCCTCTCCAAACTCCGGAGATACTTGGAATCGTAATATCTTCCCTGCCAAAACATTTCGTTTTAACGATTAAAGTGGTGTTTTGACGCAACGATCTGAGATGATATACCAATTCAAAATATTCAATGTAGTCCACTGCAGTTATGCTATTCAAAAATTGCATATCCAATTCGCTATCATTCTTGAGGCAAGAAAATATATCTATTAATTTATCAACCTTTACCCACACATCTGTGGCACTAAAATTTACCACAGAACCTGGTACGTTTTGGTTAATTTTTGAAGCAGCATGTTCTCCTGTAATTGGAATAGACATTAAGCCCTCAATGACGGATCAGATATAGAATATCTCTTTATCTTTTCATGTAGCTGCATGATTCCATATACCAAAGCATCTGGTCTTGGCGGGCACCCTGGCACATAAACATCTACCGGAATAATGTGGTTGACTCCAGGCACAACACTATATGACTCATAGTATGGCCCTCCACTAGTAGCACAAACACCCATGGAAATAACCCACCTGGGTTCAGCCATTTGCTTGTATACACGCTCTATAGCCGGAGCCATTTTCCATGTTACTGTACCCGCGACTATCATGAGGTCCGCTTGTCTTGGCGACGCGCGAAAAACCTCCATTCCGAATCTAGCTAAATCGAATCTAGACATTGCACTTGCCATCATCTCAAAAGCACAACATGCTAATCCAAAGGATAAAGGCCATACAGCTGATTTCCTTCCCCAGTTTATTAAGGCATCGACAGATGTTATAGCCAAATTTCGCTTTAAATCATCTGGCACTTCTATTAATGGCTCCTGTAATGGAGCGTCACTAGAAGCTTTCAATCGATTTATGTAATCACCCTCTTTAGCATCTAACTGCCATGTTGCGGTATGCAAAGGAATTTGACCTTCTTGCAGATCGAATTCGACCGATTGCTCTTCACTCGAAATTAAGTCCATTCCAGATCACCCTTCCGGTAAGCATAAAGCCATCCAACAACTAATATTGCAACAAATACAACCATTTCAATCAACACAAATGCTCCAAATTTAGATGACATATACCCAAATTCCGATGCCCATGGAAATAAAAATACTACTTCAACATCGAAAACCACAAAAACCAGAGCTATTGCATAAAACCTACTATTAAATCCAGACCATCGTTTCGATAAAGTCTCAAACCCACATTCATATATAGATTTTTTTACTACATCTGGCTTGTTTGGCCGGATTCCTATAATAGACAAACTCGTAGATACTAATAGCATACCTACAGGTATGGCTACCGCTATCAAAGCGAAAATTGTTATAAGCCCGTAATGGCGAAAGTAGTCGTCCAGCATACCGCGTTTTTACCGTTTATATATAGTGTGAGCGTCTGGCTACTATAGCACTATGGCAAAATTTTTGACAAGTGAAAAAAAACACAATTATTGTATTCCTAAGTCAGATTGACACTTTCTGAAAGTCAATGCTAGCATTTTTGACTGAATCTGATTGTATTAACATCATCTGCTGTGACTGACTGTTCTTAAACCGCGATGATTTGCGAACTGTGAATACAGTCTAAACTTAACTATTCCCAGCATTTAAAACACAGAGACGAAAAACTTCATATGGTCGATCAATTACCATCTATATTTGATCAATACAAATCCTATATAAACTTCTATTTGAAGTCCGGATTGGATCAAAAAGCTGACTCGGAATTAAGCAGCTCTAAACGAAATTTATACAATATATTGAGCTATGGTATGGGTTGGACCGATCAGTCAGGCAGCCCAGTCAACATACCTGCTGGAAAGCTACTAAGGCCTACTTTATGTCTATTCGCTACTGAGGCATCTGGTGGAAAACGTGATAGAGCGATAAAAACTGCTGTCGCACTAGAATACATCCATAATTTCTCATTATTTCATGATGACATTCAAGATCAAGACGAGATACGCCATCACAGGCCTACTGTCTGGTTTGTTTGGGGCAAACCCAAGGCTATTACTGCCGGCAATGTACTCAGGTCAATTGCAGACGTAACTTTATCTGATTTACATAATTCAAACATCGAAGACACTGATGCTGTAAAAATAAGCACTGCTATGACAACTGGTTATCTGGAAATGATAGAAGGTCAATTTATGGACCTGTCTTACGAAAGCAGGCATGACATAACCGTTCAAGAATACTTAGATATGATCAGTCATAAAACAGGTGCTCTTATACGATGCTCAATGGAGCTGGGAGCACATATCGGTTCAGGAAATACTGAAGTCATAAGATCATTTAGAGAATCCGGAAGAGCTTTAGGGTACCTATTTCAAATCACTGACGACGTACTAGGCATTTGGGGTGATAAAGAAAAAACAGGCAAACCTGTTGGCCAAGATATTGCTAGGAAGAAAAATTCTCTGCCAGTCGTTCATGCATTGTCTAACGCCGACAAAAAACAATCATCAGTGTTGAAAAATATTTATTGCAAACAGAAACTAGATGATAATGATGTGGATTCGGTGCTTAAAATCATGGACTCTTTAGGTACAAAAATTTACATAAAGAGCTTGGTGGATGCATATTCCGAATCAGCACTACAATCATTTTCATTAGCAAAGGTTGATAGTAAATTTGAAGCAAGTTTTGAAGAATTGGTTCAATTTTTGTCAACAAGGAACCATTAAAAAACGTGTTGAATTATAAATTCCAAGTTATTATATTGTCTAATTGCGAATTTGTAGCACAATATTATTCAAAAATTTAATATCAGTGAAATAAATAAATCGACAGTGTAGGCTGTAAAAAAAACGTTGAGGATGAAATAAAATGTCAAGACCTATTGAACTAGCCCTAAGACTTAGCTGGTACATGATTAAAAATCGTTACCTAATGGGTAAGAAAAGGTATCCTTTGGTTACTATGCTCGAACCATTAGAGGCTTGCAACTTAGCCTGTGAAGGATGCGGCAGGATTCGAGAATATGAATCGGTAATAGACCGATTAATGACCGTAGACCAATGTTTAAACGCCGTAAATGAGTCAGATGCCCCTATTGTCTCGATCGCGGGCGGCGAACCTACAATGCACCCTAATATAGATGAAATTGTAGCTAAAATAATTGAGCAGAAACGATTTGTCTATATGTGTACCAATGCCCTACTAATGGAAAGGGTAATGAAAAAGATACCTCCATCAAAATATTTCTGTTTTGTAGTCCACATGGATGGTATGGAAGAGGCTCATGACATATCAGTATACCGAAAAGGTGTATGGAAAATAGCTACTCGTGCAATGAAAGTAGCAATAGAAAATGGATATAGAGTGACTTCAAATACCACTATATTTAATGGCGTGGATGAACAGGACATGCTCGAAATGTTCAAAATGCTCACTGACATGGGAGTTGAGGGATGTATGGTATCTCCTGGTTATCAATTCGATTCTGTACCAAATCAAGATTTGTTTATATCCCGCAAAAAGGCTCGCAATGTATTTACTCGGATATTAGACCCTAAACATGGCATACGTTTTTACAACAATCCACTTTATCTAGATTTTTTAAGAGGCGAAAAAGAATACAATTGTACTGCTTGGTCTAACCCAACCTATACGGTGTCCGGCTGGAGAGAGCCCTGTTACTTACTAGGTGATAGACATACCGAAAATTTCAAGGAACTGATGTCCGAAGATCTATGGGAAAAATATGGGCCAGGCAAAGATCCAAGATGTGCAAATTGCTTAATGCACTGTGGGTTTGAGTCAGCATCTATATATGATGCAATCGATAACCCTGTTGCGGCAGCTAAAATGGTTGTTGGCGGTGCAATAACTAAAAGTGGAGTTGGCGCAGGATAGTGATTGGAGTTGTGGTAGCCATTAGGGAAGAACTTACGGATTTCTTCTCTGAAAACGAATTTGTCCCTGATAAATTGTATTCCAATGATCAAACAATTTACACATCTGCCCTGATATCTAATGTGGCGTTGATAGAGAGCGGAATGGGCAAAACGAACGCCATAAATGCTACAAATAAATTAATTAATCTCCTTCAACCAGGTTTAATAATATCTGCAGGCTTTGCTGGATCAGTTAAACGACAGGTGATGCCAGGCACTTCATATTTATGCGATAACCTGTGGTCAATTCAAGGTTCACCAGCCTTCTGGTCAAAAGAGATAGCTGAACGTACTAATGTTATGGACGAAAACAGAGCAGTTACTTTTAATAAATTCATTAGTGATTCTGATTTGAAAATACAACTGGGCTCGTGTATGACAGTAGATCAATTTATCTACAATCATGACTTAAAAACATGGATTGGAAATAACTTTTCTGTCGACGTCATAGACATGGAAAGCTATTGGGTTAGTCAAACCGCAATGGAGAACAATGTAGAATCTGCAGTCATTAGGGTAGTTTTAGATCCAATGGAGCAAAAGTTACCGCCTTTTATAGTCGAAGCAGCTAATAACAAAAGGTCCCGAACTTTGATTAGTGGATTAAAGCATATTGCTGCCAACCCAGGTGACTTAAAAAAGATCCTCCAAATATCGATCCAAGTCAAAAAGTCTAGAAGGATTCTTGGTTCTACTCTACAGGCGCTTATCGAATCAGATATTTTGCCTATGAGTGAAACTGTTAATATGGCTTAGCGAATTATGGAAACACTCGATTCACAACAATTTAACAAAGACCTCAAAACCGCCATTAAGAGAACCCAGGATTATCTTTTTAAAGAACAATACAGTGAAGGTTTCTGGTGGGGTGAACTTGAGTCAAACCCAACGATGGAAGCAGAGTTCTTGTTACTTCATTACTTTTTAGGAATACGAGATGAAGAAAAATTTGTTAAGTTAAGTAATCATATAAAGAGCCAACAACGCGACGACGGCACATGGGGTCAATATTATGGAGCTCCAGGAGATCTATCCACATCTGTAGAGTGTTACCTGGCTCTTAAGATCGCAGGGTATTCCGAAACTGCCCCCTCCATGATAAAAGCAAAAGATTTTATAGTTAGTAAAGGAGGGATAGAGAAAACTAGAGTATTTACAAAAATTTGGCTTTCATTAGTTGATCAGTGGAAATGGAAGGGTGTCCCAATAATGCCAGCAGAGTTGATTTTGCTGCCTAATTGGTCACCAATTAACATATATGAGTTTTCTAGCTGGGCAAGGTCAACAATAGTTCCGCTATTGATACTTATGGATAAAAAACCGGTACAGCCACTACCTGCGAATCTTAGAGTAGATGAGCTTTTCTGCAATGGAGCAGACAATGTAGATTACTCAGTTAAATCCCCTTCTAATCAAATCGGTTGGGAAACCTTCTTTTACGCGACAGATCAAGTTTTAAGACTATTAGACAAACTGCCGATTAAACCCACCCGAGATTTAGCTTTGAAAAAAAGTGAGCAATGGATACTCGAACATCAAGAGGCTGATGGAAGTTGGGGTGGCATCCAACCCCCTTGGGTTTATTCCATTATGGCTTTGTATGCCGCTGGGTATGAATTAGATCATCCTGTTATTGCAAAAGCTTTGAATGGATTCAAGGCTTTTGCAATAGAAGACGAGCATAGTTTAAGAGTTCAAGCTTGCGTGTCTCCAATCTGGGATACTGGACTAGCAATCATCTCTCTCTTAGATTCAGGGATTAAAGCCGATGATGACAGAGTCCAAAAGGCGGGACAGTGGTTGATCAACAAGCAAATCAAAAGCGACGGCGATTGGCAAATTAAAGCCAATAATGTGCGATCGGGTGGATGGGCGTTCGAATTTGAAAATGAGCATTACCCTGATATAGATGATGCTGCCGTGGTAGCAACCGCGTTACATAAAATTGCTCTAACAGATGAATATGGCGGACTGGACAGGAAATCTAAATCTATAAAAAGGTGTGTTCAATGGATTGAAGGCATGCAAAGCAAAAATGGAGGTTGGGCATCATTCGACAAAGACAATATGCGCTCTTTTATAGCTAGAATACCATTTTCTGATTTTGGAGAAACAATTGACCCTCCTAGTGTAGATGTAACAGCCCATGTACTTGAATTACTTGGTACTTTAGATGCAAAAAAGTATGACCAAGTTATAAAAAAAGCTTTAGATTATGTGCTTCTGGAGCAAGAACAAGATGGTTCATGGTTCGGCAGGTGGGGAGTTAACTATATCTATGGTATTGGATCGGTACTACCAGCCTTAAGGGCGATAGGTATTGATCCAAGCCATGAAGCAATGATTAAAGCAACTAGATGGCTAGAAGAACATCAAAATGAAGATGGCGGTTGGGGAGAAACTCCTGCATCCTATGTAGATCCCTCTCTACATGGTAAAGGACCCAGTACCGCTTCTCAAACTGCTTGGTCACTAATATCGCTTATTGCTGCAGATAAAGGCGATAGTCCTGAAGTATTACAAGGAGTAAACTATCTATTATCAACTCAAAATGAAGATGGTTCATGGGACGAGCCTGAATTTACTGGGACAGGCTTTCCTGGATATGGAATTGGAATGAGACCAGATATTTCAGAGAAAGATAACTCAAAAGATCAAGACATTGCTTTGCCAGCAGGTTTTATGATTAATTATCATATGTATAGAATATACTGGCCATTATGTGCATTAGGGCGATTTAAGTCTTGGAGTATTAACAGCGGGAGACATATTTCGCTGAAATGAGAACCATTCTCAACAAAAATGTTAATAAGATACCAAACATACCTCGTTACACTATGTAAAAATATTGAAACAATTAGCAAAAATATGTTAGGGTTCAACCTTTTAAAGACAAGGATGAATCCCTTAAAATGGTCCCACTTTAAGTTATATACTTGGGGAATTAAAAGATAATGAATACTGAAATGAAAGTTGAAAAAGCTACATTCAATACTAACTTTACAGTCTTGAAAGTAGAAACCTCCGGTTCACCTAAATTTTTTGATATAACTGATCAAGTAACAGAACTTGTAGATGCATCTAAAATTAACAATGGGTTGGTTTGTGTATTCTCGCAACACACTACAGCAGCAGTTGTTATACAAGAAGATGAACCATTATTAATGACAGACTTATCTTCTTTTATAGAACGATTAGCCCCAAAGGATGCTCACTATAGGCACAACGACTTTAACGTAAGAACCGTACACATGCATGAAGATGAATGCCCAAACGGCCATTCTCATTGTCAAAATTTGGTATTAGGCACCAGTGAGTCAATACCAATAGTTCAAGGTAAAATGATCTTAGGTCAATGGCAAAGAATTTTTGTAATCGAATTGGATGCTGATAAAGCAAATCAAATATCGCACAGAAATATAGCAGTTCAAATTATGGGAATTTAAAGTTCTGATAAATTTTAACGCAAAACTAATCTGGCAAGATTCTGCATAAAAATAAACGCATATCTGAGTTACCAAACCCATAATTATTTATTGGTTTAATTCAATGGAAGACTATCTCCAAGATTCATATGACACATGCACTCAGATTACTAAGTCTGAGGCAAAAAATTTCTATTATGCTTTTGTAACCTTACCAACTAAAAAACGTATAGCCATATATGCTGTATATGCATTTGCTCGATATTGCGATGATATTTCAGACGACCCTGAAACTATGAATCGTTCAGAAAAATTTTTGTATATTAGACAAGAGCTTGCTGAAAGCTTAGATGGTAAATTAACAAAAAACCCCATCATGCCAGCCTTGATGGATACAATTAATAAATTCCAGATACCAAATAGTTATTTTTATAGTCTAATTGATGGTGTAGAGATGGATTTAATAAAGTCACGATTTTCCAGCTTCCAGGAGCTTAAAGATTACTGCTACAAAGTAGCATCCATCGTGGGGTTAATAAGCATACATATATTTGGATACAAAGACCCGCAGGCAAACCAATATGCCATTGACTTAGGAATTGCAATGCAACTAACCAACATCATGCGTGATCTGCAAGAGGATGCTGATCGCGATCGTATTTACCTACCGCAAGATGAAATGAACCAATTTGGATATAAAGAAGCTGATCTCTTAGCCGGAGTTATAAATGATAATTTCACGCAACTAATGCAATTTCAAGTTCAAAGAGCTCGATCGTACTTTGATTCCGGTATTAAACTATTGGATTTTCTACAAGATGATGCAATAGGATGCACTTCTATATTGCATAGATTATACTCTCGAATATTAGATAGGATCGAAGAAAATGCGTACGATGTTTTTTCTAACCGTGCCTCTTTAACAAGTTTTGAAAAAATAACTATTATGGCAAGATTTTTTCTGATGTCGATTATCAATAAAATAAACCCACTAAAGCAGTGATAGATAACCTTACTATGTCTAAGCCGCACATACTTATACTTGCACCATTTTCGCAAAAATATATAACAGATTTAAGTTCCCGTTTCGATATAACTCATTCCAGCTGGCTTGAAACTATGAAGTTAAGAGATCCAGATGAAATGGCTATCCTCATTAATCAAAATGACTCAATTGCCGTTGTAATAGAATCGGATTTTATATTTGAAGAAACACTCGACCAAGTAGAGTCACTCAAGTTTATCGGAATATGTAGATCTGCTATCAATCATGTTGACATTGATGCGGCCACTAAACATCGAATTACAGTTGTAAACTCTCCAGCTCGAAACGCGAGAGCCGTCGCCGAATACGTGTTATCTGTAATATTGGATATTGCCAGAAAAACTACTGCTGCTAACAATTATGTTCATTCAGGAATGTGGAACAACCCTATTGATGCATACATTGAATTCAGAGGCACAGAGCTTAAAGGAAAAACATTGGGTTTGCTCGGAATCGGAGGTATTGGACGAGAAATTGCGAAACTAATGTATAAACTCGACATGAAAATATTAGCACACGATCCTTATGTACAAGATGCACCAGAGTATGTCGAACTCACCAATATCGACAAATTACTGGCCTCTTCAGACTTCCTGGCAACTGTCGCTCCTCTAAATGAAGAAACAATGGGTTTCCTCAATGCCAAAAGATTATCGCTAATGAAAAAGGGCTCGGCATTAATAACAGTTTCTGGTGTATCAATAGTTGATCAAACAGCGTTATTAAAATCAATTGACTCTGGTCATTTATCAGGAGCAGCGATTGACGTATTCGACACCCACCCTGTTGCTCCAGATAGCCCATTACTTTCAAGTGACTCTATAATTTTGACACCTCATATAGGGGGTGCTACTTACGAAACCATAGATCGGTATTCAAGGATGGTAGCAAAAGACCTACTACTTTTTACAGAAAATACAACACCAATAAATATTGTAAACCCAGAGGTCCAGAATCATATCTAATTTCTATGTAATGGTCATCGATGCTGGAACAAGTTGTATACGCTGTCACATCGTAGATAACAGTGGGCACATAGTGAAAACCCAGCAGGTAAATTGGCCAGAAAGCGTCATGGATGAACGACTGCCTTTAGCACGAGAATTTAATCCTAAACAAATATCCAATGCAATATACTCACTTATTAATAAAACAACGGGTTCACTTGATTTAGAAATTAAATCGGTTGCTGTAACCGGAATGAGACAGGCGATAACTGTACTTGATCGACATAATCATGAAATATACATAGGTCCCAATATTGATTTACGTGCCATATTCGAAGGATCTGAAATAGACTCAAAACACGGGGCTGAGATATATGCCACTACTGGTCGGTTACCTTCTTTTTTGTTTGCTAACGCTAAACTTGAATGGATAAAAAGACATTACCCAGAAAAATATAACAGGATTGAAAAAGTAATTCCTCTTGCTGATTGGATAGTTTGGATATTGTCTGGTGAAATTATAGCTGAAATGACCAACGCTGGCGAAGCGGGATTATTGAATATATCGAACAAAACTTGGTCTCAAGATTTGTCTAAACTATTGAGCTTACCAACCAATAGAGATGTGCCACTATTGAACATCGGAGACGTGGCCGGAAAAGTAACTAAAAGAGTCTCAGAATTGACTAACCTGCCTTTTGGAATTGAAGTTACATCTGCTGGAGCGGATACCCAATGTGGTTCATTAGGATTAGGAGTAATAAAACCAAACGATGTTTCAATTATTTCGGGATGGAGCAGTCCAATCCAGTGGGTCACAGAAACCCCTATTTCGTCACAAGATGCGTCTAACTGGTTTGGCTGTCATGCTCTTGAAAATTATTGGGTGAGTGAGCTTACAGCTGGAGATACTGGACACTCATACAATTGGATAGCAAAAATTCTACGGCAAAACCCAAAATGCTTAGATGATATGGCTAAAGAAATAGAACCAGGTGCTGAGGGAACAAGTATTGTTTTTGCAAAAGAAGAAATCAATATGAGTGAAATTGGTATCGACATTGGAGGAATTCTTTTTCCAACTCCTATCACAATGAATGAAAGAAGTGATGGTCACATAGCCCGGGCTGCATTAGAATCGATCTCATACACAATCAAAGCGAGAATATCCCAAATCGCCCGTATTATTGGCAAAAAACCTAGTGAAATTTATTTAGGCGGAGGTATGGCGAGATCAGATACTTTCACTCAAATAATTGCCGATATTCTAAATATGAAAATAAATATTGCGGATACTTATAACGCAAATGCTATGGGAGGATTTATAGCTGGAATCGTGGCATTAAACGAATATTCATCATTAACCGAAGCTGCAACAGAAATAAAATCACTCCTTAGTGTCAAAAGCCCAAATCCATCGAATGCGCTTGAATATAAAGACTTGTATGATAACTGGAAGAAAACTTCAGCAAAATTAAATTCGATTAATACCTGAAGCTAGGGACAAAATGAAAAATCAACTTTTTACAAATGAAAAATCACAAATAGCTGGTATTGCCCGCGAGATGGCCAATCTCGATTTAGTCTCAGGGTCTAGTGGAAACGTTAGTATGAGAATATGTGATGAAAAACCAGGTTTTATGGGTATTACTCCTATGGGATTACCATACACGGAACTAAAAGATGAGGATATTGTGGTTGTCGACGAAGATTTAGACTCTATTGCAGGTTCGGGTGTACCATCATCTGAGTCACTATTGCATTTGGGAATATATAATTATAGGTCAGATGTTAAAGCTATTATCCACACGCATTCAACTTTCTCATCCGTTGCAGCATTAAGCCATGAAGGAATTCCACCCATATTGGACGAAATGGTGATATATATTGGTGGCTCTATAGAAGTTTCAAACTATGCATTCCCTGGCACTGAAGAATTAGCCGAAAAAGTATGTAAAGCACTAGGTGACAAGAACGCAGCTCTGATTAGCAATCATGGTGCAGTTGCAGTGGGAAGTAGTTTGCGAGAAGCTTTGAATATTAGTATTCTGATGGAGCGAGTAGCTAAAATATACTGTTACGCCCGCATGAATAATCAAATAAAACCGCTACCTGAAAGCGCTATTGAGAAAGAAAGGGCGATCTTCGAAATGAAAAGAACATCAAAACAATCAACTGGAGAAAATTAGAATGGTAAGTGTCCCAAGCTTTCTTTTAAGAAAACTGTATGTCAAAGGTAGCCTTAAGAATACTGACAACGGGTTCGAATTTCAACTTAGGAATAGTTTAGGATCAGGTTATGCACATAAAATGATGCCGTTAGAGGTAGATGACAACGTATTAGAAATCGCAAGTTGTTTCTTTTGGCAAAATGAAAAACGGCAATGTTTCGATCAGGTTTCCGAATCAAACACATTTACGCTAGCTATGAACAGTGACATTACAATTCAAGTTGATAATTTACAACTTGATTCAGAACCACACAAAATTACTATGGCCTTTGCCGTGCCAGGACTTGGAAATCTAAGGTTTGATTTCACGGACCAGCCAAGAGAGATTTAAAAATCAAAACAAATATGAAAATAGCGATTACTGGAGGATCTGGTTACGTTGGTTCATGTTTAATTAAGAAACTTGAAAAGGAAACCTGGGTAGAATCGATTCTATCTATAGATCTAAACCCACCAAATATAAAATTACATACTAAGACAAAATATGTAATTCATGACTTAATAAATCCGTTCGATGATGTCCTGTCAAAATTTAAACCTGATGTACTAATCCATCTGTCATTCGTACTTAAGCCAACTCGAAACCGAAAAAAAACTGAAAACGTTAATCTCAATGGAACTTTAAATGCTTTGCAGGCTGCAAAAGCATCAAAAGTAAAACAAATTATCTACTTTAGTAGCACGACGATATATGGAGCTTATCCTGACAATCCTAAGTGGCTTAATGAAAACTCAACTATAAGACCAGCACCCCGATTTCAATATGCCGTGGACAAAGCAAAATCAGAGTTGTTATTTGAAAGCTTCGCGTCAGATAATAAATCAACTAAAATATTAATTTTAAGGGGCTGTCCAGTAATGGGGCCGAATGCAAATAATTTTATATCTAACGCATTTGCAAAACCTTTATTAATAGGAATACGAAAGCATGATCCCCCAATGCAATTTATTCATGAGGATGATGTTGTTAATCTAATGGAATTCTGTATGATCAACGAAGTATCGGGTACATATAACGTTGCTGGAGACGGCACAATTACTTGGTCAGAAATGGCAAAATTAATACGTGCAAAAATGATTAGTTTACCTGCATCATTATTATATTCATTAACCGAAATTTCGTGGCAAACCAGATTACAATCTGAGTCCAGCAGTTCAGGATTAGATTTTATTAAGTACAGATGGACTGCATCAGCACAGAAACTGAAAGAGACCTTACGTTATCAGTTCACTCACAGTTCACATAGCGCATGGCAAACATTTTGTGACACGAAAACATAAACCAGAATGTAAAGTTATATGGAATAACTATTTATTTTTTTGACGACATTGGCATTTCAATTGTTGTAAAATTATAGTGTTTTATAATCACAAATTTATTTGTATCAAATAAATAGTGATCAATAATTTTATCAAAGCGTGTATTAAGTAAAAATGACCACAGATCCAAATACAATTTCAAGAACCTCTGAAATAAAAACTGACTATAAATGGGGGTTTACTACAGACATCGAGTCAGAGACATTACCTAAGGGTTTAACAGAAGAAACGGTAAGGTTTATTTCGCATAAAAAAGGCGAGCCAGAATTTATGCTGAATTGGCGCCTAAAAGCTTACCATCACTTTATGGAATTATTAGACTCAGAGAACGAACCCGACTGGGCAATGATTGAATACCCAAAAATTGATTTCCAAGACATGCACTATTATTCTGCACCAGTCAAAAAAGATAGCCCTAAAAGCCTTGATGAAGTAGATCCCGAATTAGTAGAGGCATTCAATAAATTGGGTATCCCTTTACATGAGCAAAAAAAACTTGCTGGAGTGGTAGAAGAGCAAAAATCTGATATAGCAGTTGATGCTGTTTTTGATTCTGTATCAGTAGCCACAACATACAAAGAAACTCTGGAAAAAGCGGGAGTGATATTCTGTTCTGTAAGTGAGGCAGTGCAAAAGCATCCGGAATTGATCGAGAAGTACTTAGGATCGGTAGTTCCATATACCGATAACTTTTATGCAACCTTGAACTCTGCTGTATTCAGTGATGGATCATTTGTATATGTGCCAGAAGGAGTACGATGCCCTATTGAGCTAATGACTTACTTCAGGATAAACACAGAAGAATCAGGCCAATTTGAAAGAACTTTAATAGTTGCAGACAAAGGAAGTTATGTAAGTTACTTAGAAGGCTGCACCGCTCCAATGAGAAAAACTCATCAACTGCATGCAGCGGTTGTAGAATTAGTTGCCCTTGAAGATGCTGAAATTAAGTATTCCACTTTGCAAAACTGGTTTCCAGGGGACAAAGAAGGTAAAGGTGGAGTTTATAACTTCGTGACTAAAAGAGGTAAAGCATTAGGTGATAGATCAAAAATATCTTGGACTCAAGTAGAAACCGGGTCTGCAATTACATGGAAATATCCTTCTGTAATCTTGCAAGGCGATGATACGACGGGCGAATTTTACTCTGTAGCATTAGTTGCCAACAAACAACAAGCAGATACAGGAACCAAAATGATTCATTTAGGAAAAAATACCAAAAGCACGATCGTAGCTAAAGGTATTTCTGCAGGTCAAGGTCAAAATACGTACCGAGGAATGGTACAAATCATGCCAAAGGCTGAAAATGCGACTAATTTCACCATATGTGATTCGTTGTTAATAGGAGACAACTGTGGAGCCCATACAGTTCCATACATTGAGGTAAGAAATCCGACAGCCAGAATGGAACATGAAGCGTCCACTTCAAAAGTTAGCGATGATAAGCTCTTTTATGCAATGCAAAGAGGTCTAAGCGAAGAAGAGGCTCATTACATGATAATAAACGGATTTTGCAGGGGTATATTTAAAGAGCTACCATTCGAATTCGCTATGGAAGCATCTCAATTACTCAAAGTTAGCCTAGAAGGTGCTGTAGGCTAGAATATCGCAGTTGCAAAACACCTGACTCGTTAAATTAAAACACGTAAATAATTAAGGATATTAAAAGTAAAACTATCTATGCTCGAAATCAAAGACATTCACGCAGTAGTAGCTGAAAATCAAACAGAAATTCTAAAAGGTATAAACCTCTCAGTAAAGGCAGGTGAGGTGCACGCGATAATGGGACCTAATGGCAGCGGTAAAAGTACATTAGCCAATGTTCTCGCAGGACAACCTGATTATGAAGTTAGCTCAGGAACAATAGAATTTAAAAAAGAGGATCTGTTGTCGTTACCGCCTGACGAAAGAGCCTTGAAGGGTATATTTCTGGCTTTTCAATACCCTATGGAACTGCCCGGCGTTCGTAGCTGGCAATTTATCAAGGCTGCACTTGATGCGAAATTGCGATACACAAATCAAAAAGAACTAACGGCACGAGAGTTCGATAAAATTTTCAAAGAAACAACTGCTAGTATGGACATTAGTGAGGACTTGATGCGAAGGTCGGTCAATGAAGGGTTTTCTGGCGGAGAAAAAAAGAGATCCGAAATGATACAAATGTTAATGTTGTCTCCTGATCTTGCAGTTCTTGATGAAACAGACTCTGGGTTAGACATCGATGCACTAAAAACAGTGGCAAACGGAGTAAACCAGCATCGTAGCAAAAATAATGCAGTAATACTCGTTACGCACTATCAGCGTCTGCTCAATTACATAAAACCGGATTATGTTCACGTATTGATAAACGGTAAAATCGCAAAATCTGGAGGACCTGAACTCGCGAAAGAGTTAGAGTCAAAAGGATATGACTGGGTAAAAGAAGTGGCTAGCGAAAAAGATGGTGGCAAAGGGAAATCGTGAAACAAAAAGAGCTCGCGGTAGAAAATAAATATAGTAGATACTTAACACAGTATTCCGAATTTGAGGAGTGGGTAGCTAATAACTCAAGTCCATTAGATGATTCTTTAAGATCAGAAGCAATAAATGAGTTCCGAAGAATTGGATTTCCCACTGCCAAAAGAGGAAATGAAGCATGGAAGTTTACCAATGTAAATCCTATTGCAAATCAGGATTTTGATTTTGATTTTAAGAGTCAGGATGCTGAATTAAATTCAAAGATGATTAGCGAAGTTACTCCATATTACGACCAATGGAACACCATAACATTAGTCAACGGAATCTATAATAGAGTACTTTCTAGAACTCTCGATGCAGGAATCGTAATCAAAGCATTGAGAGATAAAGATCCCAACTGTTCTTTGGGTACTCATGCCGATGTAAAGTCTAATGGTTTTATCGCGATAAATACCGCATTCATAAACGATGGAGCTGAAATATTAGTCTCAAATAACTACCAATGTGCTG
Organism: SAR202 cluster bacterium; assembly: GCA_009392275.1. Lineage (GTDB taxonomy): Bacteria > Chloroflexota > Dehalococcoidia > Lucifugimonadales > UBA2962 > UBA2962. The sequence continues at coordinate 40,904 of VFGV01000010.1, forward strand.
CTCCAATCAATATAGTCCACATAAGTACTGGTAATAGTGCCCCTCGGGTAACATATCCGAGAACACTTATTATCTTGGAAAGTAATAGCTCTGCTTCAATAATCGAGAGTTATATTTCTATCAATTCAGATTCTCAATTCACCAATGCCGTGACTGAAATTGCGGTTGGTGAAGGCGCTCAGCTCAACCACTACAGATACCTTCATGAAAGCCCATCTGGGTTTCATATTGGCTCAACAGTAGTGGATCAAAAAGCTGATTCATCTTTTAAAACTGTTTCATATTCAAAAGGATCAAAAGTCGGAAGAAATGACCTTTTAGTTCGATTGAATGACGCTGGTGCAAGTTGTGATATACGTGGTTTATACTTTACAGAAGGCGACGAACACATAGACAATCATATAAACGTAGATCATGCAGCTCCAAATACATATAGTAATCAATACTTTAAGGGCATTCTTGCAGATACTTCCAGAGCAGTTTTTAGTGGGAAAACCCTGATACGACAAATCGCTCAAAAATCTGAGGCTTTGCAGGGAGATAAAAACTTAATATTATCCGAAGGTGCTAGGGTAAATACAAAACCTAGCCTGGAAATCTATGCTGATGATATTCAAGCTGCTCATGGAGCTACTGCGGGCGCAATTCCAGATGATCAAATCATGTATATGCTTGCAAGAGGATTGGATATGGAAACAGCAACCTCTTTTCTTATTCAAGGCTTCGCTAATGAGATAATAGATTCAATAACACTAAAAGAGTTTAAGGAATATCTTTTAAATTACTTTGACATATCTATGCCTAAATTCAGATTCCAAGGATTTGGTAAAGGAAAAGTTTATGGTGGACCAGTTGAGAGAGTTTAATTTAATAGACTGGAACTCAATATGTTAGGGTCCGGATTAGATGACTTATACCAAGAAGTAGTCATGGACCATGGATCTAATCCTAGAAACATGAATCGATTAAATGATCCAGATAGCACTGCTCATGGATTTAATCCTTTTTGTGGAGACATAGTTGATGTCGATCTAATATTGAACCGAGAAGGCAATGATATAGAAATAATATCTGACATTGGGTTTCATGGTAAAGGATGCGCTATATCATTAGCATCTGCTTCAATGATGACTGAAGCTGTAGAAGGACAATCTGTAAATCAAGCCAACAAAATATTTGCAGATTTTCACTCTATGGTCACGAATAAAAATGTGTCATTGGATAACTATAACAATTTGGGAGACCTTGAAGTATTGTCGGGCGTTGCAAACTACCCTACCAGGATTAAATGCGCATTGCTCGGCTGGCATACTTTAATAGCAGCTTTAAAAAGAGATACGAATACCGTCAAAACCGAATAAAATAGTAATCTATATAGTTCAGTTCATAATTTACTCATTAGTACGACTTTGTGGAAAATAATTAGTAAGCGCATAATCTCGTTAGATTTAAATATAAGGAAACAATCATGGCATTTGTTAAACTGGGCAAAGTATCTGATATTCCAGAAGGATCGGGTAAGATGTATGAAGTTAAAGACCGCTGGATATCTGTCTTCAAAATTAACGGCGAATTGAAAGCGATTGACGATATATGTTCACATGCTGAAGCATACTTACATGAGGGCGAATTAGAAGGTTATGAAATTGAATGCAATGCTCATGGAGCTAGATTTGATCTACGAACTGGACAAGTATGTAGTGGACCAGCTGTGACACCCATCGACACGTTTCCATTACGTATAATCAAAGGAATTGTTGAGGTGGATATTTAAAGAAATGTCTAAAGTTTTCGACGTAAATAAAATACGTCAGGATTTCCCTATTCTAGACAGAACAATTAACGGGAATAATCTGGCCTATCTGGATAATGCATCAAGCTCTCAAAAACCCAGAGATGTTATCCAATGTTTAGTAGACTATTATGAGAATTACAATTCGAATGTACACCGGGGTGTCCATACCCTGAGCATGGAAGCCACTGATTTATACGAATCAGCTCGAGGTAAGGTATCGAATTTCTTAGGTGCTACTGACCCAAATACTGTTGTATGGACTAGAGGAGCCACTGAAGCTATAAACCTGGTTGCATTCAGCTGGGGATTTAAAAACATTGGTGCCGGAGATGCAATTGTTGTAAGCCAAATGGAACATCACTCAAACCTTGTAACGTGGCAATTGGTTGCGACTAGGCAAAAAGCAGAATTAAGAGTTGTCCCTCTAACTGAGAATCAAACTTTAGACATGGAATCATTAGCCGATTCAATAGATGAAAAAGTTAAGTTAGTATCTATTTGTCATGCATCTAATTCAGTTGGTTCAATCAACCCAGTTAAAGAAATTGCACGTAAAGCTCATGAGGTTGGCGCGAAAATACTCATTGATGGAGCTCAAAGCGTGCCTCACATGCCGGTTAACGTTATTGATTTAGATTGTGACTTCCTGGCTTTTTCAGGACACAAAATGCTGGCACCAATGGGGATAGGAGTACTGTACGCAAAACAAGAAATACTTGAATCAATGGAACCGTTTATGCGTGGTGGAGATATGGTACTTGAAGTCTGGAATGATAAAGCAACATGGAATTCAATTCCAAATAAATTCGAGGCAGGTACACCGAATGTAGCTGATGCCATTGGATTAGGTGCGGCAATAGATTATTTAACAGAAATTGGAATGGATAATATTAGAGCCCACGAAATAGAACTAACTGATTATGCATTGCAGAAATTTAATCAGTTCGAAGAATTAGACGTTTATGGGCCGACTGATACCAGTATTCGAGGAGGCATCTTGCCATTCCATTCAGAATATGTTCACCCTCACGATATTGGCACAATATTAGATCAAGAAGGTATCGCTATAAGGACAGGACATCATTGTACGATGCCATTAATGCGTTCCTTGGGGATATCCGCTACAGCCAGGGCAAGTTTTTACATATATAATACATTCGATGAAATTGACCGATTAGTCGATGCAATTGAACACACTCTTAGATATTTTTCAACTGGGAAAAAGTAATATCAAATAAGAGTCTCATATGCACGAACTCTACCATAAAGAAATTCTGAAGCACGCAAAAACTCCCGAATTCACGTCTCAGTTAAAAACCATAGATTCATCTGGATATGCCATAAATCAATTTTGCGGCGATGAAGTTAGAGTGAATTTATCATTTAGAGATGGAATCATAAATGATATTCATATTGATAGTAAAGGTTGCTCTATTAATATTGCCTCATCATCCTTAATGGCTGTAGAAATAAAGGATTTAGACCCTAATAAAGGTACTCTTCTAATAGACACATATAAATCCCTGATGAACAGTAAGATTCCAGACCATCAACCAAAAAGGATACTTGGGTCGCTAGCAGTAATGGAAAGTGTCAAAGAATTCCCTATAAGAATAAAATGCGCCCTTTTATGCACTCAAGCATTTGAGGATGCAGTTTCAGGGCTGCATATCTAGCCAGGTTTCACTTAAATAGTTGTATTCAAACCCAGCCAAAGTCGGGTAAAAGTTCTCAAGCCACTCATTTACTAACCAAGTGGATTCGACTGTAATTGGCATAAATCTTGTATAAGATTCCCAAAGCAAATCTTGAATTTCTATATGTTGTAGCATACGTTTCGAATTGTCATATTCCCCAGATTGATTCTCGATCAATAAATCAAGTTGCTTGCTTAAAGGGTTGCCGTGACTCCATAATCCTTGCGAATGGACAATCGAAAACAGATATATATTAGGTGAATTTACATATGGTGCCGGTCCTATAAAAACATCATAATCCGCTTTCATCCAGACATTGTCTACATAATCTACTCGACTAACTTCCTCGATTGTCGGTTGAAACCCAACACTAATTAAGTCTTCTTCTAGCCTTTTGGCATATTCAATGTAACCTGCTCCAAACTGAGCAACCTTAATAGTAAAAGGATCAACTTCTAAGTCTTGCAATAGGATTTTAGATCGCTCTGGATTAGAAAAATATTTTGACGGGTCTTGCAACTCTGTAAACCATTCATTATCAATTAAAGGCATGCCAAGTGAAATATATCCTGCTCCAGACCATATTTCATTTATATATGCAGACGGTTCGGAAGCTAAATAAAAAGCTTTACGCACATTGATATCGTTAAAAGGAGATCGACTGATATTTAAAGAAAGCTCAACCCCTAAACCTGTTTCAGGCACAAGCATATAATCTCTTTCCTCAAATTGCGCTTCATAGTCCCGAAGTTGAGAATTGTTTAAATGAATAGCATCAAGGCTTCCCACAACAAATGCTGTTTGCCTAGTAACTTCATCAGGTATCATGTACAAATTCAAGTTGTCAGCATAAGGCAAATTTTCTTCAAAATAGAGCGGATGTTTCTCGAATTTGTAAACCCCTTTATTACCGTCAGTACGGATTTTCCAAGGCCCGGTCCCTGAACTTGTAGCCTGGAGAGAATTCATTGGCTTTGTATTAATTATTCGCGATCTAGCATCTGCTAAACCAAACATGAAATCAGCATCGGGGATTTTTAAATTTATATTAAACTCTAAATCATTAACTACAGAAATATCGCTGATTGAACCAAGTAAAATAGAATTTGGCCCATTCATTTGGAGATCTATGCTTTCCACAATGTGTTGAGATTTTAAAATTTCTCCTGTTAATGAGTCAGTATTATGCCATCTTACTCCGTCTTTAAGCCTAAATTGAAATTTAGTAGGTGAGATCATTTTCCAGGCCTCGCAAAGATCACATTCGATATTTAAACCTGGTTGCCTAACTTCTGGACCTGTATTGAATTTAAATATTCGGCTATATATAACTCCAGGCCCAAGACTAGAGAGTGTTGGTGAAAATTGAAGATGGACATCTTTGTAACTGGATTCATAATTAGTATATTCCGTAGAAAATTTTAAGGTGCCACCATACACTGGATTATCCTCAAGATCAGATTCATCCACAGCCAAAATAATTTCCGAATTTGTCTGGTCAACAAAATTATCTTCTATCAAATCTGCATTATCAGATCTGTTGTTATCAATCTCCGGCGATTCCGATTGTAACGTTTCATCTTGTATTGTGGATTCATTGAATGAATCAAACTCTGAATCGGATTCAATAAAATCTTCATGAGTACTAGAGGCTGTATTCAAGTCACTTTCTGCGGTTGGAATACTGTTGATTAAATTGATATTCTTGTTTGAGCATGCAAGAAGCATTACACACACAATCAATAGCAACGCAATAGAATCGATTTGTTTAAATCGTAAACCTCTAATCAAAATATTGCCTTATATTTAAAATAATTATGTGCATAATCAATTAGAATCATATACAGGATGAGCATAAATTGATATGAAATTAATAGACTGTCATACACATTTACATGACTTCGAAGAAACAGAAATATCCGAAATTATACATCGCGCAAAGCTTGCAAATGTTGCTGCAATTATCACTGCTGGAACAACAATAGAATCCTCAGCAAACGCAATAAATTTATCTAAATCATACGATCATGTATTTCCTGGAGTAGGAATTCACCCAAATGAACTTAACGAAAGTTTTAGTGAAAAGACAACAACGCAAATACTAGAATTAGCCAGTAACGATGAAGTCATTATGATCAGCGAAATTGGCTTAGAATTCAGAGAGAATAGCCCGGATAGAGCCGTTCAATATAAAGCATTCCGTAGACAAATCGGAATAGCTCGCGAACTGTCACTACCTATAGTTTTTCATTGCAGAGGGGCGTATGAAGACACCATTAGAGTTCTAAAAGAGGAACGTGCTTTTGAAGTGGGTGGGGCTATGCACTATTTTCAGGCAGATCAAATCATAGCAAATCAACTTATTGATCTAGGTTTTTATGTTTCTTTAGGAAGACCTTTGAGTCGAATTGATGAACTACAAGAAGTGACGTTAAATATTCCAATTAACCGCATCCTTATAGAAACAGATTCATTTCCACAGCCTTTTAAAAAGTACAGAGAAAACTGGACAGAGCCCCGACATACACTTGACGTAGCAAATGAAATTAGTTGTATAAAAAATATTGATATTGAAGAAGTTGCTTCTATTACCTCTCACAATACTTTGCAAATGCTTAAAAATCCAATCAAACTAAAACATCATTTTGATAGCGTGTTTCACTATTCCGGAACATGATTGATATCAATAAAAAAAGTTTTCATCGTATATCTATTATTGATTTCTAAGGAACGACCACAAAAAACAAAAACCAGCATATTATTCCAGTCAAAATTCCAGGTATATAACCATACATCTTTCTGAAACCTGCGGTTTCTTTAACGGCCTGAACCCCAACAGCAAACACCCATAGTTTTGCAAACATCAATAACCCTTCTCCCCAAGTCCCATTGAGCGCAGGCACACCAATTTGACCGCCAAAAAACAGTATCCCAGGAGCATAGGCGATTCCAATAGACCTGAACATATCAATAATGGAACCTTTACCCTTAAAAGCCCATTTTGTCGATAACCATGCTAGTATCGCCCAAATGTTCCAACTCAAAATAATAGCTCCCATTCTAGTCACTATTGCAAAGCGTTCATCTCCCATAAACGATAAAACATCCGGTGTTGTGGCGTCGAAGGGTTGGTTATTGAGGCCATACCCGAAACCAATGCCAGTGATACAAACTAAAATGAATGCCAATAACAGTATTTTTGGCTGCCCGGTTATGGATTTATAAATGCTGCCATCCAAAAAAGCTGTTCTTAGTACAATTGAAGTTATATTCAATTGCTCTTGTGGTTCTTTTTGTCTATTATTTTGTTTTGATCGTTTCAACTTGTTTAAATTCCGTTGGTTAATTTTTACATTAATTATTTTAGTCCCAAATAATAGCTAATTATAGTTTCTATGAGTTAAAATAACGTTTGATTATTTTTCAATTTATAAGAAGAATACACCTTAGCAAAGATACAAAATTATGATTTCCCTTCTACCACCATCAAGTTCATTTGCATTAAAAGAATGGGCTACTGCTTGCCTTCTCTTGAAAGAAGGTCGTCAAATAATGATTATTAGAAAAGGTGGTATTGATAAAGCAGATAAGGACTTCACAACAGAGTTATCTATAGATTCAGAGTTTCTATTATTTCCCACCTATGAGCATCAAAATGAATCATTAATTAAAAATGAGTTCCACACTGATCTGTCAGATACTATCGAAGAAAACGATGTGCCCGGACTCATTAACCTTTCCGCTTTTGCCAAAATAACACATAAATTCGAAATTCAATCGACTGAAGTCATAAATAGGATCTCAAAATTTCACTTATGGAATGAAGCATACACAGACAAAAGAATTAACTGGAAACCACGCAAGCCTGCTATAGTTGCATTACTAAGAGTTTACCCATTGATACAGCCTCAAGCCCTACCAATATTACCTGAATACGGAAGCTGTAAATCGATAGTTGATCTTGGACAAGAGGTTCCAATGGGCGAACTTGAGCCAGTGATACAAGATGCTGAGTATCAATCTATCTGTAAAGAAATTCAAGACTTAATTACCAATTAGGCTTTACAAGGGATCAATTATTATTTCCCTAGATGCTGTTAGACCGGTTGATCTCTCCTTCAATGAATCGGAAATCAGTTTGCGGCAATAAGTGTAAATCCTCAATGAATGCGAGTTGCCATAGCTCAAGAGGCCAGCGCTTTAAATAGTCTAACGTAGGTGCAACTAAAGATGCATCCACATATTGTTCTTCATTTAATATAACCCTAGGCTTCATATACACCCTATATCTAAAGTCCTCTCCCCTAGTACGCGATATCCAAATTGGACTATTGTCTTCAAACGCTGAGGTTTCAATCTCGCTAATCGCGCACCACTGCATCTTATCTCGAAGATAATATATTACTTCATCACCAGTATTCATCCGTTCCGTGCGTTTTTTATATTTCTTTCCAAATCCATGGATATCCAAACCTCTTTGGGAGGAGATTAAGAAATTCTCTTGGGTCGTAGCAAACATCCAATAATTTTTCGTCATAATTATTCACACTATAGAGATACAAGATAATATCATTGAATCAGCGAATATCAAATTAAGGTTTTGTTGGCCATTTAGAGTACAGATACTCAAGAACAGATAGCATAACTTTTACACTTGGATTAGATTTTTCATTCCTATTTACTAAAACACAATTTGAAATTAAAACTCTGGAACTTGGCCCTAATTGCACTAAGCTTAAAACTCCCATTTTAACTTCTTTTTGAATAGAAGACCGTGGAACGAAGGATATTCCTAGCCCTAACTCAACCATACTTTTTATAGAATCTACGCTGTCAACTCTTATCTCTATATTAGGAGTGATTCCAGCCTGATTGCACACTTCTTCGATTAACAAAAAATATGACGATTCCGCGCTGTATAAAATTAAGGGCTCTTTCGCGACATCATTTATATCAACACCACCCATATTGGCAAATCGATGTGAAGGATGTGTAATTAAAACCAAATCCTCATCAAACAGTCGTCTCGTATCCACATCAGGGTGAACCAATCCTCTAGACAAACCAATATGGACTTGCTTATTAGCAACCAAATCTACGACTTCTTTAGACCTAACGATATTTACATGAGCCCTGAAATCCGGATATTCGTTTTTCAAACAATTAAGTATAGTAGGTAAAGTATAAGTGCCCAAAACTCGTGTTGATGCGATTGTAATTAAATTCCTTCCCGATGTACGATTGGTTGGAACCACTTGTTTCGCTTCATTCAAAGCATAGAGCGCCCTGGTAGCATAAGGCAGGAATGCTCTACCTGCTTCAGTTAAAATCACTCCGTTTCTGAATCTTTGAAATAACTCAGCTCCGAGTTCAATTTCTAATAATTTAATCCGATTACTGACCGCTGATTGTGAAACATAAAGACTCTTGGCAGCTTTTCGGAAACTACCGCGTCTCTCTGCTTCTACAAAAGACTGTATTTGTGAAAACTCCATTGATGTTAATTCGCTTATATGTCTTTCAAATCTAAAACATTACACCATTATTGACATGTATGTATGATATACCTATTAATAATCAAGTCTTATCAAAATAGAAAACTATAAAGTAATTACTCGTTTTACGATTTTGATATTAAAATAAATTAAGGGAAATGACAGCACACGCAACTGGTTTAATTATAGCAGCAGGATCTTCTGTTCGAATGAATGGTGTAGATAAAATTTTTGCACCTCTATTGGGGCGTCCAATCATATCTTACTCAATTCAGGCGATGGAAGATTGTTTAGATATCAATGCAATAATAGTCGTAGTATCTCCCGAAAACTTAGAAAAATCAGATCTATTGTTCAAATCAGAGAATTGGTCCAAGATCACCTCATTAGTGGTGGGAGGCAAACGGCGTCAAGACTCTGTAAGAATGGGGCTATCAAAAATACATGATTCTCATTGGACAGTAATCCATGATGGTGCTAGGCCATGCATAACGCCTGAAATTATTTCACACAGCTTAAACCATGCCTCTGTCAATGGTTCAGCTGTTGCTGCTGTCCCTGTTAAAGACACAATCAAAATAGTAGATAAATCTCTTAACGTAACCAAAACTCCTGATCGGCAACACCTCTGGGCAGTACAAACGCCTCAAGTATTTGAAACGAAGGCTTTGCAATATGCACATGAAAAAGTCAAAGAGAATGTTACTGACGATGCTTCTATGATGGAAGCATTAGGAGAAAAAGTGTCTGTGTTCCAAAGCGAATACAGTAACATCAAAGTTACAACCAAAGAAGATATACGTCTTCTTGAGATATTGATGAATGGCTGAGGTAAACGTGTGTGAAGATGAATTATAGAACTGGAATCGGAATTGATGTGCATCCCCTCGTAACTGGTCGCAAGCTTATATTAGGTGGAATCGATATACCGCACAAATATGGACTCGACGGCAACTCTGATGGAGATGTTCTAATTCATGCAATAATTGATGCAATGCTGGGAGCATCAGGATTGGGGGATATTGGTTTGCATTTTCCTGCAAATGACCTGAAATATAACAACGCATCTTCTATCACTTTAATTGAGGCAACTGTAGGCAAATTAGCAGACGCTGGATGGAAGACAATTTATGTGGATGCTACAATTCTTGCTCAGGAACCGGTTTTGAGTCCACATATACCGAATATGAAATGTCGAATTTCGAAATCAATTAGTATAGAAAGTTCATGTGTGAATTTAAAAGCAACAACAACAGATAAGCTTGGATTTATTGGAGAAGAGAAAGGAATTGGAGGATTAGCAGTTGCGACAGTCGAAAAACTGGGCTAATTTAATAGCGACCTAACAAAAATGAAAATACACAATACATTAACAGGGAAAACCGAGCTACTTAAAGTTTCTGGAAATAAAGTATCAATGTATGTCTGCGGAATTACTCCTTATTCCCCTGCACATGTGGGTCATGCCATGAGATCTGTGGTATTTGACGTTTTCAAAAGATACCTTATTCATAAAGGACTCGATGTGGTTCATGTTGAGAATTTCACAGATATAGATGACAAAATGATTGATGGTGCTAATAAACAAGGTATTTCAGTATCAGAACTAGCTGAATCTAACATATCCAGCTATCTAACAGAAATGGATATGTTAGGTGTCCTCAGAGCTGATTCATATCCGAGAGCAACAGGCGAAATAGAAAATATCGTAAATATGATATCAGGACTAATTGAAAATGAATCTGCATACGAAGTGAATGGAGATGTCTATTTTCGCGTTAGATCAAATCCAGATTATGGAAAGTTAAGTGATCGCGACATTGAAAAACTTAAATCTGGAGCTAGAGTTGCGATTGCTGATCATAAAGAAGATGCATTAGATTTTGCCTTGTGGAAATCGCAAAAACCAGGAGAACCCGCGTGGCAAAGCCCTTGGGGCCTTGGACGTCCTGGCTGGCATATTGAATGCAGCGCTATGGCTTTAGAATATTTAGGTGAATCTATTGATATTCATGGAGGGGGACAAGATTTAATATTTCCTCATCATGAAAATGAGATCGCACAATCAGAATCATTCTCAGGTCACAAGCCTTTTGCTAAAGTTTGGATGCATAATGGATTAGTCAGGCTTGGTGAAGATAAAATGAGCAAATCTTTAGGCAACATGGTTACAATCGGCCAAGCGTTGAATACTCACTCTGCCGATGCTCTTAGACTATTATTTATAAGCGCTCACTACAGAAGCCCAATAACATACAATGAAGATGCTGTATTGGCTCAAGAAAATGCAATACAACGTATAAAAAACGCTCTTAAATTGATGGGACAAGAAACTGATTCAAAAATTGATACAAACTCATATGTGAATAACTTTGAATCTGCTATGGATGATGACTTAAACACTCCTAAAGCCCTTGCAGTTATTTTTGATCTTGTACGAGAGATATACAAACATCATAGAAATGGAAACTCAATTACCGATGCCCAAAATACGCTTAAAAATATTACTGGTGTTCTTGGTTTGACCTTGTCGGACAAAGAAAGTAATACTGCGTCAGACAGTTTTATAGACTTGCTAATTGAAGTGAGGCTTTCACTAAGAGAAGCTAATCAGTATGAGCTTGCAGATAAAATTCGAGATGGACTTCTAGATTTAGGAGTACACATAGAAGATGGAGTAGATAAAACCACCTGGAATAGGCCCTCATAAACTAAGACATATTTTAATTACAAATTGCATAAGTATGTGGAATTTTAAATTTGTGAGACTAAGTAATTAAAATAATCGAACGCTTAATATTGAGGTAATCAAAAAAACACATACCAATAAAATTGTGAACTGAAAAAGACTTTTCTCAAAACCTCTTCGAGTACGGAAAGATGATTCTGCTGATCCGAACAAGCCTGATCCCTGACCTTTAACTTGCATTAAAATTACAATAACTAAAAGTAAGGCGATAATTATTTGGATTACGTTTAAGGCATTCATAGTTAATATTATTTATCTATATCTTATTTACATCACTATTATGATACAAGGATAACACCTCTCTAGCGAGCCCTTCAGAGGTGTGTCTGACAGGATGTTTAACATCCGCTATTGCAGCTTTTATTATTTTAGCATGCCGTAAATTGGTGCCATCATCAATTACGGGTTCTCCTGCATACCTATTACCCAGATCAATATTTGTGGAGTTTACAAGGGCAAAATCGATAATCTCATCATAAGTGTGATTTTGAAGGGCAATAATATGATCAGCAGCGTTGTATCCATCAGTCTCTCCAACCTGGGTTGCCACGTTACAAATATATATTTTAATAGCGTTTGATTCATTAATTGCATCCTTGATGCCTGGAACCATCAAATTAGGCAAAACACTAGTAAATAAACTGCCCGGGCCTAATACAACAACGTCAGCATCTAAAATAGCGGCTTTAGCTTCGGGATGCACCATGGGATTTTTCGGTTCTATATAAACATTATCAATAGGCAGAGAAGGTTTTGAAATTTCAGATTCACCTGAGATCATTGTGCCGTCAGCAAGATTTGCTATTAGGCTTATATTTTCCGTAGTCGCTGGGACAAGGCTTCCCCTAACAGCCAAGACCTTCCCTGCTTCTGCAAGAGCAGCATCAAAACTACCTGTCACTTCCATCATTGCCACAATGAAAAGATTACCAAAACTATGCCCTTCAAGTCCTTGGCCTTTATTAAAACGGTACTGAAACAGATCAGTAACGGTTTTTTCGGCATCGGATAATGCAACTATACAATTCCTGAAATCTCCTGGTGGTAAAATGTCCATCTCTTTCCTTAACCGGCCTGAGCTTCCTCCGTCATCAGCCACAGTAACAATAGCAGTTATATTGTCAGTATGATTTTTCAAGCCGCGAAGGAGTACTGACAACCCTGTTCCACCGCCGACAACTACTATCTTTGGACCTCTGCTAGTAGTTTTTCTGGATTTCAAATTTGTCATCAAGTGGTGTATATTTCTTGATTCAAACATTAATTTTCCTAACGATTTATATAGTCCATATAAGCAAACTGACAACAGAAACACACCTACAATAATCAGAATCGTGGCCTCGAAGGTAACAGGCAAAACTTGTGGTGGCCTCAAATCTAATAGTCGACCAAAGACCCAAGCGAGTCCCATAGAAATTATAAAAATACCTCCAGCACCAATTAGCAGCCATCGTTTCACTCCGATGCCTAAGGACCAAATCTGTATATTTTCCTTAATTAGAAGTTGTAATAATCTCAAATTGAATACACTGTGTTACCGAATTTATTAAGACAGATAGTTCATCACAAGTTTTTTAATCGTTTTACAACAAGTTCTTCAGCTAACTGTGGATTTGCTTTACCTCTAGCCAACTTCATTACTTGCCCAACTAAAAACCTCACTGCAGTTTCTTTACCATTTAAAAAGTCTTCCACCGCTTTTTGATTAATTTGAATAGCGTCTTCGACTAAAGCTTCCAGCGTGGTCTCGTCACTTATTTGCCGCATACCTGACTTTTGTACAATTTTGGCTGGAGTCATTCCGGTATTAAACATGGATTCAAAAACTTCTTTAGCCATTGTAGAGCTTAATGTTTTTGAATCGACCATAGATTGCAATTCAATTAAGTCCGCAGGAGGGATCAGAACTGAAGAAATATCTTGAGCTTTTTCGTTGAGTAATCTAGTCATTTCTCCAAGCAACCAATTACTCGCAACCTTAGCACTAGATTGCAATATTTCTTTATTGTCGGAACCCGCAGACACCACAGTCTCGAAGTAATCAGCCATTTCCTTTGACAGAGTCAATTGTTCTGCTTCTTTATCAGAAAGTTTATAGGATTCTTTAAACCTGTTTCGTCGTTCCTGAGGAAGTTCGGGCAAAGATTTTTTCAACTCTACAACTTCCGATCTATCAATGTGGAAAGGTGGTATATCAGGCTCTGGAAAATATCTGTAATCATGCGCCTGCTCTTTACTTCTCTGAGAAAACGTTTTACCTTCTTGGTCAGACCAACCTCTAGTTTCTTGCACTATTCGTTCCCCAGTAGTTTTACAATTTACCTGGCGTTTTTGTTCAAAAGTTAAAGCTTTATGAACAGCACGAAAGCTATTCATATTTTTGATCTCGACCTTAGGACCTAATTCGGCATCACCAAACCTCCTGATACTTATATTCGCATCGCACCTGAAACTACCCTCTTCCATGTTTGCTGTGCTAACTTCCAAATATCTAAGTATTGACCTAAGAGTAGTTAAATAATCGCGTGCTTCATCAGGTGAACGTAAATCTGGCTCGGTTACAATTTCCATTAATGGAACCCCAGACCTATTGATGTCAAGAAGACTATAAGACTCATCCATTTCTGATCGATGCATTAATTTAGCGACATCTTCTTCTAAGTGAACTCTATTAACTCTAACTTTAGTCACTCCATCTGAACCTTCAATCATCAAATATCCATTAGATGCGATCGGCTTGTCAAACTGAGAAATCTGATACCCCTTCATTAAGTCAGGGTAGGGATAATTTTTTCTGTCAAATTTACTTTCAGTAGATATATCACATTCTAAGGCGAGTCCAGTGCGAATTACATGCTTGATAGCAGAAGTATTAGGTATTGGAAGTGTGCCGGGCATACCGACGCATACAGGACAAATAGTCGTATTTGGCTCCATCTCCTGATATGTGGACATGCAGCTGCAAAACATCTTGCTATCAGTATTCAGCTGAGAATGCACTTCGAGTCCAATTATTGTTTCATAATCCATATTTAACACCATATTATTTTTAGAATAATTTCTCCACTTACCTTACCACTCACTACGAGTTAAAAAATTTATAACGTTGTAATTAAACATTAGTTATCGATTACACATAATCAACTTCCAGGTCTTAAATCCTCTAAAGACCAAGCGTCTTTACCTATAAGTGGCACAAATTTACAACTTGTTAACACGTGAATTGAATAATCTTCCACGTTTCTAATAACTCTCATCAATTCTTGTGAATCTTGTGAGCCAACCGGGATTACCAATCTACCGTCACTTTTCAATTGGTCAAGAAGAATATTAGGTAATTTAGGAGCTGCAGCCGATACAATAATGGCATCATAAGGCCCTCTTTCTTTACATCCCAAATCTGATCCTGCCGGCATAAGATTAACATTGTTACAATTAAGTTCTTGTAATTTAATAGATGCTTTTGATATCAATTCAGGAACCCTATCTATTGAATCTACATTACGCGATAAACGCGATAAAATAGCAGTTTGATAACCGCTTCCAGTACCTATTTCAAGAACATTATCTGATCGACCCAGCATTAACGCTGAAACCATTATGGCAACCATCAGTGGTTGTGATATCGTTTGGCCGTATTCGATGGGTAGCGCAACATCATCATAAGCTTGATTACGTGAATTGGAATCTATGAAGTTCTCCCTTGGAACGCTCATCATTGTATTTAAAATGCGATCATCGTGCACTTCTTTACGCAAACTGCGAAAAAGAAGAGCCTTTCTTTCATTAATACTCGATTCTTTATGACCTTTCATAGTTCATTCAATGCCTAATATTTTAATCAGCCGTTATACGTGATTCAGCGCTATACATAGGCGTTGACCGGCCGTAAATACCATGTTACTGTATCATTGCTAACAGCTGTTGCATACACCATGACTATTTAGCTCAAAGGCACCCAGCACGACTACCATGAAAAAACCAAAACGACATGTATATTATCCTATATATCTTGACTTAAAAGACCGTAAAACAGTAATAATCGGAGGCGGAGAAAAAACTGTCAAAAAAGTATTGTCTCTGATAGAAACTCAAACTCAAATTGTTGTAATTGCTAGTAACCCTGTGAATGAGCTCTGCAAACTTGCTAATAAAAATCAAATCTCCATAATAAATCGATCTTATAAACATGGAGACCTTAAAGATGCATTTATGGTAATAGTTATGGACACTTCAGATTCGTCAATAAATCATGCAGTAAATCGAGAAGCATCTGAAAGAAATATAGTATGCAACGTCGAAGATGTTACTAATTTGTGTACTTTTATTACTCCTGCCATAGTTAGGCGTGGTGATGTCACTGTAGCAATATCTACCTCAGGAACTAGTCCAGCTCTAGCACGTAAATTTAGAGAGGTACTGTCTGGTACAAGTCCAATAAATAACACCCACTCCATTATGGAATTTGCTGATCTTACAGAAATATTATCGGATACCCGAAAAGAACTAATGGACAAAAAAATCAAACTTAATCTTGACCATTTTCAAGCCTGTATTACTGATGAATTAGTAGATTTAGTGCAAGAAGGCAAAAAAGATCAGGCTAGAAAAACTCTTATGAAAAATTTACTGAAGGGAACATCCTGTAATTGTGCTCCGGAATTTTGCCAAATGCTGGCAGATATGTCCTGATACAAAATACGTACACTATAATTATCCTTATGAATTTATCTAATACTAAGGATCAAACCCTTAGAGTAGGCACCCGTTCAAGCCAACTAGCTACTGCTCAAGTGGATGAGTTTATATCAATTTTGTCTAAGCATTCACCAGAAGTAAAGATTTCAATGATCCCAATAAAAACAGAGGGAGATATTAAGAAGGATATACCGCTGTCTGAAATGAACCGAGGTATGTTTGTCAGAGAAATCGAACAAGCTCTGATTTCAAAGCGCATTGACGTTGCGGTCCATAGTGCTAAAGACATACCGCCAAATAGCCATCCTGAACTACGTATATCCGCGATGTTAAAACGAGCTGATCCTCGCGACACTATTGTAAATAAATGGAAGTTACCCCTCACTGCAATACCTGATGGCGCAATTATTGGTACCAGTAGTCCGAGAAGATCAGCTTTTATCAGTGTCAATAGACCACAACTAGTAGTTAAGTCTATTAGAGGCAATGTAGACACTCGGGTAAAAAAAATTGGCAAAGGTTATGATGGCATTATAATTGCAGCTGCTGGGCTTGAAAGATTAAGAATGATTGAAATTGTTGATCAGTTTTTAGATATAGAAACATTTATTCCAGATGCCGGACAAGGCGCTATTGCAATCCAAACACGCATGGAAGATGAATACACAAGCAAAATAGTTTCAAAAGTGAATCACTTCGCAACATTTGTATGTGTAACAGCTGAACGCTCATTTATGCGAGCTCTTGGCGGAAACTGTAACTCTCCACATGCTTCATACGCTGAAATAAATAAAAACCTAATCAAAATTACTGGGTTGGTTTCGTCATATGACGGGAAAAAGCAATGTAAAGAAACAATATATGGCAATATAAATACCCCAGAACAAACCGGTTCTGATTTAGCTGACAAGCTTATAGGCATCGGCGCATTGAACATATAAGGATTCTGATTATGAAAAAATCTTATGGAGAGGTATATCTGGTAGGTTGTGGCCCCGGCGATCCAGAGTTACTCACTCTTAAAGGACTAAGATTACTTAAAGAAGCTGACTTTGTTATTCATGATCGACTAATAAACCCTCGTATTTTAGATTTCACGAAACAAAACGCTGAAATCATTGATGTAGGTAAAGATTCCAACTCGGCAAATATACAACAAGAGAAGATACATCAAATCATCATCGAAAAAGCAAAAATGGGTAAGAAAGTAATAAGACTTAAGGGTGGTGATCCTTTCCTGTTTGGAAGAGGTGGAGAAGAATCCGAAATATTACGAAAGAATAATATACCTTTTCAAGTGGTCCCAGGAGTTACTTCAGCAATAGCAGCACCCTCATACGCAGGAATACCAGTAACACACCGAAGGGTTGCATCTAGTGTCACTTTCGTCTCTGGAAATGAGGATATTAGCAAACTAAATTCAAATATTAACTGGAACGCCATAGGTAATACAGGTGGAACTATTGTTGTACTTATGGGTAGGAATAAACTCAATCAAATTACCAATAAGTTAATAAAAGCAGGACTTAGATCAGACACGCCATCAGCGCTAATCAGGTGGGGTTCAGAGCCTCACCAAACAACTATTACTGGAACTATCGAAAATATATCAAGAAAGGCAGATGCTAAGGAATTATTACCTCCTGTGGCTCTAGTTATTGGGGATGTGGTAAATTTACGAAAAGAATTAAACTGGTTCGAAACTTTGCCTTTGTTTGGCAAACGTATCCTTGTCACTCGAACACGAACTCAAGCATCTAAACTATCATCACTATTAGCTCAAGAAGGTGCAATTCCAATTGAACTGCCAACAATAGAAATTGTACCTACAAACATCAAAACACTTCAGAATCAAATTAGGAATATAAATGAATTTTCTTGGATAGTATTCACTAGTTCAAATGCCGTGGATATATTTTTTGAATCATTGCTGAACTTAGGTTTTGATTCCAGAAAATTATATGACATAAAAATTGCTGCTATCGGACCCGTCACCAAATTAAGTTTAGGAAAATACGGAATACAAAATGTCATCATGCCAAAACTGTTTAATACAGAGGCCCTTGGAAAATTACTAATAAAAGAAGTAGTACAAAACCAAAATATTTTACTACCTAGATCTAAGTTAGGTCTTGAAGGTTTCACAGCCAAGCTACGATCAGCGGGAAAGCAGGTTGAAGAGATAAGTTTATATGAGACGATAATACCAAAGAGATCTAAAGAGTTATCACTGGGAATCTTTCAAGATGGTATAGATATAGCTACTTTCACCAGCTCTTCTAGCGTTCATGGTCTTATTGAAACACTAGGTGGAAGCAATCAGCTCAAAGATGTTAGCATAGCCTGCATAGGCCCAGTTACCGAAGCAGCAATTAAAAAAATAGGCCTAGTATCCGATATACTAGCCCAAGAAAGTACTATTGAAAGTTTAGTAGAAGCGATTAAAGCACATTTCACTGAGTAAAGATTTATGTCAACATATCCAAACCGTCGCATGCGCAGAAAAAGAAATAATGCCGCGATTCGAAAGATTACACGTGAAACATCACTATCTGTTAATGATTTTATTTATCCCATTTTCGTAACTTATGGTAAAAGAGTTCAAGATAATATAGAAGCTATGCCAGGTATAAATCGAGTGTCAATTGACAATCTCAAAAAAGAGGTCGATCAAATATGTGATCTGGGAATACAGGCAATCATTTTGTTTGGCATCCCTGAAGTGAAAGACTCAGTTGGCTCAAACTCATATAACCCCAATGGGATAATACAATTAGCAATAAAAGAAATACGTAAGACCAGACCAGATATTTTGATTATAACTGACGTTTGTATGTGTGAATACACTGACCATGGACATTGCGGTATCACTGAAAATGGGTCAGTAAATAATGATAAAACTCTGGACATATTAGCAAAAATTTCGACCAGTCATGTTGAGGCAGGATCAGATATAGTTGCCCCATCAGCAATGATGGATGGTCAGGTATCAGCAATAAGGTCATCATTAGATCAAAATGGATATGTGGATTCACTGATAATGGCATATTCAGCAAAATATGCTTCAGGATTTTATGGTCCATTTAGA
The DNA here is from genome assembly GCA_009392275.1 of SAR202 cluster bacterium. GTDB lineage: Bacteria > Chloroflexota > Dehalococcoidia > Lucifugimonadales > UBA2962 > UBA2962. The sequence goes on from VFGV01000010.1 coordinate 60,426, forward strand.
GAAGCTGCTATGTCAGCGCCGTCATATGGAGACAGGCAAAGTTACCAATTAGACAAAGCAAACATTCGCGAAGCCATGGAGGAAATACGACTAGATGTAGAAGAGGGAGCAGACATTATCATGGTAAAACCTGCATTATCTTATTTAGATGTCATTTCAGCAGCCAGAAATGGATTTTCGCTTCCTATCGCATCATATAACGTTAGTGGGGAATACAGCATGATTAAAGCAGCAGCTCAGAACGGATGGATAGACGAAAAGCGAATAGCATTAGAGATACTAACATCTATCAAACGAGCTGGTGCGGATATGATCATAACCTATTATGCTAAAGAAGCGGCAAAGTGGCTATCAAAAACTAATTAAAACTTTTGCCCATACGGTTGAGCGGCCATAACCGAAACCAAGCTCTACCTTTCACTAAATTGACATTAATTGACCCGTATATACGACTGTCAATACTGAATTCAGTGTTATCTCCAAGTACAAATAATTCCCCCAATCCTACCTTCCATTGTTGTATAGTTTGATTTGAAGATTCGATATTGTCTTCATACTTCCGTATATGTTTACCATTTACAATAATCGATGGCCCCCTCACCTGCACCAAATCAGTTTCGATTGCAATTACCCTCTTGATTGTCCTCTTATCCGAGTGGCTAGTTTGTATGACCACAACGTCGCCTGGCATATAATTCGATATGAAAACAGATTGTTTTTCATATAAAAAATATTCTCCTGGTGACAAGTTCGGAGCCATGCTGAAATTATTTATACGAATTATTCCAATAAACAATTTACTAAATACGAATGCAAAAAGTCTTATTAACACAAGTGAATTATACGATTAATTGGCTTTATAAATATAAATTCAGTTTAATAGTACTTAAGCATTGATCAGCATATAATTTTACTGATAGGGTTTAAAAAGACAAAAATATTGAGGAGGCGATTTTGATGAAATTTCAATCGATAATCAAAAATTTATCTTTAGTTGCAGATGTTGACGCGCATTGTGATATACCGTGCGGTATATATGACCCCATCGTAGCTAAGATTGCAGCACAAACAGTACTAAAAATGGCAGTTAGACTTGAGGCAGTGGATTTCCAAGGCGGACCGAGCAGCGTTGATGTGCCGAATAGTGTCGTAAGGTTCGTACAAGTTAAAGAAGAGCATGCTCAAAAAGTTAAAGAGGAACTGAATATTCTATGGGCTGATTATTTTAAGCCCGAACATTTAGATAAATATCCGAATTTACATGAGCTTTTCTGGAATGCAAATAAACTTGCAGGTGCAAACAAACAAAGTGTAAGCTCTGATTCTGCTAAAAAGCTTGTGGAATCGGTTGATGAGATAGCAACAATATTCTGGGCTACAAAGGGTGTTGATTACAACGATCCTTTGGCAGATATTAGGTTCGGATCTTAAGCTTAGGGCTTATTAATAGCACGACGATCTCGATTTGCTGCAATAAAACTTAACACTAATCCGATGCCAGCAAAAATGGCACAAGCTATCAACGCATACGAAAAACTCACTGACAGGTAGTCGGACTGGGCGACTTCTCCTAAATTGTATAGTTTTTCTCTTCCCGCATTTATAGCTCCACACATTGCAACACCTAAAGCGAAAGCTAACTGCCTGCCACTAGCTATTGAAGCTGATGCGGTGCCATATCTGTCAGATGGCACACTGCTCATTATGGTTAAAGTATTCGGTGGCTCATAAATACCGGATCCTATACCGATTAATAGTAATGCGATGAATATACTTGATTCTGAACCCGATGTAGATAAAAAACTAAACCAAACTAAAGATGCACATATCAAACCAAGACCAACGGCAGAAAGGTGCCATGGGCTAATAAAGCGAAGAATATATCCTGTGAATGGAGCAATAAATACTCTCATAAGAGAATAAAGCATTATAAAAACTCCAGCTTTTGTAGCCGAAAAACCCAAATTATCGATAAAGAAGAATGATGCCAATAACATAATAGCGCCGAGAGATATGTAATGACACATTAAAATAATTAAGCCAAAACCATACCCTGTAATTTTGAATAAAGGCAAGTCTAATATCGGCCTTTTTGATCTCCTTTGATACTGCAATAAAACTGGCAGCGATATTAATAACACCACAACCATGATTAGTACAACAGGGGAGTTCCATCCGTCTTGAGCGCCTCGATTAAAAATAAGTATTAACGATGCTAGAACTGCAAATAAGGACACTACTCCAATCCATTCTACTTTTAGGTGATTTTCTTCAGAAACATCTTGTTTTTGTAAAACTAACCAAGATAAAACCCCGGCTACTATAGATATTGGTATACGGCTATAAAATAGAGATCTCCAATCTAAATAATCTAATAAAAACCCTCCAAAGATTGGCCCTCCAGACAATCCTATTCCAACAACTGCTCCGGCGAATCCAATTGCTTTAGCTCGTTCATGACCATGAAAATTATTAACAATTATTGCATTAACCCCTGCTAGTATCATTGCAGAGCCTACACCCATAAAAATACGCACCAATATTAATTGCCACAACGATGATGTAAGCGACGCCAACATTAAAGCCAAAGAAAATATAACAAATCCCAAGGTGTATATGATTCTTTTATCCCTGACATCAACCAGCCAGCCTATAGTCATGCCTAAGCCAACTGTAGTAACCCAAAACGCTACTGATATCCATAATATAGTTGATGTGTCAGTATTAAACACAGTCGCGAGTTCCGGATAGGTTATAGGCATAAGGCCACTATCAACGGTTAAGACAAGGTTGCCTAAAGCTGCAACAATCAAAATCATCCATTTAGACTGCATATGAATGATGAATTTAGTATTAGTATTCAAAATTCTTATGCTTCAGTTAATTTTCTATTAATGTTTTATTCACGTGGCTTCAAAAACTCATCAAAATATTGAACCACCAATTTTTTATATTCTTCTCGAGGAGGGCTAAATAAATCTAAAGCCAAAGACCATCCTCCTAAGTTTTGAACACTATGCTCTATACCGCCTGGTATCATCCATCCTTTATTCACGCCTATTCTTTTAGTCTCACCACCGATAGTAAAATCAAACTCACCTTGAACACAAAGTCCTGCTTGCTCATGAAAATGAGAATGTACCGGTACAATGGAATAAGGCTCCATTTCAATAAGGCTTATCATTATTTTGTCACCCCATATAAGCTTAGTTGTTACTCCAGGTGCAAGTTGTTTCCTATCTATATGTTTTAAGTCATAGAAATACGACATATTAATTCGTCTCCCTTTTTATTTACCACTTTGTAATATTTGAATATTTGCTCTGAAAGATTATTAAATCAATCTTATTCATGCTCCATAAGGCATAGCTTTATAGCCAAGAGCCCTAGCTTCTTTTGCACGGTCGTTATACGGCTTCAAAGCCTTACAAATAAAATCATTCAAAGGAGTCTCTATATTGTTCTGCTTACCTAGCTTTGATACTGCGCCATTTAAAACATCTACTTCTAAAGGATTACCGTTGGTCAAATCCATAAACATTGAGGACACTGCCATTTCTTTATGCTCTAATAAATAATTCATTTGCTCATCCTCTATTTTGTCAGGCAATTTAATTGCCATAGATCGTGCAACATTAGCGACTTCAGCAATTACTCCTTTGGTCAGATTGAATGAATCCTCAGTCGTTAGAATTTGGTTAATAGACTCCCGTGTTATGCACATCATTCCACTAAGAGCGCATATTAGGATAAGTTTTGACCATAACGTAGAGGAAATGTCCTCTGATATAGTGGAATTTATACCTGAGTCAATCATGATTTGATTTATATTAATTATCCCCTCAGTAATTTTTCCTAATTTAGAGCCAAACACAATTGCACATCCGCCACCGTATTCATTAATTACACCAGGAGACTTTAATGAAGCATCAATATAAGTAGCTCCAAGTAGTATCGTTGCTTTATGAAAGGCATGCTCCAACTGATCACCACTGCCCAGACCATTCTGCAACGTTAGTATAAGGGTATTATGGCCTATTGCAGGTGCAATAATTTTTATTGCCTCAGCATTTGAATAGCCTTTCACACAATATAAAACCAATTCGGCTTCAAATGAGCGGTCTAATTCATGTTTAACCAAGACGTTTTGCAATATAAAGTCATTTGAAGTCACACTATTAATAATTAATCCGCGCGATTTCATGACTGCAGCATGTTCACCTCTGGCAACAAACAGCACATCATGACCTGCTTTTGCCAACACAGCTCCATAATATCCACCAACAGCACCAGAACCCATTACTAAAATCTTCATGATATACGCCTCAGTTCAAAAAGTAATCGAAAAATTTTGTTTAAACAGTTTTCAAACAGGTTTACATATAATGTATACACTGTGTCAGTTTAACTTCCATCAATAAAACCTTGCAATGGTTCTTGACACACAACATAGGGACCATAAAATGATGTCTCTGGAAAAAAGTTATTAGGGGGAATACATGATAAATAGCGACAGGTTGGTAAAAACTTTTTGCGACATAGTGCAAATCGACAGCATATCTGGAGAAGAAGATGAAATCGCCGAAGATCTTACCTCACGGTTAGAGAGTCTCGGTTTGACTGTCGAAGCAGATGATTATGGCAATTTGATTGCAAATTCTGAAAACTTTGATTCAAGCTTTGAATCTCCCCCAATACTATTATCGGTACACATGGATACCGTTGATCCAGGGCGAGGTATAAAACCGCAAGTGGCTGACGGCGTTATAAGGTCTGATGGAACCACAATTATAGGTGGCGACGCTAAGGCAGGTGTTGCTGCTGTATTAGAAGCAATAGAGTCAATAAATGAAGATAAAGCAGAGCATCTACCGTACCAAGTATGCCTAACAAGAGAAGAGGAAACCGGGCTACATGGAGCACGAAATCTTGATTTTTCAAAGATATATGCTAAAGAAGCTATAGTGTTTGATGGCGAAGGTCCGGTGAATACAGTAACGGTTGCAGCACCTACTTACATTGGTTTTACGATTGAGATTACTGGCCGCGCCGCACATGCCGGGGTGGAGCCAGAAAAAGGACTATCAGCTATTAGAATTGCTGCAGAACTAATAACACGGATGCCTCAAGGGCGATTGGATGAAGACACGACTTTTAACATAGGATTAATAGAAGGAGGAAGTGTAAGAAACACTGTTCCAGAAGACGCGAAAATAGTCGGTGAATTTAGAAGTCAAAATATAGAAACAATCGATAACATTGGCCTTGAAATCAAAGATATTATCAGTAGAGTCCAGCTAATGTACCCTGATGCTGAACTTAAAGAGCACCTTCATACTGAGTTCGAACACTATGAATTTGGAGATAAAGATCCTACATATATTCGCGTTGCTGAGGCCATGAGTCAAATGAACTTAACTCCGTCAATGAAGTCAAGTGGTGGTGGTACCGATGGAAATGTTTTCAGACTAAAGGGAATAACATCTGTTGTTGTAGGCATGGCAGATAATGGAATGCATACCGTACGCGAACACGTAAAAGTTGATGAACTGACTGATGCAGCTCAATTCTGTGAAATTATTTTAAAAGCTGAACAATAAGGCATAGACATGTTAGTGAAACTTGCTTATGGGGAAAGTGGCCTGGAAGTCAATTTTCCCGAGTTGATAACCGATGTCGTTGAGCCAGAATATATTCCCGGTTTACCAGACGAAACTGCTGCTGTACAAAGTGCATTAAGAAACCCAATAGGTTCAAAACCGCTTCGACAGTTAATATCACATAATCAAAAAGTTGCAATTTCAATTTGCGACATTACACGCCCATCGCCAACAGAAGTAGTACTGCCTATTATACTAAATGAAATATCTCATATACCTAAAGATAATGTGTCTATTCTTGTGGCTACAGGTACTCACAGAGCAAACTCAAAAACTGAATTAATAAATATGGTAGGGAATGAAATAGTAAACAACAATCAAATTATCAATCATGACTGTTTTGATGAGGATAATTTGGTTTTGACCGGGCAAACGTCAGATGGCACACCTATTTGGTTAAACAAAACTTGGGTTGAGTCGGACGTGAGAATAACATGCGGATTTGTCGAACCACACTTTTTTGCTGGCTTTTCTGGTGGCCCTAAAATGGTCGCTCCGGGACTAGCTGGCTTTGATACTATAATGGCTTTACATAACTCAGAGAGAATAGGATCCACTAAAGCCGTATGGGGCATTACCAATGGTAATCCGGTTCATGATACTATTCGAGAAATTTCAAAATTAAGTGGAGTAGATTTTTCAATCGATGTCACTATAAATAAAAATCGGCAAATCACATCTGTATTTGCTGGAAACCTATTCGAGGCGCATAATGCTGCCTGTGAAACATCAAAACGCATCGTGATGAAACCAGTCAACAATCAATATGACATAGTAGTTACCACTAACTCTGGTTATCCCTTAGATCAAAACTTATACCAAACTGTTAAAGGCTTGTCGGCAGCTGCACAAATAGTAAAACCAGGAGGAACAATTATATGCGCTTCTGAATGTAGGGATGGAATGCCAAGTCATGGTGAGTACAGCAAAATACTATCTGAATCAAACTCAATGGCTAAACTATTAGAAAAAATTAATAAGACCAAACAGACCAGACACGATCAATGGCAAGTACAAGTACAAGCAAAAATACAAATGCGTGCAGAGGTTTTAATTAAGTCAGACTATTTAACAGATACAGAACTACGAGCTGCCCATTTCAAACCGATATCTAGTATAGAATCTGCTGTTGCCGATTCTATCAATAAATACGGTAAAGCTGCTCGCATCTGCGTCCTTCCGGAAGGGCCTCAAACAGTTCCCTACCTAACGGGCAATATTTAAATTTTTGTTAATCAAGATAAAATTTACAAAAATTAAGAAATGCTTGCTTTAGCCCCTGCTTCCTCTAATTTAGTCTTAGTTGACTCAGCATCATCTTTACCAACGCCTTCCTTCACATTAGCAGGAGCACTCTCAACTAAATCTTTCGCTTCTTTTAAACCTAAAGATGTTACTTCTCTAACTGCTTTAATAACGTTGATTTTATTAGGTCCTACTTCTTCGAGCTTGACGACAAAATCTGTTTTATCTTCAGCAGCTTCTGCTCCTCCAGCAGCTGCTTCAGCACCGACTCCAGGAGCAGCTACAGCTACAGCAGCTGCGGCACTTACCCCAAAGGTTTCCTCTAATTCCTTTACGAGCTCCGACAGCTCAAGAACTGACATACCCTTTATAGCTTCTAAAATTTCTTCTTTACTCATTTATTAACTCCTAAACCCTTTGTATGTAACTTAAATGTTTTATCTAATTAATCTTATTCAGTTTTTTCATCAGTTGCTTCTGAAGTAGCTTCTTCCTCTACTGGTGACTCATCAGTTGCTTCTGAAGTAGCTTCTTCCTCTACTGGTGACTCATCAGTTGCTTCTGAAGTAGCTTCTTCCTCTACTGGTGACTCATCAGTTGCTTCTGAAGTAGCTTCTTCCTCTACTGGTGACTCATCAGTTGCTTCTGAAGTAGCTTCCACATGTCTTTGAAGCACATTAGCCAATCCATTAATTGGTGAATTCAAAACATATACTAAGCCTTGTATACCGCCATTCAATTGACCAACTAGCTTAGCTAACAATTCGGTTTTGCCAGGTAATCGAGATAATTGTTCGATTTCCTTTATATCCAGAGATCTGTCTCCCATTAAAGCGCCACGAATTATTAGATCCGAATCTTCTGAGTCTTTAATAAAAGTTGTGAGCGTCTTTACTGCATCAACCACCTCTCCATATCCTAATACCAACCCTGTAGGACCAGAAATGATTTCCTTCAGCAAGCTTTTATCAGCCGAATCAGCTGCAATATAAGCTAAAGTATTCTTAACAATCACATATTCAACGTTTTTTGCCCTCAACATTTTTCTAAGCTCATTTGTATCGCTAACAGACATACCGGAATAGTCGGTTGACACAGCAATAGTACTGTCAGCTATACGTTTGGTTAAACTTTCTACCACTTGTACTTTTTGTGGTGTAGGCATATTTTTCTCCCAAAAAAAATCCCGACTTGCAAGTCGGGATGTCCATCATAAACAATTACAACAAACTTACTTCAACTTGCCTCGGTAGGTAATATTATTCTGATAAATTACATCAGGACCGACTGTCTCAGGCTAATCTATTTAACTAATTATAAATCATTTCCTTTTATTTCGCTCATAGCCGCTGTAGAAAGCGGAGTACTGGGGCCCATGGTGCTAGTTAAAAACGCAGATTGTATAAAGTCCCCTTTTACGCCTGACGGCCTTGCACGCACAATATGATCAACAACCGACGATATGTTCTCAATCAGTTGCCCTTCATCAAAGCTTGCCTTGCCTACCACAACGTGGATTATCGATGTTTTATCTAACTTGAATTCCACTCGCCCCTTCCTTGCATCATTAACCGCTCTGTCTATATCTTCCAAAGCCACAACGGTACCAGTCTTAGGATTAGGCATTAACCCTTTTCTACCTAAAACCTTACCTAATTTACTTACCTTGCCCATCATATCTGGCGTAGCTATGGACACATCAAACTCTGCCCATCCACCTTCAATTTTTTTTATTAATTCATCGTCTCCAATATAATCTGCACCCGCAGATTGAGCAATAGACACACCCTCGCCTTGAACAAAAACTGCGATTTTAACAATCTTTCCATTACCATTAGGTAGAGGAGCAACGCCTCTTACCTGTTGATCAGCGTGACGCGGATCTGCAGACGTGCGCAAATGCAACTCAATCGACTCATCAAATTTGCTGGTTGCAGTAGCTTTTACTTTCCCTACAGCCTCTTGAATTGAATACTGTGAATCACGATCAATTAATGCCGTTGCAGAATTATATCTTTTCCCATGCTTACTCAATGTGCACTCCTCATCGAAATTATCTACTTAGAAATCAAACGATTTCTATACCCATACTTCTAGCGGTACCGGAAACGATTTTTATTGCTCCTTCTATATCTGCCGCATTCAGATCGGGCATCTTCATTTCAGCTATTTCACGGACTTTGTCTTTTGATACTTTTCCCACTTTATCTCTATTTGGCTCACTACTTCCCTTACTGATTCCTGCAGCTTTTTTTAATAAAGCTGTCGCCGGAGAGGTTTTGGTAATGAAAGTAAATGATCGGTCTTCATAAACTGACAATTCCACAGGAATAATATTTCCTTGCTGTGAACTGGTCCGTTCATTATATTCCTTCACGAACGCCATTATATTTACCCCATGTTGTCCTAACGCAGGGCCTATTGGAGGAGCAGGACTTGCCTTACCTGCCTCTAACTCAAGCTTTAAAATTGTTAAAACTTTTTTTGCCACATTAATTCCTTAATAAGTTTAGTTTTTGATATTTTGCGTAAAGATTAACCCGCTTAGGTTAATACACTTATATATTATGCTCGTTCAACTTGTAAAAAGTCTAATTCAACAGGGGTTTCTCGACCAAAGAAAGATACCAACACTTTCAGTTTTGCACGATCAGGAAATACTTCATCAACTGCACCAATGAAATCGACAAATGGCCCATCTTTAACTCTCACAACCTGACCCTTTTCGAATCCAACTCTCACCCTAGGCTCACTTGATTCCATCTGCTGAAGAATATTATTAACTTCTTCTTCATCAAGTGGCACTGGTTTAGGCCTTTTCTCCCCAGCATCTTCAGCTGATACAAAGCCTGTTACCCCGGGAGTGTTTCTTACAACATGCCAACTTTCATCGTCCATCAACATCTTAACCATTATGTATCCTGGAAAGATCTTTTTGGACACAGGCACGCGGCTACCATCTTTGATTTCAATTTCTTCCTCAGTGGGAATAATCACTTCAAAAATTTTATTTGAAACATCCATTGTCTCTATTCGAAGTTCCAAATTACGTTTTACACGTTCTTCCTGACCCGAGTAGGCATGAACTATATACCAACGATGATTTGCTTCTTCCTTTATTTTAGTAGCAGCAGACATATTCCTTAATTACCTATAAAAACCCCAACTAGACGTGAGAAACCAATATCAATCAAGCCTAGAAAAATACCTATAACCGCAGATACACAAACGACCATTATTGTAAGCCGAGTAGTTTCTTCTCGCGTAGGCCAAGTAACTCTTCTCAGCTCTGAATAAATTTCGCCGAAAACACGAAAACTAAACGCCTTTTTCGTTGCGTCTGTGTTCACCTTTCGGGCTGCATTTTGTCCACGCGCCAAAAGCCCTACTACCTCACTTCCTTATGAAGTGTGTGTACTCTACATCTCGGACAGTAACGATTTAATTCTAGACGCTGAGGATCATTACGTCTGTTTTTAGACGTATGATACGTTCGTTCGCGACAACGTTCACATCCGAGATTAACTAAACTTCTTGCATCGCCTTTTTTGGCCATGGATTATATTACCTATTTGATTACTTTTGTTATAACTCCCGAGCCCACAGTTCTTCCGCCTTCCCTAACGGCAAACCTTAACTGGTCTTCTAAAGCTACCGGAGTAATAAGTTTAATTTTCATTTCCACATTGTCACCAGGCATAACCATTTCTACGCCGGAGGGCAATTCTATCTCACCAGTAACGTCAGTGGTTCGTATGTAAAACTGAGGTTTATATCCTTGGAAGAAAGGAGTATGTCGACCACCTTCTTCCTTACTCAATACATAAACATTTGCCTCAGCTTCAACATGAGGAGTGATACTTCCAGGCTTAGCCAAAACTTGGCCTCTTTCAACATCTTCTCTGTCAATACCTCTAACCAATAGCCCAACAGCATCGCCCGCTTCACCTTCGTCAAGCGTCTTGTGGAACATCTCCACACCAGTGACTACTGTAGTCGTTGTCTCTTTTATACCAACGATTTCTACTTCGTCTCCTGTATTAACAACACCTTGCTCGATTCTGCCGGTAACAACAGTACCTCTGCCTTTAATACCAAAAACATCTTCTACTGGCATAAGGAAAGGTTTATCTTTCGGCCTGTTAGGTACTGGCACATATGAGTCAACAGCGTCCATTAACTCCCATATCTTTCCACCCCATTCTGAATCACGCCCTAATTGATCATCAGGTGCCTCCAATGCATTTAGCGCACTGAGCCTTACAATTGGAATATCATCTCCAGGGAAACCATATTCAGTCAAAAGCTCCCTTAATTCCATTTCCACCAACTCTAGCAGTTCTTCATCATCCATTGCATCGACTTTATTCAAAGCAACGACAATTGCAGGCACTTCTACCTGCCTAGCTAGAAGAATATGCTCTCGCGTCTGTGGCATCGGTCCATCTGGAGCGCTCACCACTAAGATAGCACCATCCATCTGCGCAGCGCCTGTAATCATATTCTTGATATAGTCAGCGTGACCTGGGCAGTCGACATGAGCATAATGACGCTCTTCTGTCTCATATTCAACATGAGTAATAGCTATCGTCACACCACGTGCTCTCTCCTCAGGGGCATTGTCTATCGTATCAAAAGCTCTAAAGTTAGCTTGACCCGAAGACGCCAGCGTCCGAGTGATTGCAGCAGTCAACGTAGTTTTTCCATGATCTACGTGTCCTATTGTTCCAACATTTATATGCGGTTTATCTCTTACAAATTTTTCCTTCGCCATTCAGCTATTCTCCATTGTTGTTTACACCAGCCCACAAGCAGACTTGAACTGCTGACCTCGTTCTTACCAAGAACGTGCTCTGCCAACTGAGCTATGTGGGCCCGTGGGGTTTTGGTATCAATTTTAAAGTCCAGAGAGTGGAGGGAGTAGGATTCGAACCTACGTAGCCCTTCCGGGCGCCAGATTTACAGTCTGGTGGATTTAACCACTCTCCCATCCCTCCGCCACAACGCTTCATTTTAGCATAGGCATAATAGCCTTGCCATGTCCATTTATTTAAGTTAATTACAACTTAGTCGAAACATAAAGTATATTTTTGATAAATATTTATAAATAATCGTACGATTCTTTATAACTTACACTTTAAGTGATGTTTTATTGCATTGTAACGGAGCCCCGGAGAGGATTCGAACCCCCAACCTGCCGATTACAAGTCGGCTGCGCTACCAATTGCGCCACCAGGGCTAAAAATTTTATTGATACATATTCTATCAATAAATTATCCGTTTTTTTGCATGATAAAGGGCTATCTGCATAACATCTTTTAATGGTATCTGTCTCTCCATCGCAATTTTACGACATACTTCGTATTCAGGAGAGAGAGTTGCAGGTTCATTATCACTATATTTCAATTTAACTGGAATATTGCCTATTTCTGTAGAAACAAGGATGGTTTCACGCTTGCTTGCAAATCGTTTTACTACTTGAGAACGAATACCAAATGTCGTGGTCTCTTTATTTATAATGCTTCTTATTCGGTCATCTAAATCTGGAGTGCAAAGAACTGATAGTAAAACTCCGTTACGATTTTTTTTCATATTAATTGGGGTTGTCCATGCATCTAAGGCCCCATAAGAAATAAGTCGATCAACTGTATATGAGATAACTTCTGGAGTTGAATCATCTATGTTAGTTTCAATCAAAATTAATGATTCAGATTGACTCTGACTTTGGCCAATCCACAATCCAATTACATTCGGATAAGATTCCGGATTGCGGCTACCCAAACCATAACCCAATTTATCAATTTTCATATAAGGTTGGTCGAATTCGGCAATAGAACTTAATAAAACAGCTCCCGTTGGCGTAACCATCTCACCCGTATCTATCCTGCCTTCAGGAGGTGGTTTCAAGGGAACATTAAATTTAGATATAATCGCCATTGTTACTGGAGCAGGAACAGGAGTTATCCCATGTTCAGTGTGCACTATCCCCGACCCACTTGGAAGTGCAGACGAATACACAGAATCTAAATCCAATTCATGTATGCCAGCAACTGAACATGTAATATCAATCAACGTATCCAAACTTCCTAATTCATGCAATACCAAACTATCGATATCGGCATTGTGAATCTGAGATTCGGCATCACCAATACACTGCAAAATCTCTTGAGACTTTTTTACAACATGATCGTTTAGATTAGAATTCTCAAGCTTTTGCAAAAAGTCTCTAATCTTGTACCTGTGACTTTCTTGGCCATTCATTTCGATATGGATTTTGGTTCCAACAACCCCTTGCCTGTTACTCTTGACCGCATCAATAGAAATGTCTTTTAATTTCAGATCAGTAATGACTGAATTTAAAAATTCTGTTTTTAGGCCGACATCCACCATAGATCCTAAAATCATATCCCCACTGGCTCCACCAAGACAATTAAAGTACGCTAACTTTTGTGACATGAAAAACCCTGGAATTACTCCTTGTGGACAAGAACCAATACTTGCACACTCATAATATTACGGTTAAAGCATCTTGTTTAGAAAAAGTTCTAAGCAGAAGCAATTGGTAAGGGAGATTGAGCCGTGACTTGCAAATTACCGCCTTCATCACTTTCATCCACGTTAACCACAGCTGTATCCCCAGGATTGAGTTCCCCGCTAAGTATAATGTCAGACAACTTGTCTTCCACATGATCTTGAATAACTCTCCGCAAAGGGCGAGCACCAAATTGGGGATCAAATCCTTTATTAACAATCCATGATTTTGCTTCTTCAGTAACCTCTAAATTAATACCGCGTTGGACCAATTCAATCGAGACAGACATAAGCATAAGGTCTACAATTTGATTCATTTGCTCTATAGATAAAGATCTAAATACTAGCATGGAGTCAATACGATTCAGGAATTCAGGTCTGAAAAACCTCTTAACCTCATCCATAACATTTTGCTTCATTCTTGCGTATCTATGTTCTGATTCCTCGGCATTGCCTACAGCCATAGAAAACCCGATCCCTTTATCCTGCCTGATCAGGTCTGATCCAATATTACTTGTCATCACAATAATGGTATTCCTGAAATCAACTTTTCTGCCTTTCGCATCCGTTAGATGGCCGTCATCAAATATTTGCAAAAGAATATTGAATACTTCGGGATGAGCTTTTTCAATTTCGTCCAATAGAATCACGCTATATGACTTTCGCCTCACCGCTTCAGTCAATTGGCCCCCGTCATCGTAGCCGACATATCCTGGAGGGGAGCCTACTAATCTAGCAACAGCGTGCCTTTCCATAAACTCAGACATATCAACTCTCACTACAGCATCTTCAGTTCCAAAAAGAAATTCAGCCAGTTTTTGCACTAAATAAGTTTTCCCGACTCCGGTAGGACCCAAAAACATAAATGTACCCACTGGTCTCTTCGGGTTTTTCATGCCTGCACGCGCCCTACGAACAGCTTTGGACACAGATGTTACAGCCTCGCCTTGACCAAATACTTGCTCAGAAATAACGTCTTCCATATTTATCAAGCGCTCTGTTTCAGACGACGTTAACCTCGTAACAGGTATTCCCGTCCACATACTTACAACTTCTCCAATATGATCTGATATGACTGTTGGAGACTCATCTCCTCTCTCAGACTCCCATTCGTCTTCCAATTTTGACAGCGCTTCGGTCAATTCATTCTCTTTTTCACGCAATTCAGCAGCTATTTCGTATTTTCTATCAGTTATTGCTTCATCTTTTTCTTTTTTTATTTGATCTAGATCTAATCTAACTTGTTTAACAGATTGCGGAGGTGTATTGAATTCAATACGCACCCTTGAAGCCGCTTCGTCTATTAGGTCGATTGCTTTATCAGGTAAAAACCTATCTGCTATATACCGAGAAGCTAATTGGGCAGCTGCATCTAACGCTTCGTCGCTAATAACTAATTGATGATGTTCTTCATAGGCAGCTTTGACGCCTTTTAATATCTCAACAGTTTCATCAGCTGATGGTTGCTCCACTTTGACAGGCTGAAATCTCCGCTCTAAAGCCGGGTCGCGCTCTATATATTTACGGTAATCATCTTGGGTCGTTGCCCCAATACACTGAAGTTCACCTCTAGCCAAAGATGGTTTGAGAATATTAGCTGCATCAACTGCTCCTTCAGCAGCACCAGCACCTACCATTGTGTGTACTTCATCAATAAAAAGCACACAGTTGGATGCTGATTTAATTTCGTCGATGACTTTCTTTAATCTTTCTTCAAACTCACCTCGATATTTTGTGCCGGCCACCAAAGACCCCATGTCTAGTGTAACTAGTCGCTTACCTTGTAATGTAACCGGAACATCACCAACTGCGATCCTCTGCGCCAGAGCCTCAACTATTGCAGTTTTACCTACTCCAGGCTCACCTACCAAAACAGGATTGTTTTTGGTCCGGCGGCTTAAAATCTGAGTGACTCTCTGGATTTCTTGATCACGTCCAACAATTGGATCTAATTTACCTGAATTAGCTGCAGCTGTTAAATCAACTCCTAGCTGATCTAAAGTAGGGGTTTTGGTTGCAGATCGCGGGATGGCTTGCCCCGTCGAAGTGGATACACCAGCTTGCTCAACGCTCTGGGACAGAACACGAATCGTTTCGGTCCGAATTTTATCCAGACTAGCACCTAAACTCTCCAACACTCCTGCTGCAACACCCTCGCCCTCGCGCATCAATCCAATTAATAGGTGTTCCGTACCAATGTAGTGATGATTCATCCTTCTAGCTTCGTCAACGGCCAGTTCTATAACTTTCTTCGATCTGGGTGTCAATCCTATTTCCCCTTGTGAAGAAGTCTCTCCTCGACCGATAATGAATTCAATTGCAGAGCGAACTTTAGTTAATTCAATTCCTAGCCCAGATAATACTTTTGCAGCAACTCCATTTGTCTCTCTTGAAAGGCCAAGAAGTATATGTTCTGTACCTATGTAATTATGATTAAATCTTTGTGCTTCTTCTTGAGCTAATGACAGAACCCTTCTAGCTCTTTCAGAAAATTTTTCGAATCTGCTAGCCATTTTTTAAACCCTCTTTTTAAATTAAGCAGGGACCCTTTATTCGTCAAATTCGTAACACTCAGTTACGAAAATATCCTCGTCTTTATTCGTAATCTTCTTCCGCTCTTTTGAGGCTCAAACCTAAGCGACGTCTATCAGGCTCAATACGGAGAACTTTAACCCGTACCTTGTCACCCTGCCTCACTACTTCTCTTGGGTGCTGCACCATCCTGTCGGTAAGTTCAGACACATGAATCAACCCCTCTACTAATCCTTCAATTCTAGCAAAAGCTCCGAAATTAGTCAGTTTTGTAATGGTCGCATCCACAACATCATTAACAGATAGCTGATCAGATAAATTCTCCCAAGGTTCTGGAGTGAGTCTTTTTAAACTTAGAGCTATTTTTTTGGTTTCATTATCAGCCTTCAATACGTAAACGTCCAACTCTTGCCCAACTGCCACAATTTCATCAGGACGCTCTACTTGACTCCATGAAAGCTCAGAAATATGAACTAAACCATCTGCTCCGCCAATATCAACAAATGCGCCAAAACTACTAATTCCTGAAACTTTACCTTTTACAATAACCCCAGGCTCTAGGTCTTCTATCAATTTATCTTTTATCTCGTCTCGTTTAGCCTGAACTGAATCTCTTTCAGAAAAAATTGCTCGATTACGACTCCGATTTACCTCTAGAACACGCAACTTTATTTTTTTTCCTATTTCCTCATCAACTTCAACAGATTGATTAGACGCTTCTGATGGTTCGTCTTGCCCTTCAATTTCGTTATCTGAATCTATTTCTGAAATCCCACTGTTTACAATATCAGTTTCTCCACCATCTTGTTTAAATCTATCCCTGGAAACAGTTGATAGTTGAGATGCCGGCACAAATCCTTGGACACCCTCCACATCAACAATAGCACCTCCACGATTAAAGCCTATAATAGTGCCGTGGATTGTTCCATCAGATTCGGCTAACTTAGTCAACTCACGCCAACTTTGCTCACCTGTTGCTTTGTCGATTGATAAAATCGCTGGTCGCTCACCGGTTTCAGTGCGCAAAACGACAGTTACGATATCATCACCAACTTTAGGCAAGTTTCCGGTAAGTTGAGACAATGAACTCATTTCCCGAGCTGGTACAAACCCCTCAGCCTTATGGCCAAAGCTGACAAGGATACCATCTTTATCTGCGCTCATTACCACACCCTCAACAATGTCTCCCCGCCTGACGGGATCCATAGATGAAAAAGACTCTAGCAATTGCCCCATATCTTGTATATCTTCAGTTGTTCCATCTGAAGTATGTTCGCTTGTTGATTTTGAATTTGTCGGGTCAGAGTATGAAAATGATGTCATTAAAGTACTTTAGATTATCCAGGATGTCAGCTTCATTATATATACGCCAAACTAGAGTGTAAATGAGTGAAACAGTCTGATCGCAAAGTTTTAATCAGTTTATGGTAGCTTTGTTGCACAAAAAAACCCCTGGCAATGACATATTTTCCCACACCCTTGCAGGTGCAGTATCGTAAGCGCTGAAGCGTTTCACTTCCGTGTTCGGGATGGGAACGGGTGGTTCAACCTCGCCAAAATCACCAAGGGAATTTTTTTATTAAAATAAGTCCCAAACATTCAATCATAAACAGATGCAGATGTATGAGACGATATGAGAATTTTAAATGTTAACGTTGAAACCAGTCAATAGACAGCGCTATACAATTCTAACTATTTAATAGTAATTGACCCTCAACGGTGCGAAATGCTAGTATCATCTTAAGGTATATATTGAGCAATCATAAAAAGAAATATCTTAAAAATATAATCTCGAGGTATAATTTTGACCACTGAAACGCCTGGTATAGAAATTACAGACTCTGCAGCAGAAAAATTGCGAGAGGTTTTAGACGAACAAAAAAAACCTTCTGGAATGTTAAGGATAATGGTTATGCCTAGTACAGGATCTGGCGGATGCGGAGGCGGAGGAGGCGGATTCCAGTACGTTTTGGGTGTTGAAGACGCTGCTGAACAAGATGATTTAGTTATCAAAACATCAAAAGTTGATGTTTTGATTGATTCCCAAAGTGCTCCATTAATCGACGGGTCAAGTATAGATTACGTTGATGGCCTAATGCGCAGCGGTTTCGTTATAAGCAACCCGAATGCACCTGCTTCAGGCGGATGTGCATGCGGAGGTGGTGGTTGTGGTTGCGGAGGTGGATCAAAGCCCCCTGTGGACCCTGCAAATGTAGAAAGCCAAAGTGAAGCTGGTGGATGTGGTGGCGGTGGAGGTGGCTGTGGTTGCGGTGCGAATTAGCTTCACGCCTTTAAAATTTTTAAGTTATATTTAATTTAAGCCTAGATCTTTTGAACCTGTGTTTATAAAAACAATATGACATTATTTTACAAATCAGACGATTTACTAAAGAGTGTATTTTATAAATGGTTTAAGTTAAAAAAATATTATTATGACTAATATAGCAATACTCGGCATCGATATAGTTGGGCTATGTATAGCTCTATCTTTGAAAAAAAATCATGGGAACGATTTTTACATAACCGCCGCTGGTGCAGAACCAGAAAATCTCAAATTCGCTAAAAGTATCGGCGCAGCCGATAAAACTGAAAACAGTGCCCGGAAATGTGTAGCTGATGCCGAAATAATCATTCTAGATGCACCATTGCATTACACCAAAGATCTTTTGGAAAATTTGTCTTCGCATTTCGCTGAAGGTGCAACAATAACCGACACGGGGCCACTAAAACAACCAATCATAAAATGGGCAGATAAACTATTGCCACCTTCTGTAAACTTTGTTGCAAGTAGGCCAGTTCCAAAGGATGTTTTATGGAGCATAGAAGACGTGAGTCCCGATACCATCGCACAATCCCCATACTGTATAGTGACGGATAAAACCACTTCTTCAGAAGGAATACAGACGATAACCTGGCTAGCTAAACAATGTGGTGCTCATCCGTATTTCCTAGACGCTGCAGAGCATGACAGTTATAGTTCAGCCATGGCGTTTTTGCCGAATGTAATCGCATCAGCTTTGATTATGACTGCATCAAAAAGCAGATCATGGCCTGAAATGTCTAAGCTGTCCACTCCAGAATTCAAATCAATGACCCAACTTGCAGATAAAGATCCTGAGGAAAACAGCTTAGCAGCTGACTTAAATTCCAAAGATACAATTCATTGGATAGATGAAATGATTACATCGTTATATGAATTCAGGAATCAGCTTACAGACGATAAAGAAAAACTGTTTGAGTCATTCATATCAGCTTGGGAGCAAAGGGCAAAGTGGGAAGCAGGCACGTTACATCCTGATGATAGTCAGGCAACAAATATGCCTAACGCAAAAGAAACAATGGCTGAAATGATGATAGGGACTTACATGATGGATAGATATCGTAAAATGACCGATAAGTCACGAAAGAACTGGAAGTACTTTAGAAAAAGTTAATCTTGATTAAATCTCTAACTAAAGCCAAGAAAATAAACGGCATCATCTCACTACCTGGAGACAAGTCGATATCACATAGGGCAATGTTGTTAAATTCAATGAGCAACGGCTCAGCCTTGATATCTAATTTCTGTCACGGCGATGACAGAAATGCGATGATAAATTGTCTGAGAGGCATAGGGGTTAATATAGAAAAGGTCGAATCACCTGATACTGAATACTCAAACGACACATTTCTAGTTAAAGGTAATGAGAACGGGAATTTTTCAACACCAAGCTACGTGCTTGACGCAGGAAATAGTGGCACAACTTTTCGTCTCGTATCCGGTTTATTAGCAACACAAAATTTTGAATCTATCATTTCAGGTGATGATTCCCTAAGAAGCAGACCTATGGATCGAATAATCCTACCACTCACAGAAATGGGTGCTAAAATAACCGGAGCAAATGATAATTCATTCGCTCCTCTAAAAATAAGAGGAGGTGATTTATACGGCATCAATTACAAAATGCCTGTTGCCTCCGCACAGGTTAAATCCTGCATAATGATTGCCGGTACAAAAGCATCTGGATCGACTACTATAATTCAACCAAAATTCTCTAGAGACCACACGGAAAGAATGCTAAAGGCTATGGGAGCAGATATCACTATTGATAACTTAACAATTGAGATTAAACCTTCAAATTTGTCTTCTCTAGATGTTACTGTCCCAGGAGACATTAGTGGAGCAGCTTTTTGGATGGTTTTAGCATCTTGCCACACGGATGCCTGCATAACTCTTAAACGGGTTGGTTTAAACCCATCCCGCACTGGAATAATTGAAGTGTTAAAGATGATGGGTGCAAATATACATGTGTCTAATTTTATTGAGGAAGCCGGGGAACCGTGTGGAGATATCAAAGTGCAATCTAGCGAGCTAAATGGTGTCACTATTGAAGGAGATTTGATCCCTAAGGTTATTGATGAAATTCCTATTTTGTCTTTAGCTGCTTGCTTTGCTAAAGGGGAAACAATCATAAAGGATGCCCAGGAACTAAGAGTGAAAGAGTCAGATCGAATCGCAGCCACTGTAAATGGACTTTCAAGATTAGGAGCAAATCTGAAAGAAACAACTGATGGAATGGTGATAGCTGGTCAATCAAAGCTGATTGGAACTGATGTCGACACATTCAATGACCACAGGATAGCCATGACAATGGGTATTGCGGGTGTACTCGCCGACGGCATTACTGAAATACATAAGGCTGATGCAAACAATATTTCCTACCCCTCGTTCTGGAAACAATTATCGATTATTACAGGAAAACCAGAAGATTAAATGAAAAATGCATCTAATAATCCAGAGAGATCGCACTCGTGAATCCATTAATCATATTAATATCAGGACCGTCCGGAGTTGGTAAGGACTCCCTTATCAATAAACTGCGAGAGGATTGTGATTTTATTAGTATTATCGTTACAGTAACTACACGAAAAATCCGGGATGGAGAAACGAATGGCAAAGATTACGTTTTTGTAAACCAAGAAACGTTTAACCAAATGAAAATATCGAATGCATTTTTAGAATGTGCAAACGTTTACGGAAACCAATATGGAGTTCCAAAAGATGCAGTCAAGTCTGCGCTGTGTAGAGGGCAGGATGCATTAATAAAAGCGGATATACAAGGAGCCAATGCCATTATGAATCTTGAGCCATCTGTGCTTTCCATATTCATAATGCCTGACTCTACATCTGATCTAGAAAATCGACTAAAGAAAAGAATGACTGAGTCAAAAAAGGATCTCAAATTAAGATTGGACACAGCAAAAAACGAAATTGATCAAGCTGGCAACTTCGATTTCATTGTTTACAATAAAGAGCATCGTATTGATGAGACGCTTAAACAAATACAGGAAATTATTTTAGAAGCAAAAAACTCTAAAACCAAGCGAGTTTTTAATATTACAAACGAAACCACAATTTGAAAAACAACATTACCCCCAACCATTATGACCTATTCTTGAAACCCGACATTACTAATGCCGTGTTTTCAGGTGAAGTAAAGATCCAATTAACGTCTCTCCAAGACTTTCAAAATATAGAACTAGATGCAGCAGAGATTGATGTAATTACAGCATCTATTCAACAAAATAATAGAGTTTTTCCTTTAGAGTTTACCTTAGATGAAAAAAATGAATCCATCACGTTTCATTGTGAGGAAAAAATCCATAAAGGAGAATCAAATCTAAATATAAAATTTTCTGGAATTTTAAACGATCGCCTTCGAGGCTTTTATATAAGCAAGTACACTGATGAAAATGGGGTGGAAAACAAGTTGGCTTCAACGCAATTCGAGCCAACTGACGCGCGAAGAGCTTTCCCTTGTTTCGATGAGCCCAGTCAGAAAGCGACATTTTCTGTTTCAGTTACCATTAACACAAACCACAGGGCCATCTCAAATATGCCTGAAGAAAAAGAGGAAAACAACAATGATGGAACGAAAACTGTATGGTTTACAAAAACACCAATTATGTCAACTTATGTTTTGGCATTAGTTGTAGGGCAGATAAATTGCATAGAAAAAACATCTGATAACGGTACGCTAGTAAGAGTTTGGTCAACAGAAGGGTTAGAAAACAATGGCCAATATGCATTAGATGTTGCAATAAAAATTTTACAATATCTAGAAGATTACTTTGGAATTAAATACCCTTTACCAAAGTTGGATCATGTAGCAATACCAGATTTTGCTGCTGGCGCAATGGAAAATTGGGGGTGTATCACATATCGCGAGCCTGCACTTCTGTTCGACTCATCAAACAGTTCTTCATCTACCCGACAACTTGTAGCGGAAATAATTGCACACGAAATGGCTCACATGTGGTTTGGAGATTTAGTTACCATGCATTGGTGGAACGACCTGTGGCTGAATGAAAGCTTCGCTTCTTGGATGGGCGATAAAACCATCGATTCAATTTACCCCGAATGGCAAAAATGGACACAGTTTTTAGCAGCAGACACAGGGCATGCACTCAGATTAGACGGTTTGTTGAATTCACACCCTATCGAACAGGAAGTTCAAAACCCTAATGAAATTGGTCAATTATTTGATGCAATAAGCTACAGTAAAGGCGCGTCAATAATAAGGATGCTAGAAAACTTTCTTGGCGAAGACACATTTAGAAAAGGAATTAACTCTTATCTAAATAAATTCCAATATAAAAACGCATCAACAAAGGATCTGTGGGAATCATTACAAATTGAATCAGGTGAACCCGTAAAAGAAATTATGGAGGCTTGGATAAAAACACCCGGATATCCATATATTGATATAGAAATCGACAGAATCAAAGATGCAAATCAAATATCACTAAGTCAAAAACGATTCAGTTATAACAAAAACATTAAGGACACAAGCGATAAAGTTAAGTGGCCCATTCCTATTGATACAATCGACGGTAATGGTAAAACCAGTAGTTTCTTATTAAGTGCAGATTCTCAAAAATTTACAGTCCCTCGCATTAATGAAAATACTTGGTTCAAAATAAACGTTGGACAGACAGGGTTTTATAGAGTCAGATATCCTGAAAAGTATTTATCTGTTCTTAATAAAGGTGTCAAACAAAAACATTTGGGCCCAGCAGATCGACTAGGTTTAATAAGTGATAGTTTTGCTATGGTTCAAGCTATGTTGGCTCCAGCAAGCAACTTCCTCAATCAATGTAGTGCATATACCTCCGAAACCAGCCAACCAGTCTGGTCTGAGCTTCTTTATGGTTTGGGCTATATACAAAACCTCGTTTACGAGCAACCATATTATGAAAATTTCACACAATACTGTAGAAGTTTATTAACGGAAATAAGAAATGAGATTGGTTGGGATGCAAAGATCAACGATAATCACTTAAACTCCTTATTGCGCTCGCAAATATTGTTGTCTTCAGGCCAATTCGAAGAAACAGAAGTTTTACAAAAAGCTAAATACGAACTGGATAATTCATTGTCCACAGGCCATCAAATACATGCCGATTTACGGAGACCAATATACATATTAGCAGCTAAACAAGGCGACCAAGATTTATACGATATTCTCTGGAAATTACATTCGACAACCAATCTGCAAGAAGAAAAAGTTAGACTTCTAAGTGCCCTAACCCAATTTAAAAATTCAAGCCTAATAACAAAAACTCTTAATCGCGCTCTATCCAACAAAGTGAGAACTCATGAAACTATCAGCGTTATAGTGCATTCCTGTCGAAATCAGGATGGACGCCAATTAACATGGGAATTTATGAAGGAAAATTGGAAAGAACTAAACAGGCGATATGGAGAAGGCGGATTTGGCCTTATGTATATGATTCAGGCTCTGTCAGGCTTCACTACTCAAGATGCGTTGAATGACGTGGATCGATTTTTTAAAATTAACCCTGTGCCTGCAGCAGACCTCACACTATCACAAACAAAAGAAACAATAGAAAATAACATCGACTGGATTAAGTATAATGATTCAGATTTATCTGAATGGTCAAATGGGATACGCATGACATGAAAATCATAATAGCGCCACAAGCTTTTAAAGGAAGTATATCTGCAATGAATGCAGCCAAGGCTATTGAACAAGGTGTCAAAGCTGTGTTACCAGATGCTACGACCATATTGATTCCAATCGCTGATGGAGGAGATGGTACTCTAGAGACTCTAATAGATGTTATGGGCGGTGACGTTATTACGGAAAAGGTTACCGGTCCGTTGGGATCAAAAGTCAAAGCTAATTGGGGAGCGCTATCGGATCAAAAAACAGCAATAGTTGAAATGGCTAGCACATCCGGTCTTACTCTACTTAAGCCTAACGAACTAGATCCTTACAAAGCCACAACATACGGATTAGGCGAAATAATTTGTAAAGCCCTTGATAAAGGGTACAGGGAATTTATAGTAGGTATTGGAGGCAGTGCGACAAATGATGGAGGAGCTGGATTAGCTCAAGCTTTAGGCATAAAGTTATTAAATTCCAATGGAAAAAATATTGAACTAGGCGGTTTTAACCTTAAACACTTAGATACTATAGACATTTCAAGAATAGATCCCAGGATCAGCGAAAGCAAATTTCATGTTGCATGTGACGTAAGCAACCCTATGTGCGGTCCGGAAGGCGCTTCTGCAGTATATGGTCCGCAAAAAGGCGCATCGAAAGAAATGGTTGCTGTATTAGACAGCGCACTTCAACACTTTTCCCACGTTGTGCATAGAGATCTTAATAAAGAAATAAAACATATGCCTGGAGCAGGCGCAGCCGGAGGGCTTGGAGGAGGAATGGTAGCCTTTTTAAATGCCTCACTTAAAAAGGGAATCGATATAGTGTTAGACACAATAGATTTTGATCAAAAGTTAGAAGGCACTGATTTGGTAATCACTGGAGAAGGCCAAATGGACTTTCAAACTGTATTTTCAAAAGCACCAATCGGAGCCGCACAAGCCAGTAAGTTGAGAAATATTCCGGTATTAAGTTTATCTGGTTCTCTAGGCAAAGATTATGGATTAGTTCATGATCACGGTATTGATGCAGTATTTTCTATACTTAATAGCCCAATGACATTAGAAGAAGCATCCGACAAATCTCATGAATTGATAACAAAAGCCACAGAGGAAATCATAAGAACCTTGATAGTCGGAACTAGGCTTTAATTACTGAAAAGTAAGTACACAAAACAATATAACGAATTAGAAAATCCAACCGTGTACTATAAATCCAAACACCCAACAAATTAAGAAACTTGGACCGGTGGCAAATAAACCAGTCTCTGTTAATGGGTTGGCTGCACCATGGTATTTAAGCAAAACTAGATAACATATCAAAGCCACAAGCATAATCCACATCGAAGCTAAATTGGCACCCAAAGCCAACCCAATTACGAACCCAAGAACGCTCCATGTTATTGGACTATCAATAACAGTTAATACCATTTGACTGACAGACGTATTCATTATAAATCCCTTATTTAATCCAGTTTGAATTCCGGCAAAACCTCTGTGCCAAACAATTTGATGGAACTCATTACTTCTTCATGTGGAATCGTATCTAATTGCATAAGCATTAAAACCTGGTCCTCTCCTGCTTCCTGATGAATTCTAACTCCCTGCCTACAAGAGTCAGGATTTCCTGCAATTATCACACCTCTATCTGATAACGTATCACTATCAAAGCCGTCTATTCCAGACGGGTTAACTGACGTTTCCCTAGCTTCCCTAGATTTAGGAACACTACCTTCCTCTTCTTTGAGAACCCAACTGAATTGATTTTTCAGATGATCTGGAACCCCTCCCCATGCCTTAATAAGCTGCTTATATACATCTCCTTCTCCTTTGGTATAAGGTCTATCCGGTCCAAAAAAGCTTTTTAAAGCATTTACTGCAGTATCTTTCGCACGCTTATCATCTTCCCCGCAATGAGATATCGCAAGATGAGCCCACTGATCATTTACCATGTCTCCTACAGGATTGGCATTACGAATGTTATCTTTGTATTCCTTGATGTATGGCGCCATCTCAGATGGTGCTCCAGTTGACAACGATAACACACCTAAACCTTTTTCAGCAGCGATACGGTATGTTTCCGGTTGCATGCCGGCCAACCACATAGGTGGATGTGGGTTTTGTAAAGGTTTAGGTATTACATTTCTAGCAGGTATTTTCCAATGTTGACCTTCCCAAGTGAATTCGCCTTTACGCCACATTTTCGGGATCATATTAATTGCTTCTTCCCACATAGATCGACTTGACCTAGGATCAACGTTTAATCCTACTTGTTCGTATGCTCCTCCTCGACCAGTGCCAAAGTCAACTCTACCGTCAGAAAGCTGATCCACCATAGCTATTTTTTCAGCAACTCTTACAGGATGATGCTGAGGCAAAATCACAACCCCAAAACCTAGTCGAATGTTTTTTGTTACACGACTGGCGGCTCCATAAAGTATGTCGGGACTTGATGATATCGAAAACGTGTCCAAAAAGTGATGTTCTACTAGCCATATATAATCATACCCAAGTTCATCAGCTAACACCCATTGCTCAATAGTGCTTTCAATTAAAGCTTTTTCATCAACCTCTCCATCCACAAGAGGGCTTTGAGTCTCATACATAAGACCGAATTTCATTTAAATGTCCTTAAAAAATTAAAGTAAAAGTTTAGAAACATAGACTTTAAAGATTAAATAGTACATGATATTAAAATATACATCGATTGAATAAAGTCAATCGGTTAATCTTAAAACAACCTAACTACACAATACTATGCGATTAAATAATAAAGTTATATTAATTACTGGTGCAGCCACCGGATTATCCAATGAAATACAAGGAATCGGAGGTGCAACAGCCTGGAAATGTGCTCAGGAAGGAGCCAAAGTAATCATCGCTGACATCAGTGATGAAATGGGAGCGGAAACAGCGAAACAAATAACTGAAATGGGGGGTTATGCACGTTATCTGCACTTAGATGTTACCAATGAAGATAACTGGATCGCAGCATATGAATCTATAGAATCAATAGAAGGGAATCTTAACGTATTGGTCAATAACGCAGGAACAGGTATACCGAATTATGATTTATCGTCTACCGGCGCCCGTAACCCTGAAGAAGCCCTGATGGTTGAATACACGACTATTGAAGGCCTCGAAACACAACTAAAAGTTCATGCACAAGGAGTTTTACTTGGAATGAAGCATGCTATTCCATTTTTAAGGAAACAACAAGGTGGATCTATAATAAACGTTTCATCAATACATGGCATAGTTGGAGCACATACTGTAACGTCCTATCAGGCTGCTAAAGGTGCAGTGCGACAGCTAACTAAAGCTGCCGCTGTACAATACTCCAAAGAAAACATCAGGGTTAATTCAGTTCACCCAGGATTTACTAAAACACCTCTTACTACAGAGTTATTTACTAACCCAGAATTGCACTCGAACAGAATATCTCAAATACCGCTGGGACGGTTTGCTGACTCAGAAGAGATAGCTATGGGAATAGTATTTCTCGCATCAGATGAATCTTCATATATAACAGGATCAGAATTAATTATTGATGGCGGAGTTATAGCACAATAACCAAAATGTATTCTCGGCGGGAGTGCGAGGGAGTCGAACCCACCGTTCCAGCCGAAGGGCCGGAGCCAACGATTTTGAAGATCGAGGAGCCCACCAGGACCCATTCACTCCCAAAGGACAGCACGCTTCGTCCAGCATGACTCAGGATTTATATTTGTAAGTTAATAAAGTACGTTCGCAATAGCCTATGAGCCATTTATATTTTTCAAAACACTATCAAGTCTATCTTTTATAGATTTCTTTGGTAGTGCTCCTACCAGCTGATCAACTGGAGCTCCACCGTTAAAAATTAAAAGCGTTGGAATGCCTCGAACACCATATTTTTGTGCCATTTCAGGGTTTTCATCAACATCAATTTTAGTGAATTTAACCTGACCTTCATATTCATCTGACAGCTCTTCAACTATTGGCGCTACCATTTTGCAAGGACCACACCACTCAGCCCAAAAGTCTACTAAAACAGGTTTCTGTGATGAAATAACTTCTGAGTCAAACGTCGTGTCGGTTACATTGATAGTGGACATTAAATTCCTCTTTTAATTTGTATTTTTGCAAAACAGACTAATACTTTCATTAAATCCGTTTCGTTTTGCTATTCAGAAAGTCAAATAACAATGTATTCATACTTTCGCACAAAACATTGATTGCATCTAATAGAGTAAATCATCTGTTTAAATAATTATACTCAAAATCGTCCTATAATTTCATCAGCTGCGCGCCACCATATCGTAGTCAGATCCAAGCCTGTTGGAACTTCAAAGAAAATCCAACCGGAAGCCTGGTAGCCCATTTCTACTTCAAATTCTCCCCACAGAATAGGTGCAAATTTTTCAATGTCTTGTGAGCTATCATAACTAGTTGCATTTTCTGTGGGAGATAAAGCTGGGATCCTAATACCTTTTTCGCCGTTTCCTATGAAAACTGATTCGGTATCTATCCTAAGCTTTAAAATATTGATCTGCTGATTAACTATAGTGAATTTGATCGCTGCAATCCTAGTGCTTGGGTCGTCTACTTGAATCAAAGCAGTACTATCACCCGAACTAAACAAAAGCTTTTTAACTAAAACCGGCTGTTCATAAACGATCTGCAAGTTTCTGCCTTTTTTAGCAAAAACTTTTGCATCATTATTATCACAGCCAACTATTACCAACATTAACATTATCGTGAAAAGAAAAATAAATCGTGACAACTTAGTGAACTCCTGCAGTGGAAGACATTTCTCTTAATTTTTTAACAAGGTCAGCCAAAATATCTAAAGTTTTATGTACTTCATCCTCTGTATTATTTATTCCTAGAGTAAGCCTTAAGCTTCCTCTTGCTTCCTGAGCGTTTAAACCGATTGCAAGCAAAACATGTGACGGCTCCAGTGATGCAGACGAACAAGCACTTCCACTTGAACCCAAAATGCCTGCAAAATCTAACCCCAATAAAATAGGCTCTCCATCTACTCCTTCAAAAGAAACATTAACATTATTCGCAACTCTATCAACTGAGTGCCCATTCAATTTTGTTCCAGAGACGTTCTTAAGTAATCCTTTAATCAATTTATCTCTCAGGTTAGAGCAATGCAATACAGCCTGCTCTCGACGTTTTTCAGCTAATTCTATTGCACTTCCTAGCCCAACAATTCCAGGAACATTTAAGGTCCCTGATCGTCTCTCACGCTCTTGTCCTCCTCCTGCTTGTTGGGGTTCAAACGGTGTTCCTCGTTTTATATAAAGAGCTCCCACACCTTTCGGACCATAAAACTTATGCGCTGAGAGACTTAATAGATCAACTCCTAAAGTTTGTACATTAATATCCAAATATCCAACAGCCTGAACTGCATCAGTATGAAAAGGGATAGTAGTATTATACAAACTTGCTTTTCTTTTAATTATTTTCGAGATATCAGAAATCTGCTGTATAGTACCTATCTCATTATTGACCATGATTATGCTAACCAAAACTGTTTTGGAAGTTAAAGTCTTTTCGATATCCGCCAAAGATACCCTGCCAAATTCATCTACTGGCAAGTATGTAACTTTATAACCCATCTGTTCGAGCTGTTGACACGAATGCAAAACAGCATGGTGTTCTATAGAAGTGGTTATGACATGATTTCCTACATTTTTTAAAGCAAATGCAGTACCTTTTATGGCTGCGTTATCTGATTCAGTCCCACCACTTGTGAAAACAATTTCAGCGGGTTTGCAATTCAGAGCAGATGAAACTTGATCTCGAGCAATATCAACTGCCTCACGTGCCTGCTGAGCTAAAGTATATATGCTTGATGGGTTAGCATAGTTCTCTAGGAAATGCGGTTTCATCAACTCGAATACCTGAGACTCCATAGGAGTAGTGGCAGCATGGTCTAAATAAATGGGATTCATATCTGTCATATTCATAAAATTACTTAACCGATTCTAGCATGTGGGAATTATCAATTAACTATATTTTTAAATTATAAAGTAACATAGGTAATCAATTTATTTCCAAATCAAACCTAAGGAACACCAATTTTATATTGTTGGTAAGATCTGCTTGTTATAATATTCATTTAACTTATAACTATTGTCTTGTGCTTATTACAGCTCACTCACCTTCTTGTTTATAATTCCATCAAATAATTGATTAAATAAAACTATGATTGAACTTGACTCTATAACTAAATATTACGGCAATTACCCGGCTGTTACGGATATCAGTTTCCGCGTTGAGAAAGGCGAAATACTCGGCTTTCTAGGACCAAACGGCGCCGGAAAGTCCACCACCATGAAAATTATAACTGGCTTTGTACCTCCTACAGAAGGAACATGCTCAGTAGCAGGTAATGACATATTAACTAACTCTCTTGCAGCCCGAAGACATATTGGGTACTTACCAGAAACGGTACCTTTATATACAGACATGACTGTATCAGACTACTTAGAATTCATGGGTAGAATTAGAGAGTTAAAGGGAGAGCACCTACGTAAAAGAGTCGATTCAGTTGTACAAATATGCAGATTAGAGGAGTACTTCGATACATTTATATCAAAACTCTCTAAAGGTTTCAGACAAAGAGTAGGTATTGCACAGTCCATTATTCACGAGCCTGACGTATTAATATTAGATGAACCAACTATCGGGATAGACCCTATTCAAGTTGTCGAAACACGTGAGTTGATTAAAAACCTGGGCGGTGAACATACCTTAATTGTCTCCACGCATATTTTGCCTGAAGTGAGTATGATTTGTGAAAGAGTAATCATAATCCATGAAGGGCAGATAGTGGCAGTGGATAAACCTGAAAACCTTGCAACCCGACTTCGAGGCACCGAAAGAGTGGAAATTGACGTTGCTGGGCCAACTAGAGAAATCGTATCAGCACTTGAAAAAGTGCCTGGTGTTGAATCTGTTAATAGAAAAAACTCACTGTCAGATAAAGGTTATAGCAGTTTCGAAATTGAGGCTGAAAGAGGTCTAGAAATCAGGTCTGAACTCGCTATATCCATTGTGAAAAACAAATGGGATTTACTGAGATTGGAAGCAGTAGGAATGTCCTTGGAAGAAATTTTTCTACGATTAACAACCACTGAGGATGCTACTCAAGACGGTGAAAACCTAGGAATTGAAGAGGTTTCTAATAATGAATAATACGCTGACAATTGCATGGAAGGAATTAAAGATATATTTTCAGACACCAACCGCTTATGTTGTATCTGCAATGTTTGTCGTATTCGCAGGAATAACGTTCATATTGAATGTTATCGGCACCAACCCTGAAGCAACTGTAAGGTCTTTTGTCGTTCCTTCAAGTATTTTCTATATCTTGTTGGCGCCGTTGCTAACCATGAGACTTTTAGCAGAGGAGCAAAAATTAGGAACTTTAGAATTGCTACTTACTTCGCCGGTTAGAGATTGGGAAGTTGTATTAGGAAAATACATAGCTAGTCTAGTTATACTTATTGCGACTCTAGCTGCAACTTTATACTATGTGATAATGATCTACGCATTTGGCGAGCCAGATAGCGGCCCGGTAATGAGCGCTTACCTAGGAATGATATTGTATGGCGCTGCTGCCCTAGCGATAGGAATGTTAGCTTCATCATTAACAAGCAATCAAATTGTTTCAGCTGTTTTAGGCATGGGAACATTATTGATACTTACTTTCATTGATACCTTAGGAAGTAGATTAGGTGGTGTAACTGGTGACATCGTACTCGAAATATCGATGCGAACACACTTCGGAGATTTCGCTCGCGGAATCGTAGACACTAGTCATATTGTGTATTACCTAAGCATTATAGCTATCTTTTTATTCTTAGCTGTGAGATCAGTTGAAACGAGGAGGTGGCGATAATAATGGCTGATGACAAAGAGCTTGTGCCATCCGAAGAAACTCTCCTAGAAGCATTTCAATCCCAATTAAAGTCTCCTCCGTTCTGGAGTTCGATTTGTGGCATAGTTGGATTTATATCTGCTATTGCTGGAGGCATCTTATTTCTGTCAATCGAGGATATTCAAAGTTTTTCTTTAACAGTACTAATTATTGGCCTTCTACTCTTATTCGTTGCACTCGTATTGTCTCCCCGAGGGATCGCAATGTTTTTAGTTGGAAGGCAAGCCCGATTTGGTACTAATATCCTAATAATGACGGTAGCCTTTTTTGTGATAATTGCATTACTAAACTTTTTGTTTTTCCGTAATTTCCAACGTTTTGATGTCACATACACTAGATTTTTTAGCCTTGCCCCGCAAACTGTTCAAATTTTAGAGAACCTTGATGTAGAGATCCGGGCTAACGCGTTTTTAGTTGATGGAGATGGAAGAAGGCAGCAGGTCGAAGATATTCTAAATGAATTTTCACGAAATAGTTCAAACTTCTCATACAGATTTGTTGACCCTGAACTGAACCGTTCGGTGGCTCTGACATATAATGTTACTCAATTCCCGGCAATTGTTATTGAAAACATGGAAGTTGGCACTTTCCAAGCAGCTTTCCCAGCATCGGAACAGCAACTTTTGACAGCAGTCTTGGTAGTCACGGGCGTCGAGACAAAGAAGGTGTATATTCTAACTGGCCATAAGGAGCGTGCATCTACAAGAGACCTTGCTACAGGACTCATTGAGCCTGTTGGTTTTGATCTGGCATTAGAAGGACTTCTAAGAGACAACTATTCGGTTCAAGCTCTTAACCTAATGCAAATAAAGGAAGTGCCTGAGGACGCTGCTGCTTTAGTTATTGCGGGACCGACGCAAGAATTAGATCCAGAAGAATATGAAGCATTAGATAATTATCTGAGTGGAGGTGGTCGTTTAATCACTCTATTGGATCCAAATAGCCCTCAATCATTCAGAGACCTTATTGCAGAATGGGGTATAAAAACTTATTCAGACACTCTGGCTGATGCTGGCAGTTCTGTAGCGGGATATGTATTAACTCCGCTGATGCAGAGAGCTAATGGACAGTTTATAAGCACGGATCTAAGTGGCATAGGTATAACTTCTCAAATTGACGTTGTTTTCTTTCCAGGTGCAACGGCAATTGAGTCAACGGTACTAGCTGAAGACATTCCACCCCAGACTAGATTTGTACCTCTAGCCATGACAACACAAGCTAGCTGGCTCGAGACTAATGTGGATAATCCTAGACCGGATCCTGAATTAGACCTTCCTGGGCCCTTCCCTGTAAGTTCTGCTCTAGAAGCATGTGCGAAGATAGATGCAATTCCGATACGATGTCAAAACAACATGCCATTGACAAAAATAGTCGCTTTCGGTGACTCTGACTTTGTCTCAAATGAATTTTACACAAGTAGGGATAATTCTGACTTCTTTCTCAACTCAGTAAACTTTTTGACTGACGACTATGAACTTATATCAATTAGACCTAAGGTTTTCCCAGTAAGAGAGTTAGTATTGACAGCAAACCAGCGCGACTTTATCCAATGGTCCAGTTGGTTCTTGCCTCCAACACTACTATTAGTTATCGCTGCATTAATCTGGTGGCGTAGAAGATAATAGGAACGATTCGTAAATGAATTTATGGGCAACATTAATACTTATTGTGGTAGGCGTGGTAATAGGCATAGTAGTCTGGTTAAACCCGTTTAAAGATGAAGAATTGGCTCAGGAAAAAGCTCCTTGGTTTTATCAAGTTACTGAATCTGACATTGATATCATAGAGGTCCAGGTTTTAAACGATACTGTCAAATTTGTACGAGACGAGCAACGAAGGTGGCAATTCGAAGGTCTAACTGGTGTCACCCCACGTCGAGAAAGGTGGGGTGGTATGGTTTTAATTCTAACTGGACCAAGAACACGTCGACTACTGAAAGAAACTGTTGATAACCCAGTACAATATGGCCTGTCTAACCCCAAAACGAAAGTTAGAATTAAACTTGTAGATGGACGTGATATAAAAGTTTCTTTAGGTAATGTAACTACTGATGGAAAACATCACTACGGACAAGTAGAGGGATTTGATCAATTATTCTTGATTACATCCACGTGGGGAGAGGTTTTACAAAAACTAGCTACAGACCCTCCTCTTCCAAAATGGTTTATAGCAAGAAATCCAGATGATCTATATGAATTAAGTATAATCAAAAGTGAATATCACGGCGGCAACAATAGCTGGCTACAATTCAAAATACGTGACAACGAATGGACTGTTCAACGTCATGGTCTAGACACAAAATTTGCCTCTTTAAAAATGGATATATGGCAAAGCCAGGGTATACCTCTATTGAAAGGTCCAAACGGACAAAAAGTATTAGAAACACATATTGATGATTTTACTCCTTACGGAATATATGAGAAATCAACTGCCTTAACTTTACGATTTGCTGGTGTGAGTTCGCGAGGAACAGAATACGATGATGGCATTATTTGGAGGATCGGAAATAAATTAGAGGATGGCACTGGATATTATGCACGAACAGAAGAAGGGGAACTATCACAACCGTTGTTATTCATCCCTTCAGAATGGATTGACGGCATCTTTGCATTAGACGAAAATCCTCCCTACTTAGAAATACCCATGAGACGATCAGACTATGACAATCTCGATTGATTTATACTTAATACTCTAAGTGGTTAATTTCCGATATAAATAAAGTAATCTATGTGGTAAGGCATGTATGTCATCAAGCACCTCATAACCCATCTCAGTCATCATGGTTTTTAGATAATCATGACCATTACGGTCTACTGTCAAGCAAAAAGGGTTAATACCTTTACTTCTAGCTTCATCTAGAGCCATTTTAGTATCATGCACAGCATACTCTTTTTCAACACCTTCCCTACTGTACCCTCTATCTTGTGGCCTTCCATCACTGATTAGAAACATTAGTTTGGTCCTTGCATCTAATGACGCAAGTTTTGATGTTGAATGTCTAATTGCAGGGCCCATTCTAGTCGCATGCAATGGAGATATACGATCTATTCGTCGTTTCACTTTGTCTGAAAACAATTCATCTACATCTTTAATGGTATAAAACTCGACGTTTTCTCTTCCATACCCCGAAAACCCATATATACCGTAAGTGTCACCTATAGCCTCAATAGCATTAATTAAAAGTATTAAGGCTTCTTTTTCTAGATCTATTATCCGTTTATATGTTCGCTTAGAACCTTCCCCTCTTCGAGACCTAAGCCACAACATATATTCGACAGGATCCTCCGGAGCTGTAGATTGATCGTTGATCGATTTTGAATCATCTATTGCTTCAGCTGTGGATGCACTAGTATCCAAAAGAAACACAACGGCTACATCTCGGTGTACCTTATTACGCCTCCAATACATTTTTTCATTTGGACTAGAGCCTGTCTTGATATCAACCATAGTTTCAATTACATCATCAATATCAATATCCTCTCCATCCTGAAGTCTTCGCTGTTTTCGCATAGTTTCAGGAACCAACAACTCGAATTGCCGGCGAACTTGCATAACTAAATTCCCATAGCTTTGTACAATACTGCCATAATATGCATCTTCACCTTCAGCCATATACTTTTGCCGCACAATACACCAGCGAGGCTTATAATCGCCGGCCCTGAAGTCCCACTCATCATATACAAAGGTTTCAGGTTCGTCTGCTTCTAACTCTCCTCCAGTTTCATCTATATGGACTAAAGGACCTTGTCCTCCTTCGAGCGATTCAGGTTTTTGCAAACCAACTTCTTTCAACATATTCTCTACTACTTCATCATTAGTGATACTACCCACACCTTCATTCAATTCTTGACTCAACTCGACGGTATTCTGTGCAAATTCTTCCATCATTTCCTGTGTTATTGATTCGCTATCATTATCTCCGTCTCTAAACTGACCTTGCTCTCTTAATTTTTCTAACAATTGTGTTAGTTCAGGTTTAAACTCTCCTCTATAATCTACTTCTTGAGGAGAATTATAGTTTTCTTCAAGTGTGTCAGCCGGATCATCTCCAGAAGCACTACCCATTGAATCTAAACTTTGTTGCAATCCTTCAGGATCTGAAAAGTTATCACCTTCAGAACTCTCATCTTCAAAATCCAATGGATCCCAATCATCCTCATCCACTTCATCGTTCAATACATCAATTAAAATTCTATATATCCTGATCGTAGCTTCAGCAGTGTCTTCCACAGTACTTTGTGCATTCATGCAATGACGAGCAATTTTCACGATGTTCAATGCTTGAGTTTTATACTTTTTAGGGACTGAAATTGGTTGTGTTTCGCCTAAGCTAATTTGTACAAGTAATTCCAATAATGCTTCTCTGGATTTCAATTCTCTTACATTAGGGCGTAGAGCAAGTGCATCGGACTGAATAGACTTATAGCCCTTACTAATTCCCTTATACTCATCCTTGATCTTTGCGTCAACTCGTCCATCTTCAACGATCGAAAAAATATCTAAGCTCAATTGACGTTCCTCAAAAAGATTAAAGAACCGCTGAATATCTGTTGCTGCAGACACGTTAGAGCCTGCAATCTCGCTTGTTTTATTGTCAAGAGCATTTCTTAAATTATCAAATCGATGTGAGGTTCCGTAAAAATTAAATCGAAAGCTACCAAATTCCATTCTGCCGACTTGATGTGTAGATACAACTTTGTACCATAAAAAGTTTTGAGACTTTTTGGAATATCTGTCTACCGTTTCAGGTAAATATACTGTTGAACCTTCAGTTGTTGGAGAATCTGCTGCAACCCATCCAATATTTTTTTCAACCAACTCACGAGAATCAGCTAAGTTGATCTCTTCACCTGCTAACGCTCTACAATAAAGCTCAATTAAATTACTTATTGCTGAAAAATCCACACTAGATGAAATATCTTCCAAAAATTTCTCTGATCGTGAAGACTCAATTTTAAAGAAGGCCATAGCGCCATCGGGGTTCGTTTGCAACAATCTCTTACCCTCTGCACACCAGGAATCTAATTTATCAAAAGATACTTTATTAAGTACAATAGGTGAGCTCTTTATAAACTCTGGAAATGCACTCGGGTGCAGATCTATTAATGGAGCCGCTATATCAAGCAATTGGCCGTGCTCACGCTTATTAATTAGCTGTAAAGCTTGTGAGATTTCCAAAATCGTGTTCGGCATATTGGGAACACCCGATGTGTGTAAACGCTCAGCCAAACCAAGAAATCTTTTTCTTTGAGACGGATCAATTTTAGGTAAAGATTTTAAACTAGAGTCATAAAAAGCTTTCAACTGCCTCCATCCAGTTTCCACAAGATTTAAGGATAGTGATATAAAACCAGTTTTGTCATCACCTACCAAAGGAAATAAGCGAAGAGCCAGGCTCAAACATTCAGAACTCAGGTCGTAAGAATGTTTAGCTAATATATCTATAAATTCTGCGAACCTAGCTAATTCTTCGAATGTAAGCTGTTCAAGTAAAGCTCCACTAGATTCGAAAAATCGATTTGATAGAGTACCCGATTTCCAAGTCCCCTTATATAGATTTG
This sequence comes from SAR202 cluster bacterium, assembly GCA_009392275.1. Classification (GTDB taxonomy): domain Bacteria; phylum Chloroflexota; class Dehalococcoidia; order Lucifugimonadales; family UBA2962; genus UBA2962. Next base: position 97,842 of record VFGV01000010.1, read on the forward strand.
ACCCTAAATCAGCCCAATCTGAAATATGCTCAGCTTGCATATTGTGTAACGCAGCAGGGCTAGATGAAAAATATGCGGTTCCGAGCATAGGATACTGACATGCAAGGTCCTCACCGACATTTAACCATTTCATAAAATCATCTGGTTTTAATAAGCCAGTCATAATGGGGCTTACTCTAAAAAGGTTTACAGTTATATCCCACGAACTATTACTTTGTGATGCAATTTGGACTCCCGAATCAACCCACAAACGGAATTGATCTCCTGTTAAATACTCTTCAAGATGTGGTCTAGATTTATCAAATTGATCTTTAACATCAGGGGGAAGTGTTTTAAGTATTTTATTAAAGTTTGTTTTTTTCTTGTTATTCAATGTTTTACAAATGTCAATTAATATCTACGCCCTTAAAGATCGGGGCAAAAATGCTCTAAATTATAAATTATATGGCTTATCACACAATGTTTGCACCAAGCGATCAAGAATCCTTGCCGTAGCCCCAAAAATTATATGTCCGTCGTAACCAAATGAAGGTTTAAATTTCATATGTCCGTTAACTATCCAAAAGTCATCGCGTATACAATCCGCATCCATCAGTACATCTAATGGCAGCTCTATGATTTGAGCAACTTCTTCATAGTTAATACGGAACTCCAATTCACTCTTTGCCTTTGCGATGAAAGCAAATATCTTAAAATTGGAATTTGTTATAAATGTTCCAAGTTCTCCAACAATCTCTACTTGATTACAATCTATCCCCACCTCTTCTTCAAGCTCTCGTAAAGCGGTTTGCTTAAGATCATAATCATCTACTTCTTTACGCCCTCCTGGTAAAGAAATCTCCCCAGGATGCAGATCCAGAGTATTACTACGCTTTGTCAAAAGTAACTTATTAAATCTATCGTTAGGGTAGATTAGGGCTGTCACAGCAGCAAGATTGTGGTTGCCCAAAACCTCTTGAGTATTTTCCAAAGTAGTTGAAATAAATTGTAATCCTATTTACTAATTACTCAAAAATTGAAGCAGTAACTTCTTCTATACTGTTCTGCAAAGATTGGTCGTCAGTTACCGACCAGTTTACTGCGACTTGACATGCCCGCCTAGGTTCAATTCCAGCAGCAATTAACTTGCCTGCATATATTAATAAACGAGTACTGGCCCCTTCTCCCAAACCATGTTCTCTTAAGTTACGTATTTTTTCTCCAAGTTGTGCTAACTGCATTGCTATATCTATATCGATTTTTGCTTCGTGAGAAACTATCTCTGCTTCTATTTCTCGAGGAGGCGGGTTAAATTCGATCGACACAAACCTTTGACGAGTACTATGTTTGAGATCTTTTAAGGCACTCTGATATCCAGGATTATAAGATAAAACCAAAAGGAATCCATCAGCTGCTTCTAGTAATTCACCTCTTTTCTCAACAGGCAACATCCTTCGATGGTCCGTTAAGGGGTGTATCAAAACTGTAGTGTCTTTTCTAGCTTCAACTACCTCATCCAAATAGCATATACCGCCAACTTTTACTGCTCTAGTAAGCGGCCCATCGATCCAAACGGTCTGATCACCTTCTAACAAATATCTTCCTACCAAATCAGATGCAGTAAGGTCTTCATGACATGCTATTGTCACCAATGGAAGATTATCCTGCTGCGTTGCATTTTCAGACTTTTTCCCTTTCTTTACCTTTGTTAAGTTAACCCCCAGTTTCCACGACATATATTCAACGAACCTAGTCTTACCCACGCCCGTTGGTCCTTTAAATATCACTGGAATCCTCTGAGCGTATGCAGCCTCAAAAAGCTGAATTTCATCACCTACAGGAACGTAATAAGGCTCTTGTTTTAGATGATATTCTTCAATTATGTAACTCTGATATAAACTTTTTGTCGAATTTGATGTTTTGGTTGCCATGCTTAATTATTATTCTCCCCGGCTAAAGATATACGATTATTAAATAACAGGCCAACTTGTGCCTTTAAGGCCCCAATTGATCCATCATTATCAATAACCACATCTGCTTTATTGATTAGTTCTTCCTGAGACATTTGAAACTCCATACGCTTTAACGCACCATCCATATTACTGCTAAATTTATCAGACAAACGATCATGTATCGTTTTTTTTCCAGCAGTCAGCACCCATACTTCATCCACCAGATCTGTCCAACCTGCCTCTATTAGTATAGCGGCATCTATAACCACCATGCTCGTTTTTTCTTTATCAAGTGTACGAATTACTTTTTTTATATGTTTTTTTATATGAGGATGAACCATTGAGTTTAGTTTGGTTAAAATGGTTTCATCAGCAAATACAATATCAGCTAATTTAGACCTATTTAACTGGCCTTTATCACCAACTATATCCTGTCCAAATACCTTTATTAGGGCACTATAAAGTTCAGTCCCCTGCATATATGTTTCATGTCCTATAGAATCGGCATCCAGTACAACTGCTCCCAACTCATGCAAGAATCGCGAAGCTGTCGACTTTCCTGTACCAATTCCACCAGTTAGTCCAATAATAATCATCACTCATAATGCCAAGTCGCCATTCTAACAATGGGGTCGATACCGGTCAATTTAACCACCGGTTAATACAGTTTTTATTACTAAAAGAACATTCGCAATTTATGTTCAATAAACAGGTGTCTGATTTAGTCCGCCAGATATGGTATTGTATGCATAATTCGTTGCCATGAATGATTTCAGAAAAATACCTAGTGTCGATCGGATTTTAAGCGAGCCGTCGATAAAAGCACTGTTAGACTCATATTCTCACGACAGTGTAGTTAAACTTGTTCAACAAAATGTGGAAAACTTAAGAAAAGATATTAAGTTAGGTAAACAGATCATTTCTTTTAAACAACTGATAAATAACATCGAAATATCTATGTCCCAGAATTGGCTGATTCAACCTAGTCCCGTAATCAACGCATCAGGAGTAATCTTACACACTAATTTAGGTAGATCTCCACTTTCAAATGAATCAATAGAAGCTATTGTTAATAGTGCTGGCGCCTATACGGATCTCGAATACGAACCCAAGACAGGAAAAAGAGGTAATCGACAACGACATGTACAGAACCTGATAAAACACATCACAGGAAGTGAGTCGGCATTAGTTGTCAACAACAATGCAGCTGCAGCGTTACTTTCATTGACTGTGATAGCAAAAGGTAAAGAAGTGATTGTTTCCAAAGGTGAATCGGTAGAAATCGGTGGAAATTTCAGGATACCAGACCTACTTAACCAGAGTGGAGCTGAATTAATAGAAGTAGGCACCACTAATCGAACATATTTATTTGACTACGAAAAATCGATAAATGAGAATACTGGAGCGATTCTCATAGTCCATCCTAGTAATTTTAAAAAAATAGGATTCACTCATAGCCCACCCGTTAAGGAATTGGTTGAACTTGGACATCATCATAATATACCTATATTAAATGACTTAGGAAGTGGGACTTTTATAGATACCACAGTATTTGGATTGAATTCCGAGCCAACCGTGCAGGCAAGCATTAAGTATGGAGCAGACCTAACCTTCTTCTCTGGAGACAAGCTGCTTGGAGGGCCACAATCTGGAATAATCCTTGGGAGCCAGGTGTTAATAGATGAACTATCACGTCACCCCCTGGCTCGAGCGTTAAGAATAGACAAACTGAATTTAACTGCCCTACACTCCACACTAATGCACTATATAAGTGACGAACATCTATCACAAATCCCGATATGGTCCATGATTTCTGCTGATCTCACAGATATAAAAAAACGAGCAACCGCTTGGATAAACAACACACAAATCAAAGGACAAGTAATTAAGTCTAATAGCACAATTGGTGGCGGTAGTCTGCCAGGAGAAGTATTAAACACTTATGTGCTTGCAATTGAGCCAGAGACGTCTACAGCAAACAAAATTTCAGCCGAGCTAAGATCGTATAAAACGCCGATTATCGCAAGAATTGAATCAGAACAAGTACTGCTGGACGCGCGAACGGTGTTGCCTACTCAAGATAACATCATTATTCAAGCACTTAAGGAAATTACTACATAATATTAATAACAGATCTCACTTTTTTTAAAGATGAACCTTTTCAACCAAAATAAAGACAATATTTTGAATAAAAATGCCCCATTATCTACCAGAATGAGGCCTCGGTCGTTTGAAGAATTTTTTGGCCAAGAACACCTGGTAGGTCCTCAGCATTCCTTACGAAAAATTGTTGATTCTGATCAAATCTTCTCGATGATATTTTGGGGTCCTCCTGGCTCCGGCAAAACAACGCTATCACTATTAATATCTCGCCTTACAAAATCTAAATTTGTACATGTTAGTGCAGCTGTTTCCGGAGTATCTGACCTAAGAAACGCTATAAAAGCTGCTGAAGACCTTCTTGGAATGACAGGTCAAAAAACCATTATATTCATTGACGAGATTCATCGTTTTAGTAAGTCACAGCAAGACGTAATACTGCCACACGTAGAATCAGGAGCAATAACTCTTATTGGCGCGACAACTGAAAATCCTTCTTTCGAAATAATAGCACCGTTACTGTCTCGCAGCAGAGTGTTCAAATTAAAACAGTTAAGCAAATCTCATATGGAATCAATTTTGTATCGGGCTATCAATGATAAGGATCATGGGATTGGGAATTTCAATATAGAAATTAGTGATGATGCAATGAATGTACTAATTTCATTATCTGGAGGTGATGCAAGGATCGCACTTAATTCCATCGAACTTGCAGTCGCATCTACTGAAATCAATGCATCAGGCTCCCGTATTATATCCCCAGAAATAATCCAGGATGTGATGCAGAAAAGTATACCTGCATACGACAAAACAGGCGACCAACATTATGATTTAATATCGGCTTTCATAAAGTCAGTTAGAGGCTCAGACCCAGACTCTGCACTATACTGGCTAGCTCGTATGATAGACGCTGGAGAAGACTCATTATTTATAGCGCGCAGAATTGTAATCCTGGCTTCAGAAGATATAGGTCTTGCAGACCCTAGAGCGCTCTCGATAGCTATAGCAGCCTACGAGGCGACTCATTTCATTGGAATGCCGGAAGCAAGAATACCTTTATCTGAAGCCACGATCTATCTTGCCACTGCACCAAAAAGTAATTCGGCATATAAAGCAATTAACCTAGCGTTAAAAGACGCATCGATAACATCTAGAGAACCTGTACCTCTTCACTTGAGAAATGCAGTCACAAACCTGATGAAAGAGCACGGATATGGAGAAGGGTATAAATACTCACACGATTATGAGAATCATTTTGCCGAGATGCAAAATCGACCAAGTAAAATTAAACATAATGTATATTACACCCCTTCAACACAGGGATATGAAATAAAAATAAAGGAATCGCACGACCAGCGGTGGAAACCCAAAAATAAAACGTGAAGCTATTCCCTTTCCTCAGCAAATACATCTAATTTTAAAAGTTGCCTGAAATTAATCACCAAGTAAACTAATACGACTATTGCTCCTGCACCGATTGCAATAGCGGCACTAAATACCCCTGCTATCGCACCCATAAATAATCCTGCTAAGCCAGTAAAACCCCAGCTGGATGTCTGGAAACTCAAAACTCTGCCTCTCATCTCATCTGGCACTACTAGTTGCAAAAGAGCGGATATGATAGTTTCATATCCCATAGCGAATGCATAGGCTATCGCAATCAGGATCAATGAAACTGGAAACCAAGGTGAAAAAGAGAATAATAAAAGTGATATAGCAAACAGTCCCAAAGTTAAAGCAAGAAACAGACCACGTGCAGTCGCTTGCTTCGACAAAGATATAAATATTAAGCTGCTTACTGCACCAACAGCACCAACTGACAGCAATGATGCATAACCAAATGCATCTACATTCAAGACTTTTGTTGCCATAACCGCCAATATGGATTCATGTGACCAGACAAATGATTCAGCCACTATTGCCAGCAGAATAAGAGAACGCACTGCCGGTGCAGTGAAAACGTACTTAAATCCATCCACAATAATTCTAAAACTACCTTTGTTCTCCAACTTATCCGAGACCGAATCAGGAATATGTGAGGTATTCAAAGTTAAAGCGGATAAAAACGCAAGGCCTGCAGCAATAGTCATTAGAAAATAAGCCCATGACATACCGTATTTAACAATTATTGAGCCAGCTATTAAAGGTGCTCCAATAGCAGTTATTTGCCAGCTAACAAGATTAATCGCAGTCGCATTAATTAATCTTTTTTTGCCGACCAAATCTAAAGTGAGTGCATTACGTGCTGGTATTCTGATTGCCAGAGCAATAGCACTAATTACAGCGCCTATTATCACATGCCACAACAAGATATTGTTGGCTGCAATTAATATTGCTATAAAAAGCACAACCGCCATATCTATAAGAATTGCTACTGCAACAAGTGTATGTCGCCGACCATAAAAGCGGTCAGCCAAGAGTCCCCCTATGGAAGAACAAATTGTTAAGGCAGCTCCATTAAATCCGAAGACTGCTCCAACCCAAAAAGCAGAATCAGTGATTTCTAGAACCAGCAGTCCTGAGGACATCACATACACAACTATCATGATGTCACTAAAAAATGAGCTTATCCAAAGACGCCTAAATCCTACATTTTCTAGTAAAAGCATAATAGCGCAAATATAAAGAGGATTGCGTTGACTTGCATGTTAATTCATACTTCTAATAAGAATTGGATATGTTATTTAAAAGGATGCATGTTCTTTAAACACATCTCTAATTACATCTAATGCGTAATCAATATCATCAGCAGTGATCCCATAATGAGTTACTAATCTCCAACCTGCAGGCAAAGATAATGCTTTCACACCTCGATCATCTAACTTTTGGAGTATTTCACTGGGGTTTTTAACACTTACATCACAAAACACCAAATTAGTTGGATACGAATCAGGATCACAAATAATTCCATCTATTTTAGAAAGTCCAATGGCAAGTTTCCTAGCATTGGCATGATCTTCGGCTAGCCTAGATACCATTGTGTCTAACGCAACTATTCCCGCTGCCGCAAGAATTCCTACTTGTCTCATTCCACCGCCCATTGCTTTACGCCACCTTCTTGCAGTTTCTATGTCCTTATTACTTCCAACTAACACAGATCCTACCGGGCATGACAAACCTTTAGATAAACAAAACGACACCGTGTCTGCTCCACCAACTAATTTATCCACTGGAGTTTCTAACGCTACAGCAGCGTTAAATATCCGTGCGCCATCTACATGCGTTTTGATACCTCTTTCTTTAGCAATGGAGACGACAGATTCTATTTCACATGCAGACAAAGCACTACCTCCACATTGATTCGCAGTATTCTCAATACCAATAAGAGTGGTTGGCGGATAATGGATATTATCAGGCCTTATCCTACTTCTAAGCTCATCAAGATCAATCATCCCACGACTATCGTTAGCTATTGCTTGAACTGCAATCCCACCTAAAGCTGATGCAGCACCAGCTTCTGCGTTAAACATATGGGATTTTTCTCCCACGATCATTTCATCTCCACGAGTACAATGAGTTAAAGCTGCTGCTATATTACCCATCGTTCCACTAGCAACAAAAGTAGCATCTTCCATTCCAAACATTTCAGCTGCCATTTGCTCCAATCGATTGACTGTCGGGTCCTCTCCGAACACATCATCACCCAATTTAGCTTTAAATATTGCTTCTCTCATTTCTGGTGAAGGTTGGGTAAATGTATCGCTCCTAAGGTCAACAATTCTAGTAGGTTGATCTATAGGTTGAGTTTTAGATTCTTTAGCTTCTGAATATCCTGACCGCATTCGATTTCTCCTATTTACTTAATACAATGAGGTATAAACGATTCTAGCAACCTGATAACCCAAATGCTATAGTGACAGAAACATACGCAAATCCCAATCGATTAATAAATTTAAAATAATCTTTTATCAAGACAAATTAGTAGTACGTACTTGAAAATTCAACAAAGGCCAACATAATTAAACTTTAACCAGTTCGGAGTCATCGATGAGTAAAAAAATTAACACCAGAATCGAAAAAGATTCAATGGGATCATTTGAGGTCCCTGCTGAAGCCTACTACGGTGCAAACACAATGCGTGCAGTTGTAAATTTCCCCGTCAGTTCACTTAAATTCCAAAGATCTTTCATTAAATCCCTTGCCCAAATAAAAAAGGCTGCAGCTTTATCAAACTTAGACCTTGGGCTACTTGATAAAGTCGTTGCAGATCAAATAGCAAGTGCAGCTGAAAAGGTAATAGAAGGAAAGTATGATGATCAATTTGTAGTGGATATTTTTCAAACTGGATCTGGAACGTCTACTAATATGAATATTAATGAAGTGATTTCGAATTTGGCGATTGAAAAAATGGATGGTGTAATTGGTTCAAAGGTGCCGGTTCATCCGAATGATCACGTAAATATGGGGCAATCCTCAAATGACGTCATTCCAACAGCTATTCATATTGCTGCGATCGATATAACCACCAAGAATCTTCTACCTGCAATAGAACAATTAAAAAATTCTCTAATACAAAAATCAGAGGAATTCATGGATATTGTTAAAACAGGCCGAACTCATTTACAAGATGCTACCCCAATAACGCTAGGCCAAGAATTTCTCGGCTTTGCTGGGCAAATGGATAGATCCAATTCTCGCATCAAAGCAGCTTTAGAGGGATTGCGTGAAGTTGCGCTTGGAGGAACTGCTGTTGGCACAGGGATAAATACCCATAATGAATTCTCAAATCGGGTTTGCGTTTATATTTCCGAGTGGAATGGTCAAGAAATTCGAGAAACTGAAAATCATTTTCAAAGTCAAAACACCTTAGATGCAATCGTTTATATGAGTGGTGCACTAAAAACATTGGCTGTTAGTGCAATAAAAATTTCTAACGACATAAGGTGGCTTGGATCAGGTCCAAGAGCTGGCTTTGGAGAAATTGAGCTACCGGAAGTTCAACCCGGAAGCTCAATCATGCCTGGAAAGGTCAACCCAGTAATAGCTGAATCTACAGCTATGGCAGCCGCGCAGGTTATTGGTAACGACTTAACTGTTTCCATAGCGGGGCAGTCTGGAAATTTTGAATTAAATGTCATGATGCCCGTAGCAGCATTCAACTTGTTACAGTCAATTGAATTACTATCAACTTCATTAAGTAACTTAGCGAACCAATGTGTTACAGGAATAAAAGCTACTGATCGGGGTCCAGAAATGGTTGAAAAAGGATTAGCGATAGTTACAACACTAGTACCAGTTATCGGATATGATGCTTCTGCTGCAATTGCAAAAAAAGCTCAATTGAGCGGTAAAACAATTAGGCAAATAGCACTAGAGGAAACGAATATCGACCCATCTGAATTAGACCAAATCTTAGATCCTTCCAAGATGGTGTAAGTAAAATCAATTACCGTTTTTATGGACAGAAATATAATCTTTTACAAATTGGGTTTCTTGATCCGCAGAATTCAAATGACCATCTATTTTTGCGTAAAGTAATTCATTTAGTAAGTTGCCAAGCTCGGGACCTTTATTAACACCAATAGATATTAGGTCGTCGCCGTTCAATTCCAAACTGATATTTATTAATGAATTTAAGTATATCTCTAATACTGATTTGATATCTTTGTTACGCGTGGTAGTAGCACAAATACGAATCGATGTAAGACTATATTTTGATAGAAATTTAAAAATGTCACTTCGTCTAAGATCATCTGCAATTAAAAAAGCTTTATTTTGTTGTATTTGTTCATTTAAATGAACCAAATCAAGGATCACATTAGTTTGTTTAGAACTTAAGTTTAATGTCTGAGACAAGTATTCCGCCTGATCTTTATCTGCATTCATTGCTAGAATGCCAAACCAGAACTCAGCACAATTATCCTGACTATTTGCATAAGAGGTAGTCTTCAATCCCATCAAGTGATTACAGTCATATTCAGTCAAAAATGCTGGTAATAATCCAAGCTTCACACATTGATATAAGATTAAATTGACTTCTTTTTCATTGAATATCTTTTCAAGCTCACCTCTAATTCGATCCCCGGATACAGTGGTTACACAACTTAACGAAGATTGGAATATATTGCTCGTTGAGTCTTCGATATCAAATCCTAATCTACATGAGTAGCGTACGATCCTAAACATACGAGTAGGATCATCAACAAAGCTTCTTAGGTGAAGAACTCTTAACTTTTTATTAATGAGATCTGCATAACCAAAATGTGGGTCTATTAACTGACCTGAAACCCAACCTTGATTAGAAGGAGGTCGTAAAACAATGCACATTGCAGCTATGGAAAAATCTCTTCTACCCAAATCTTGCAATAAATCCCCTGGGCTTACATCAGGTAATTGTCCAGGATTTTTATATGTTTCGGAACGACATTTGGCTATATCAATTTCGAGGTTATCGTTAAGGCCAACCGGAATATTAAGTTTATGCGTTCCAAACATAGAGCTGTTTTTAACGGTGCCTCCCAACTTTTCGGCAAGCCTCGTTGCAAAAACCTTGTCAACATTAGTGCCAGTTAAGTCAATGTCGAAGTTCGAGTCATTTAACCCCATCATAATGTCTCTCACACATCCACCAACTAAATACAAATCTGTATCCATTTCATTCGCCAACTTGGTAGAAACATTTAAGATGTTCAAATGAGTCTTGGGCAAGACATGTTTCATTTCATTTGACACTATTTTCATATCAATAAATCAATCCATTCAAAAATGTAATTTCTATTTGATTAAAATCAGTTTCTTAGCTTTGTGCCGCGTTCACTTTATCTAGGTATGATTGAGCTCCGGATAAAAGCCATGGAGTCCATGCCACACTCAAGAACCGAGCACCAATATCTATATAATATTCAAGGTTAAAGTCGTCTACCATTGTGCCAGCTACTCGCCCAGCTTTAACAATATCCTTTATTGCTTGATCTCTTACTTCTTGAACCTCAGGATGGTTAATCTCACCGGTATATCCCATACTTTGGGCCAGATCACCAGGGGCAACAAAAAAAGCATCAATATGATCTGTTTCTAAAATCTGAGGTAAATTCTTTATGGCTTCAATGTCTTCAATAATTATAGATATTAAAGTTTCATCGTTAGCTTTTTTTACATATTCACTAACACCGATGCCTTGCCTACTTGTATACATGCCTCTATGACCTATAGGCCCAAATTTTGCAGCATCGACTACAGCTCGGGCTTCCTCTGCAGTATTAACATGAGGAACGCAAATGCCCATTGCTCCGGAATCCAGCGTTCTGTAAATGTCTCCAGCATTAACTTGATTAACTCTCACTATCGATGTTTTACCCCAAACATCACATGCTCTAGTCAGATCTGGTATGTCAGCAAAGTCAACTGGCCCATGCTCTGCTTCAAGCCAAATTGCATCAAAATCCAGCTGAGAAAAAATTTCTATTAAATCTCCAGTTATAGGTCCCATTGCAACTGATACAATCTTGCCTTCATTTAATTTTCGTTTCGCTAAGTTTGGTCTCAATTCTGCCAATGCTTTTCTCCTAAAGGTAATATAATCGGGTCACATAAACAAACACCCTAATTAGCGATTATACTGAAGACATGAAACATACGCATTACAAATCAAAGTATTGCAAAGCATGCGGTCACATAACTACCGAAAGAGATATAGAGGGCACGCAACGGCAATATTGTAATAATTGTGACTATATCGAATTCGTTGACCCAAAAGTAGTTGCCGTAGCAATTGTTACTAATACCCAAAATGATCTCCTGCTGGTTAAGCGCAACATAGAGCCTGCTTTTGGGCAATGGGCTTTTCCTTCAGGGTATGTTGATAATGGGGAAGCGGTGGAAGATGCGGTTATAAGAGAGACCAAAGAAGAAACAAATCTAGACATAGTAGTAGAGAAACTTATCGGAGTTTATTCTAATACAGGAAATCCGATAATTTTGGTTGTATATAGTGCAAGCCAGATTGGTGGCAAACTGAGTCCTGGACCTGAAAGTCAAGATGTTAAGTGGTTCAACTTAACCGCACTTCCAAAACTACCGTTTCCTCATGACAACAAGATTGTCGATGATTGGATGCAGCTAAACGATAGGTAAATATTTAAGTTTCAAGTCTTATAGAAAATAACTATGTTATCCTCTATAAGCTCTATTCTCCAATTCATTTTTGATGCAATCCAATACATTGTGTGATTACTATAAAAACTTACATGAGTCGGATCTCTACGATAATACCAGTCACCGAAACTGGAAATATTATCGGTAAAAGACGTCATTACACCTAAAACGCCAGTGTGTTTTAGCATTTGATCAAATCGATTGAATTCATTTGAAGGGTTATGAAAATGTTCTGCCGTCTCAGTGCATACAATGAAATCATAAGTTTTATCTAAAACATGTTTGTCATTTGCAAAAAACGGATCATACATTTCAACAAGGTATCCAGCCCTAGACATCATTTGCATAAGGGCTGGCCCCGGACCAGCACCGTAATCTAATCCTGTATTCCCTTTTTCAAGCAACTTTTCCAATGGATTCCATAGCTTTGACAAAAAAGCTTGGTAGGCAGGGTCATCCAAATCATTGTTGTGTGATAAGTACCTGTCTTTTTCTACTGTTGGATCAGGCAAACATTCCTGTTGCACGAAAATCAATTTACAGTTTGTACATCTAAAAAATATTTTTCCACCATTGTGATTATCTATAAAAAAAGTAGATACATTATCCTCGCCACATAACCGGCATAATTCTAATTTTGAAAACTTGTTATTCAATAATCCAATATCTGCGACCTTTCACACTTTTTATTCGACCAAAACCTGGTTCTGGGAAGTGACCTGCAGCTACTAAAATATTTTTGTGTTCCAAATTGTTAAGCACACGATGCCTTGTTTCACGCGCAAGGTCAGGATTCACGTCAAACCCAGGACTCCAATCAGTATATTCTGCCTGAGCAGGACTATGTGCTACGTCACCCAATATAAACCCATGGTAACCATTCGATGTAATAGATATGGAAATATGTCCCGGGGTATGCCCTGGAGTAGGCACAGTTTTTATTTCTGGAGTAACATCATACTCACCGTCAATCAAATCTAAAATTCGTTCCTCACTCAATGGCACCACACTATCAGTGATCCATGGGGCATCATTAATAACTTTAGCCCCAGTCCAGTAATCCCAATCAGGTTTCGGAACAAGATATCTTGCGTTAGGGAAAGTTGGCTGACCATTGCTTAGGTTCCATCCAACATGATCAGGATGTAAATGCGTATTTATTACCACTTCTATATGATTGCGATCCACTCCTTTATTTTGCATATCTTCTAACAACTTTCCATCCGGCCCGTTCATACCAGTATCTACAACTATTAATTTTCCTTTAACAGAAATAACAAATGACCCAAATCTTGGGTGTAACACAGTACCATCTAACAAGTCTTTGTACTCTGACTCCCAGATGTTAAGATCGCTAGTCGGGAAAATTTCTGTTACCTCTCCTGCTCCGTGCCCATCAGTTAATGAAATCAACTCAATATCGCCTACGTTAACTTTGTATTTGGACATATGTTTTTACCTCCCCAAACTTAAACCGATTTTATATGATTATAGCGATATAAAAAGGGAGAGTGCGTACATTGTCAAAAACTGGTCATGAAATTCGTTTAACTCAACTAACCTCGTCTGCTGGTTGAGCTGCTAAATTTAGCTCAGAACGCCTGGTGCAGGTACTGCATCAATTACCTAAATTAAATAACCCATCTCTATTGACAGGAATTCATTCACGTGATGATGCTGCTGTATACAAGTTAGATGAAAATACTGCTATCGTACAGTCAGTGGATTTTTTTCCTCCAAATGTAGATGATCCTTTTACCTATGGAGAAATAGCTGCAGCTAATGCAATAAGCGATATATATGCTATGGGTGGAAAGCCAATTTTTGCACTAAATATAGTTTCTTTCCCTGACAATTTACCAAATGCAATACTTAACGATATTATTGCCGGAGGGTCATCCAAAGCTACAGAGGCAGGGATGTTGATTGTTGGTGGGCACACTATAAAGAATGATGTTCCGATATATGGATTATCAGTTACAGGAACCATTAAACCCGGTAGTGAAATTTTAAATTCCTCTTGCCAAAACAATGATTTACTATTGCTTACAAAACCCATTGGATCAGGCATAATAACTACTGCCGCAAAATCCGATGCTGTTAATAAAGAATCACTGAATCAATGTATAAACATTATGAAAACCCTCAATAATAAAGCATCTGATGCAATGATTAAATCGACAATAAATGCCTGCACTGACATAACTGGTTTTGGGTTGATAGGGCATATATTGGAAATGACTCAAGATAGCGAGTTAATGGCAACTATCAAGCTAGATAATGTGCCCATCATGGATAACGCCTACGAAGCTGCATTGGCTGGACATGTACCATCAGGAACAAGAGAAAACTTGAGAGCTTGTGAGAAATCAGTTGAATGGGCGTCAAATATAAGTTTAGAAAATAAACTAATTCTTTGTGACGCACAAACATCAGGAGGCCTAGTGATCTCAGTGAGTCCTGACAACCTCGACAACCTCGTTAATAAATTAAAGCAAAACGGGATATCTGACTATGCAATCATCGGTGAAGTAAATTTACGTAAAGACGCTTCAACGCAAATCATAGTAAATTAAAATTTTTTAAAAGTAATGAGTAAAATAATGAGATATATTCAATAAAATGACAAATCTTTATTCATTAATGGCCGTGCAAGACCAAATCTGGGATACTATAAAATCTGCTATACACAAGGCCCAGACTGCCGACGAGTTACCTGTTTGCGAATTACCAAATAGGTCTTTAGAGCATCCACAAAATCCTAACCATGGCGATTATTCAAGCAATATTGCTCTACGGCTAGCAAAACCAATGAGGATTAATCCCATGCAAATTGCTGAACTTGTTAAAGCGAGGATTGATCTAAAAAGTCCTATTGCATCAGTGTCTGTTGCTAAACCAGGGTTCTTGAATTTCAATCTTGAATCAGCTTGGGTTAAAAACCAAGTCGAAAAAATTCTAGAAATTGGTGAAGAATATGGAAATATAGAACTTGGAAATTCAGCAAAGATCCAAATCGAGTTTGTCAGCGTGAACCCAACTGGGCCATTACATATTGGTCATACCAGGGGTGCTGTGGTGGGTAGCACGCTATCAAATGTATTGAATGCAGCTAATTACAAAGTGCAAAACGAATACTATGTTAATGATGCAGGATCACAAGTGGATAACTTTGCCAAAAGCATTTACGCGCAATTCAAGAAAACTCAAGGTATTGACGTTAACATTCCAGAAGACAGCTACAAAGGTGATTACATCAATGAAATCGCTTTAAAAATCTCCAATTCTTATGGATTAAATATACACAAAATGTCTGAAAAAGAAGCATTACTGAATATTAAAGAATATGGTCTTAAATTAATGCTAAGTTCAATAAAACAAGATCTCGATTCTTTACGCGTAAGTATGAATGAATGGTTTAGTGAAAAATCATTATTTCAAGATGGCACATACAAAGAAATTAAAGAGAAACTAGATAAAAACAACCTCCTAGAAAGAAAAGATGGTGCCTTGTGGTTTAAGTCATCTCAACTGGGTGAAGAAAAGGATAATGTTATCGAAAAAAGTAACGGTATGCCTACATACTTTGCGTCTGACATTGCATATCACTACAACAAATTTGCATTAAGAGATTTTAAGTTTGTGGTGAATATTTGGGGGGCAGATCATCAAGGACATATACCTAGACTGAAAACCGTTGTGCAGTCACTTCAAATAGACCCCGATCGATTGAAATTTATTGTCACTCAAATGGTTAAGCTTAAGCGTGGTTCTAGTATAGTAAAAATGTCAAAGCGATCGGGCGAATTAATCACCCTGGCTGAATTTATTAAAGAAGTAGGGGTAGATGCTTGTAGGTTCTTTTTTCTTTCAAGGTCGGCTGATAGCCAATTAGATTTCGATATAGAATTGGCACAGAAACAATCATCAGAAAATCCCGTTTATTACATACAATACGGTCATGCTCGAATATGCAGCATTTTAAAAAATGCCAAAGAAAATAATATTCGATTTAACGACGGAGATGTAAATTTATTAGATGATCCTAATGAATTAAATCTAATAAAAAAGATATTGGCCTTGCCAGAAACAGTACAATCAATATCTGTGAGGCTTGAACCGCATCATCTGGCGCACTATGCTTTAGAACTTGCGTCTGCTTTCCACCTCTATTATCAAAATTGTAAAGTGATTTCCACTGAGGATGAAGAATTACATATAACAAAAGCTCGTCTTAAATTGTGCGAGGCAACGCGAATCACAATAAATAGATGTCTTAATTTAATGGGAATGTCTGCACCAGAAAAAATGTGAGTTGGCCTAATCAATTTGGGTATTTAATTTTTCGGCCAAATATATTTTTGTATTGTTTACATAAATATCACGATAACCTTTAATCAAATCTCTATCTTTCTGTGTAGCTTCACGCCTAATTCTAGCCGGCAATCCTGCAACAATAGAACCTGATTTTATTTCCATTCTGTCAACAACCATTGCTCCAGAAGCAATAATACAGTCTGAGCCAATCGTAACACCGTCATTTACTATACATCCATTACCTAAGAGAACTCTGTCGCCAACAACACGTCCATGGCATAGAACCCTATGGCCAACAACAACATCATCACCTATTAAAACATCGCTGTCTCCATGTACAACCGAATTATCCTGAATACATGTGTTTCTACCGATCACAATTTTCCCAGAATCGCCTCGTATAACCGTACCTGGCCAAACACTTGACCCTTCTCCTATCTCTACATCACCCGCAACATATGCAAATTCACTTACAAACGCTTTTGGATGAATATCCGGTGTTTTCCCATTAACAGTTCGTATCATATAGTGCCTCCGATGAACGATTATTTATTTAAAGATTTTACTTTGTATTTTAAAAATGAGATAACTCAAGTCTAAAGCGATTATAATTGTAAACACATATTATGATCGAATCGGGGCAGAAATTTACAATAACGGTATGATTAAGATTGAAGTTAAAAATATTTTTGTATGTTTTCTTGCAATTACACTAGTTATTTCTGTACTATCTAGCTGTACTAAAGATACAGATATTGATTTAAACTCAATACCCAGTCCAGAACCCACTACTAAAAGTGCAGATTTAGTTGGACCGACGGTACCAGCTGATAACGCGCAAGCCGTTGCCAAAGATGTTTTATTTGACTATCTTAGAGCGCAGTCACTGTTAGGTGCAGCAATGTATAAAGAGGCGATTGGAAGCTACAACGTCGTGCTCAAAATACTGCCAGATCTTTATTTAGCCTACCATGGTAGAGCTCTCGCATACTACAAAGAAGGAATGGTTGAAAGAGCTTTAGAAGATTTCGGTCGAGCGATAGAAATAAAACCTGACTACGCGTCTGCATTAAGAAATCGCGGTGTTGTATATGCAAATGAAGGTATGTTCAATGAAGCGTGTGCAGATTTAAATGAAGCTATCAAAATATATGAAAATAAATTAAGTTCAGAACAAGCAGTATTTAATCAAGAAAAATATGAAGCCGACCTACTAGAAACAATGAGCCAATTGGGACCATGCAGGTAAATATCATGGAAAATACGTTTAATGGATTAGAAGACTAATATGCAAAACGAACCGAATGATGCAAAAAAAAGCAGAATAAGTGATCGAGACTATAATTCTAAAGTAATTTTGCAGATGACAGAAATCATTAGTAAAAATCCAAACGATTGTAAAGCTTACGTAATGCGAGGCAACAATTACCTAGACGCAGGAAAATTAAATGAATCTATTTCAGATTTAACGAAAGCTATAGAACTGGATCCGACTAACGCTATGGTATTTAACAACAGAGGTGTTGCTTATAGGAGATCCTCTGACAAAGAAAACGCCCTGGCTGATTTTGAAAAAGCCATAACGATTAAACCTGACTATCGAGAGGCTTATAACAATCGTGGTATGGTCCTAGCTGACAATTATGAATATGAAGCGGCCATTACTGAGTTCACAAAAGCAATCGAAATAGATTCTGATTACTGGTACGCATATAATAACAGAGCTATGAGTAGATGGGCCTTAGGAGACCGCAAAGGTGCAGAATCTGACTATAAAGTTGTATCTAAATATATGTCCTGATAAGTTCAATGCTTCAATATTATTAAAATAAGGAAATAAAATATGTCTACAGAACAAAATTCCTCACAAAATCTTGATCTAAATAAAATATTACTCACAGGTGAAAATTCGTTCATCAGATTAAAACAAAAAGATGATGGCCCTATAACCACCAAAGCTACTCACTGGCGCATACTAAAATCTCCAGGTGGCCCTGGCCACGTACTGTTTATCCAAAGTGATATTACAGATAATGAAGTACGTATATATTCTGACAATTTTGCTATGACCAGGTGGATTCAAGGAAAAATAGAATGTGCTTTAAATCCTGAATTTGGTGATCCTGAAACACCTATAATTGACTCTGTATTTTCAAGCTCTGGCGACGGGGTTAACTATTGGATAGAAAGTATAGACTCTTTAAATGAAAGCATCCAAATGAATTGGCATGGTATTAGTGAACCATTTTATTTGAGAGTAGCAGCGGGATTTTTAGAAACAGCCCCTAAACTTGGAGTATACAGTTGCATGATTCCTTCATCGAAAGCCCAAATAACTAACAATGATATTCCTGCTTTAGGGTCTCCGTACTCTGAATTATTTGATGGACATCCAACGAGCTCATCATGCTTAGCATGGTCTGAAACGTGGACGGAACTTAAATAAATATTACGAGTCTTCTAGTGCAAAGTATTCCTGCATTTTGTTTTGGCGATAATCGAAAATTTGATTCAATTGATTGCGAACATATAAAAAGTTGCTAATAAACCCACCTGGGACTTGGTATTCAACCCGGTCTTTTATCAAAATACCTTGTGGCGTTTTGGTAAACTCATGTGTATGAATCCACTTTGTATAAGGCCCCTTCGTTTGTTCATCAACGAATTTATTTGGCGGATCCCATTTTGTTATATCACTTTGCCATTTAACAGGAATACCGTGTAACTTTAGTTTGTAGTTTATTTGCGCGCCAGCCTTCATCTTTATCGGCAAAACTGTAAGTATATTGAAGTTTAACCACAGTGGTGTCAGGACTTCCAGGTTAGATGCGTCTGAAAAAAAACTGAACACTATATCAATCGGTTGATCAATGACTGTTTGTCGCTCTAAAGTAAATGTCTGATAAAAGCTAAGTAAATTTAAAATTGTTTTTATTAACAAGATCCTCTCAACGAACCATATTAAATATTGGTTACAAGTTTAATTTTACAGAATCAGTAAAAGATTTGCTCGACTACTGGTGTTACTGCAAAGTCGGCTGTCTTCTTACATTGTCCTATTGTTTTTTCCACATCCGAATAGTCTTCAGCTTCCAATAAAATAAAAAATATATGCTCAGAAGGATTAACTTTGAAAAATTTTATATCTACCTTGTTTTCTTCGGCATTTGCTTTAACTTGCTTCCATAACGACATTATGGTTTCATCTTCATTCGGAGGGCCAAAACAATTTCCGGCTGAATGAGTGACTGTAATGTGATATGTTGCCAATTTAATACTCCTAATTACTGATGGTAAAAGTTCTAATTATTTCGTAGTTGGCTCGAACACGACTATAGTAGCAGTGATTTCACCTGCTTCATTCGCTGAAACCCCCAAAAGTCCAAGCCAAACCCTGGTAAAACTTGTGACTCCTGGACCACTTTCTCCTGGAGCAATAACTAAATCCATATCTCCCATATCCCATCCACTGGAACGTAGATTGACTCTAACAATAACACCCTCTTCATTAGAGTTTGCGACCACTTCTTTAAATCTTACTAATGTTCCGTTTGCGTCCATTGATGGACTGCCAAGACCTTGACCAATCCTTATTGTAGCTGGAGTTCCTAAAGGTACAACCACATCATCACCAGGCTCCGCCACAACAGGGTCTGCAAACACTAGATCTGACTCTGAAAGTCCAGACTCTTCCAGCTCAGAGAACCTAGCCGAATGCGCTTCAACACTGCCAAATTCGTTTAATTCACCTTCGGCATAAACATTTTCTGATTCATCAATATCTCCAGAGCCAGGATCATCTAGAGACAGCAGAGGAGAACTCTTTCCTTGCACACCAACACTGCATGTTTTTGATGCATCAAAAACAGGCGCCTCAAATGTTTCAGTTGTTATATGAACATATTTATCTGATTGGCCACCGCTTAAAATTACAGTACCATCGTTAAGTTTCAATGCTCGATGTCTATATCTGGTCTCTATCATTGGTCCAGTTGAGTACCATGCATCAGTATCAGGATCGTAAACTTCGGCTCTAGGCAACAAACCACCCGTTACCAATACCCGACCATCTGATAAAAGAGTAGCTTCATGTTCTGTTCTAGCATCTCCCATTGAAGCAGCTGGCTCAAATTTACCAGTATCTGGATCCCAAATCTCAGCTGATGCTCGAGTGGACGTGTCAATGTTAGGTACGGCTTCTCCTACTCCTCCAACGACAAGAACTCTTCCATCTTCAAGCAATGTTGACGTATGCTGCACTCGCGCCAATCGCATTGAGCCCGTGTATTCCCAAGTCTCTGTAACTGGGTCCCATATTTCAGCACTGGAGTAATAAGGTCCTTCCCTATGTTTACCTCCCCCTATAACAATCACACGACCATCTTTAAGAACTGTAGCAGTGTGAATAGACCTCTTTTGGTTTAGCTCACCCGAAAGAGTCCATTCATTTGTAATCGGATCAAATATCTCTGTGGTGGAGTTATCTCCCAAACGATCATTCTTACCGCCGGTATACAAAACTCTACCATCATTTAATTTAACCGCAGCACCTCTTTCTCGAGAATCATTTAATTTTCCAACCTTGGTCCAATTACCGCTCTCATCCCACACCTCACTGTTTTTCATAGCTTCCATTTGAATATCTTGTCCACCTGCAACAAGAACTCTACCGTCATCCAAGGTAAACATTGCAAAATCTTGTCTCTCTGAAAGCATATCTCCAGATTCGGTCCATTGACCGGTATCTAAGTTGAAAGTCTCTGAATGAGGAAATACCCTAGGTCCGCGGGGGCCTCCCTTGCCACGACCTCCGGTTGTTAAAATTTGGCTGTCACTCAAAATTACCCATCCGTGTCTCTGTCTTTCATTAAACATTTTCCCTTCTAATAGTGTGAATCCGCCGTAAGGTTCACAATCCACTGTACTAAAAGGGGTCGGGGTTGAGATCAAAAATCCACCATCTGAATTGCCAACCGACGAGTCATTAGTTTCTGAACTGGAACAACTGATTAAAAAAATTAAAGAAAATATTAGAAACGTTACAATCGTTTTAATTATCATGTCAGCTCCTTGCGAAGGCAATTGTATTCATTAGATGGCCAATCAATTCATTTGAGAGATGAATTCAGCAAATCCTATATCTAGGATTTCTTTATTGCAACACCAACCAAATTGGGAAGTGAAATCGGAGTCCCAAACCTTATAGTAAATTTGCTAGTATCTACCTTGGAAAAACCAGCGTTATTAATGATTCTCTCCGTATCTCTGTTCAAATTACAACCGGTGGTTATAAATTTCCAAAAAGGATTTAATACGTCTTGAAACTTGCTGCCAATGTAACTACTTGAAGACACATGCTCATAAAAATAAAACCTGCCTCCGGGTTTTAAAACCCGAGTTATTTCGGAAATGACGCTTTCTACGTCATCAACCATACACAAAACCAAGGTCACAACAACGGTATCGAAAACCTCATTTTCAAAAGGCATATTCTCTCCATATCCCTGAAAAATAGTAACGTCTTTTTTAGATTTTAATGTCCTGTCACGAATTTTTTTAAACATAAAAGGGTTTGGTTCCAAAGCAGTAATATTCACCGAATCTGGATAATACTTAAGGTTTGAACCTGTTCCAAAACCAATCTCTAATACACGGCCACTGGCTTGGCCTGCGGTAGATCGACGATAAGAAGATATGCGCCACTCAACTAACGTATTAAGTAAGTCATAGGAATTGGCGAATAGTTTTTGAGATATTTTCACAAAATACCATGATATTCCTAATTATTATTTGTATCAATTACACTGTATGAATTGATAAGTTAATTTAATACAATAATAGTTATGAACTCTGAAAGCAAAATATATGATGTAATTATCGGTGGGCAAGGAGCTGCTGCTTTCGCAGCAGGGATGTATGCTGCCAGATATCAAATGTCAGCTATAGTTGTGGGAACAACATTTGGGGGTGAAACTGCCACAGGTGGATTAATAGAAAATTACCCTGGATACCCTGAAATTGATGGCTTTGAACTTATGATGAAATTTCGAGAGCATGTCGAAAAATATGATGTGCCTATAATTGACGATAAGTTGGTTATATCCAATACAAATGGTAACTCGAGGAAAGAATCAGATATCTTTGAAATTGCTGGTGAATCAGATCAAATTTATAGAGGCAGGTCTGTAATACTTGCAATTGGTCGGGAACGACGTTCACTATGGCTTGATCACGAAGAGGATTGGACAGGAAGAGGGGTTTCATACTGTTCTACATGTGATGCTCCTATGCATAAAGGCAACACAGTAGCGGTAGTAGGTGGTGGTGACTCAGCTGTTAAAGGCTCAGTATTAATCAGTAAATACGCAGATAAAGTATATTTAATTTACCGTAAATCCGAATTGACTCGACCGGAAGCAGCGAATCTTCGTCAGTTAGATTCCGCATCCAACGTTGAACGTATTTTCAATACGAATGTCGTGGAACTACTTGGGGATAATCAAAAAGGTTTAACCGGAATAAAATTAGATAATCCCTATCAAAACGTAGATTCATTGGATGTTGATGGCCTGTTCATTGAAATTGGTGCAGACCCACGCAAAGAGCTTCCCATGCATCTAGGTGCAAAAGTAAATGAACTGGGCGAGGTAATTGTAGACAAATATATGAACACAAATATATCTGGGCTTATAGCTGCCGGAGACTTAACAGATGCCTCTGGAGACCTAAAACAAACCATTACTGCTTCAGCCCAGGGTTCAATAGCTGCTACAACTGCCTACGAGCACGTCTCTAATCTATAAAATCTAATTGTGGCAACCACGACCGGGTATTGAAATCACCTGCTCAACAACACCATTTCTAACAGCAATATAGTTGTCATATCTATTAACAGTTAAATCTTGTTGAGGGCATCTAAGCATAAATTTATCACCAACGGTTAATGGCATTTCGCCTTTAGAAGTTAATAAACATGCTTCATCATGCATCGCTGTGAATTCAACCTCATCATATCCTTCCAAAACAGGATGGTCTGAATTGAGCGATGATGCAATTGAACGATATCCTATATCACCCACTGCCACATTAGGTTTCGGTTGACTAACAACTGTGCCTAAAATTTTGGCAGCGTATTTAAAATGACCGTCCATATATGACAACATTGTGCTCATGAGTGCATACATACCACCTTCAACCTCAGTGATGCCATCAACAAATGGTGCCATATCATAAGAAAAAGTCTCTCCTGAGGAAACCATGTCGAATTCTATACCCTTGGCTCGTATAGCATCTGCCAGTTCGACTGTTTTTTTATAATACTTTATAGCTTCGTCATTTTTGAATTGATCATCTTTCGGCACGCCAAACATTGCAGAGTGACTCATCACCCCTCTAAAGTTTAATCCACTTAGTTGATTAGCAACGCTCGCTATATGAACACCTTGCTCAACGCTACGAACGCCTGCCCTATCCATATTTGTATCCACCTCAATTGCAATACCAACCTTCACGTTCAAATTAGAGGCAATCCTAGATATATCACGTACATTTTCCTCTGAGTCGACACAAACAGTGACGTCAGCTCGGCCTGCTAAAACACACAATCTTTTTATTTTGTCTTCAGTTACAACTTGGTTAGGGATTAATACACTCGCAATGCCACCTTCAACCATGACTTCAGCTTCAGCTACTTTGGCAGAGCATACTCCTCCAACTGTCCCACCCTTACGTATTTGCATATGAGCGAGCGCTGGGCTTTTAATATTTTTTGTATGTTCTCTTAGCTTGACTTTGGTATCTTTAAATGTCTCAGACATTCTCCCAAAATTATGATCTAATGCATCCAGATCCAAAATCAAACATGGAGTATCTAATTCACTAATCTTAGTGCCAACAGTGGGTCTATAATGATCCATTTCGTCTCCTTAAAGACTATTACCTATATCTTCCTCTTGCAGTTACTTCTAGAATGCTTTGTAATTTTCCATTTTTAATAAGCATTATGAAATCAAACAAATTCGCAGTAACACCTATATCGTAAGGTTGGAAAAATAACTTATCTCCTCTTACTATAGGCTTTTTAACTTTAGTAGTAATGATGTTGCAATGCTCCGCGCTAAGATACATGATTTCTGCATCTGGATAATTCATTATTCTTGGCAAGCCAATATCATTACCATTAGTTTTCATTCCAGCATCACCAATTATTAAACCATCGCGCGGCAAACTGCCTACCGTACCGACAACCATCGCAGCAGGCTTAAGAGACGATTGATACTCACTATTTAATACATCCATCAACGCGTAAGACCCTGCCGTAACTTGATTAACACCATCAACTTTGGCTATCAAATCATAATTGCTCGTAGAGCCAGCTGAGACTGTGTTGACAGGAATACCGTTTGATTCTATTAAAGATTTCACGTCTAATAGAGGCTTAATTGAATCAATGACTTCATCAGATTTGGTTCCACTCATGGTGGGACTGTATGCCAAGATCAAACCCTGAAAGTCTGTTCCTTCAGACCCTAAAACCTGTTTAGCTAAATCAAGCGCAGATTTTGAATCAGAGACACCAGTAAATCCATTCGGTGAACTTATTTCAATAAGAACTGATAAATTGACTCCTCTTGAACTGGCTATAGCAGAAATATCCTTTAAGTTTTCTTGATTATCGACTGTAACGGTTATGCTTGCTCTCTGTGCAAGCGAGCAAGCCAATTGTATTTTGTCAGCTGTAACTAATTTACCGGTAATCAATGTGTCGTGAAAACCATTAGCTATAAATGTCTCAGCCTGGCTAACGGTCCCGACAGCAACGCCACCATTATGTCCACTATGTTGCATCTGTATATTTGCTAGGGCGGGGCATCTATGCACGCCAACAAAAGGTCGAATTTTAGCGTCTTGATTTTGAAAGAAGGAATGCACAGACTTTACATTTGATTCAAACACATCTAGGTCAACTAACAATGCAGGAGTATCTAATTCTTCGACTTTACTTCCTAGAGGCTTAAATATAGGCCTTTCCATTTGACACTCCTTAAATGTGCATATCTGATCACAAAATTTGCTTTTGTGATTATAATGGAAACGTGTTTAAAAAAAATAGTAATTCGTATTTATCTGATAGCCTTTCAAGCGAGAATAAATCATGACACTTATACTCGACTTAAACAAAGGTCTCATTGAAGAGGAAATCCCGAATTCAAACCGGGTTGTTTTACATGACGTTAATACTATTGAATTAAAACTAAGCTCTGAGGATGATAAATCTATTATATTTAATGTCAGAGACGTTAAATCTACAGCAGTGATCTCAGGCGGCAACAATTATTCAAGTGTATTCTGGTTAGTCATGTCTATATTAGTTGGGTTAATTACATGGAGGTTGATTGATAATCAGGTATGGGCCTGGATATTTGGCGCAATAATCTGGATATTAGGAATATACTTCTTTATTGACAAACTAGTGCTGAATAGAAATATTTTACTTGTCTTTAACTTAACTGACGGTAAAGATTGTCAAGTTACGCTCGCCAGAAAACAATTAAAAGACGATGTATTTTCATTTGTGGAAGCAATACAGATGAGAAAGTCTCGCATTTCAGGTAAAACATCAACCAATGAACAGGGCAATGCAATTAAACATAAAAACAGATATTCAAACCAGGTATACACAATAGGAGATTAGCTGTGAATTGCAAAATAGCATTCCTCAAAACAATCAGTTTACTTTTAATTGGTTTAATTGGAACAACATTAATATCCTGTTCTAATGAACCTGCTTCAATCGAAACTCAAGCTAATGTAGATGAATCTACTGAAATTGATGAAAAAACTGAGGTAATAGAACCGATTGGGCAATTCGTTGCAACCGGGTCAATGGGTAACGATAGGAAATCTCATCACATGGTTTTACTGAATGACGGTCGAATCTTCACTACTGGTGGAACAGGCAAAGGTGTTGGAGGACAAAGGCTTTTAGTTCACCCTTCATCAGAAATATATGATCCAGCTACTGATAAATGGGAATACACTGGAGAGCAATCTGAAGGCAGGACAAAAAACTTACTTGCATTACTTCCAGATGGCTCAGTTTTAGCTGCAGGTGGAGAGAGGTCAACAACTGAAGGAATTAAATCTGCTGAGCGTTGGGACTCATCTCAGGGAACATGGAGTCAGACTGGCGACATGATAAAAGCACGCGAAAGAAGTGCGTGGACACAACTGCTAGATGGACGAGTTATCGTTATTGGCGGGTTTGATACGAAGAAGGTGAAAAGGCTCGACACAGTTGAAGCATACGACCCAGAAACTGGGGAATGGTCAGAACTAGCTCCTATGACCACAGAAAGAACGCTACATACAGCTATAACATTGAAAGATGGTCGAGTACTTGTTGTAGGAGGTGGAAAGTTAGATGGCCCCCATATCGACTTAGCTGAAATCTATGACCCTGAGTCTAATACTTGGTCTGATGCAGGCAATATGTTGCTTGGCAGAGTACTCCATACAACTACACTACTAAGTGATGGTAGAGTACTCGTGGTAGGGGGACAAGGCAAAATAGTCGGAGGAACCGGTAAGGTGACGTCCGCAGAGATTTGGAATCCAGAATCATTATCTTGGTCATCTGCAGGAAATACCGAAATTCCTCGATCTGAACATGCTGCGAGTCTTCTTAATGACGGTCGAGTACTTGTTACCGGGGGACAAGGAGCTAAGAACACAGCTGAAATTTATAACCCAGAGGATTCTTCGTGGATCAATGCATCTGAGATGATTAAATCTCGATATCGGCATGCGGTGATAACGTTACCAGACGGAAGAGTGCTTATATCAGGCGGAGTAGGTGAGGATGGAGTTATTGAAAAAAGTGAACTGTTTATCCCTTAACTAAAATCCTTGTTCGCCTATCCTTAATCCCGGTAAAATATCTAAATCCCATTTTGTTAAGGGTAGTTCCTTAAATTTAAAATACCCCGCAGAAGCTATCATCGCACCATTATCAGTACATAAAGCCGGCTTAGGCATTACAACTGGCAGAGGTGATTTTTCTTCAATACGTGACCTAAGACAAGAATTAGCTGCAACTCCCCCAGAAACAATAATTCCTTTCACAGAAAGCTCTGAGGCAACTTTAAGTGTACGGTCAACTAAAGTGTCGACAACGGCTTCTTGGAAAGCAAAAGAGATCTCATTAACTAACTCTGAATCAACACAAGTATCATCCTCTCTCGGATATATTCTTTTATCCACGGCTCGTTGAATTAAAGATGTTTTTAAACCACTAAATGAAAAATCGTTAGAATTTTTTACTTTTGGTCTAGGGAAAGGCTTTTCTGTTCCTTTTGCTTTCTCGGCGGCCTTTTGAATTTCAGGACCTCCTGGATACCCTAAACCTAAAACTCTAGCAGCCTTATCAAAAGCTTCTCCCGCGGCATCATCTCTAGTTCTATTGATTAATTTAAATTGCCCATGAGCGGACATTAACGCAAGGTCCGTATGTCCACCTGAAACAATCAGACATAGTAACGGAAAGTCTATTTCTTCTAACTTGTTAGATTCGTTTAACCAAGTCGCGTAGACATGTCCTTCAAGATGATTTACTGGTAATAAAGGCACCGATGAACCAAATGACAACCCTTTCGCAGCATTCAAACCAACCAATAAAGACCCTGCCAAACCAGGTCCATAAGTTACTGCTATGCCATCAAGGTCATTAATTTTCATCTCAGCCTCTGACATTGCAGCATTTATCACTGTAGATATCGCGAGGATGTGCTGCCTGGAAGCGACTTCTGGAACTATTCCGCCAAAAGTAGCATGCAAGCTTGCTTGTGAAGCAACAATATTAGAAATTATTTTTGTGCCGGAATCTACTACTGCCGCAGCGGTCTCATCGCAGGACGTTTCTATTCCGAGTATTATTTTTTTATCCATTTATGTGAATTTAAAAGAGTCATTAATCCCGATTTATATTTCCCCTTAAACCCAATATAGAATTTGACATTTGATTGTTGCTTGAAAACAGAAATGATCCAGCAACTAAAATTGTGGCTCCCGCTTTTATTAAATCCTGTGAGTTATCTGTAGAAACTCCTCCATCAACTTGAAGCTCTATATCTAGATTTGCCTCTTTTATTATACTGCTAACACGTTTAACTTTATCGATAGAGGCTGGAATGAATGATTGGCCTCCATATCCTGGCACTACACTCATGACCAATATTAAATCTACTGACTGTAAAAATGGCAATATCTCTTTTTCGTCTGTAGCCGGATTTACAGCCACACCCACTTTACAACCATGCGATTTAATTTGATTAATGCCTTCTGAAAGGTCAGTTAAAGCTTCAACATGTAAAGTAATAGAATCGGCTCCTGCCTCTACCAAGGGCTTAATTAATTCATATGGATCATTAGCCATTAAATGAATATCAAAATGTAATCGACTGTATTCTCGCAGAGAAGCAATAACTGGAGGTCCAAATGTTAAATTTGGAACAAATTGGCCATCCATCACGTCTAAGTGAATCCAATCTGCGCCTGCTTCTGTTACATTTGTAATTTCAGATCCTAAGTTACTAAAATCAGCAGCAAGCATAGATGGAGCAATTTTTATCTTTTGAATCATCCCGTATGAGCCTTTTGCTTACTCAGATACTCGTCGAGGATTGAGTTTTATTGATCCTAGAGACAAGTTCTGAACCATACATTTTTCTAGCTTGATCAAGGCGTTGCGTTATGCGTAATTTATTGTGCTCTATAGCATCATTAACTCTATTTTCTGCAGTACCTCCGAAAACATCTCTGGCCTCAATAGATGACTCAGCTGTGATTAAAAATATATCTTCATCGAAGAGTTCCGAAAAGTTTTGTAAGTCAGATAATTTAAAATCTTTCAGATCAATGTTCTCAGATAAAGCTCTTTGCGAAACTAATGAAATAACCTGATGTGCTTTCCTAAATGGAAGCCCTTTGGATACCAAATAATCAGCATAGTCCGTTGCCAACAAAGCTCCTTTATCTGCAGCACTCTGCATTTTGGTTTCGTTTATTTCCATATTGGAAACCATACCCGCGCACGCATCCAAACATCCAATTAGAGTATCAACCGTATCGAAAACGGCTTCTTTATCCTCTTGCAAATCACGATTATAAGTTAATGGCAACCCTTTCATTGTAGTGAGCAATGAAATTAAATTACCATATACTCGTCCAGTCCTACCCCTAGTCAACTCAGCATAATCCGGATTGCGCTTCTGGGGCATCATGCTGCTACCCGTAGTATATTCATCTGACATCTTAATAAAAGCAAATTCATCAGATGACCACAAGATTAATTCTTCACATAACCTGGATAAATGCATCATTGCTATAGAAGATGCCGACAGTAAATCAAGAAGGAAATCTCTGTCAGATACCGCATCCATACTATTCGTAGATATCCGATTAAAGCCAAGTTGTTTCGCTACTAATTCTCTATCCAAAGGATATGGTGAACCGGCCATTGCTCCGCTTCCCAAGGGCATTACATCCGACGAATGCAAGGCATGCCAAAATCGCTCTGCGTCCCGATTCAACATTTCAACATATGCTAATAGATGATGAGAAAGTAAAACAGGCTGTCCTCTCTGTAAATGAGTATAACCTGGCATAACTATCTTACCTTTGGTTTCAGCTACATTGATTAAAGTATTTATCAGACCATATACTTGACTTAAAATCTCTGTCGTATAGTCTTTAACAAATAAACGCATATCAAGTGCAACCTGATCATTCCTAGACCTAGCTGTATGTATTTGCCCAGCAACGTCGCCAATAATCTCTGTAAGGCGATTTTCTATATTCATGTGGACGTCTTCAAAGTCTGCATTCCATGGAAATTGGTCAGTCTCAATTTCTTCGCGGATTAAGCTTAGACCTTTCTTTATTTTGTTGGCATCCGATTCATTGATGATTCCAACTTTAGACAACATATGTACATGGGCTAGTGAACCCGTAATGTCATAATCATATAATCGTTTATCGTAACTAATTGAGACTGTAAAGTTGGATTTACCTTTTTTCATCATTAGATTAGACTCCATCCGGCTTACAAGGCACTAAAAACTTTCGCCTTAGACTTAATATTTTCTCATCGTTTTGATTAATGCCAACCGTTTCCATGTATACAATTCCACGTTTTTTATCACTTGTTCGAGTGCAGTCCAGAATCTCACTCTGAGAATATATGGTATCTCCAATAAAAACCGGCCCCAAATGTTTCACTGACTCGTATTCCAAATTTGCAACAGCTTTACCTGATGTGTCTGAAACACTCATACCTACTATCAAACTCATCACAAGTGGTCCACAGACTAATATTTTCCCGTGTTTGTGATTTAGCATATAGTTTTCATCGATATGCAATGGACTGGTATTCATTGTTATAAGAGAAAACAGATGATTATCAGACTCAGTAATAGTCTTTCCCGGCCAGTGTTTATAAACACTACCGACCGAAAAATCTTCAAAATATCCACCAAATGTGTCTTTGCTATCGTAGATTGTTTTTCCCATAATTAATTTAGTTGTTCCGATGAATCATAGCTTATATTCATCTAATAGTCGCTTGGCTATTAATACACTGAGTATCTCATTTGTACCCTCACCTATAATCATCAGGGGCGCATCTCGATAGTACCTTTCCACAGGAAGATCTTTGATATACCCATAGCCGCCATGTATACGCATAGATTCCATAGCAACATATGCACACATCTCACTGGCAAACAATTTTGCCATTCCAGACTGTAAATCCACCCGTTTACCGTTATCTTTATATTTAGCTGCTTCATAAGTTAATAGCCGGGCAGCCTGAATCTTGGTAGCCATATCTGCGAGCTTTAATTGTATCGCCTGATGAGATGATATTGATTTCCCAAAAGTTTCACGAGTTTGACTGTATTTTATTGCATCCTCAAAAGCTGCTTGAGCCACACCAACGGCTCTTGCAGCAACATTAATTCTTCCTGATTCTAATGCAGATAACACTTGCCCAAAACCCTTGCCTTCAATTTGACCAACCAGCTCGGTTTCAGGAACTCTAGCAGCTTGAAATATAAGCTCACAGGTACTTACACCTTTATATCCCAATTTATCTAGTTTCTTCCCAACTGAAAATCCTTGAACATCTTTACTTACAATAAAACAACTCATGCCTTTATATGGCGGATTAGCATTTTCATCAGTTTTAGCTAATATAGCAAACGCGTGACCATGTTCCCCATTAGTAATAAACATTTTGGATCCAGTAATCTCATAGGTGTTGCCATTTTTGACAGCTTTGGTTTGTATAGCCTGTATGTCACTTCCACCACTCGGTTCAGTTAAACCCAAACCGCCTCTAATTTCCCCGGTTGCCATCTTAGGAAGCCATGCCTCTTTCTGGGTTTGGGTACCATAATTAGAAATAATAGAAGCCATAACATGATGAGTTCCGATCGGCCCTGTCAAACTCATCCATCCTTTAGAAATTTCCTCAAAAATCATTGCGAAAGTAGTATGGTCTAGTCCCATCCCGCCATATTGTTGAGGAATTGTAATTCCAAACAGGCCCAATTCCGCCATCTGGTCAATTAAATCTCCTGGATAAACATCATTGGATTCCAGGTCTTTTACAACTGGCAGAACATCACGCCGTATAAAGTCACTAACAAGGGAGATTATCTGCGCTTTCATCTCTTTATTTACCTCAGGCAAATTTATCTCCCGGTGGAATTATATTGGCTATTACCAAAGTTCTTTGCCGACAGACCATAAATCTTTAACAATCCTTCAGCATCTAAGTGATCATAATTTCCAATTGCTTCCATTGAAGAATCATCTGTGTAAAGTGAATGAGGCATTTCAGATACAGATGTATTCGCAGATTCAAATAAAACGTTCCCTTTATATAATCGTAATTTTATTGAGCCATTAACTAATCGCATTATTGGATCAAGAGAAGATAACGCGGAAGTTGTAGCTAAATCCAGCCAATATCCTTGGTAAAGCTGCCGACTTACGACTGCAGAAACTTGTTCATAGAATTCTCTGGCTCGTCTGTCCAAAATAAACTGTAACAGGTATTCTAAAGACTGACCCAAAATTTCAATACCGGGTGCCTCATAAATACCGCGAGATTTAATGCCAACAAATCTATTTTCAACTGCATGTGTATTAATACCAATCCCATTACGACCACCGATTTTGTTACACTCAACAAACATGTCGGTCAAATTTAAATGCTTAGAATCAATTTTGACCGGTACACCTTGATCCCATTCAATAGTTACTGTTTCCGGCGTGCTTGGCGCATCCTGAGGAGTGACTCCCATTACAGGTACTACAAAATCTGACGGAATAGAAACGTCTTCTAAATCGCCGGCTTCATGAGATAGGCCTACAAAATTGGCATCTGTTGAATACCTAGATTCAGACCTGGTTTTTATTGGCAAATCGTTTGATTCACAATAATCAATCATGCTTTGTCTTCCAGGAAAACTCTCAAGAAATTCAGGATCCCTCCAAGGAGCATAAACGGAAACGGAAGGATCAAGCATGTTGGCTGCTAGTTCAAACCTAACTTGGTCATTTCCTCTACCGGTAGCACCATGGAAAAAAACTTTAATTTTACTCTCAGCCATGGCATTGAGAATTGTTGAAACAATAACAGGCCTAGCTATACCAGTTGTATTCCAATATCCCCCCTCATATTTAGCCTGGCTTTGCAAAAGCTTTAAAGCCGACTGCGCCAAAATATCTTTAGCATCCAAGATGTCAACTTTATAAGCCCCACATCCTTTCATTCGGTCCGCTATTGAGCTGATATCATCTTCATCAGGCTGGCCGATATCAACAGTAAAAGCATGCACTTTGATACCTTTTTTAGAAAGCCAGTGGGTAATAGTGCAACTATCTAAGCCTCCGGATAAAGCACCAGCAAAAACAGAGGATCCGGATTGTTGTAAATCTTTCCAATTCAACGCATTACACCTTCGCAATATCCAAAGCTTTATCAAACTTTTCTATAGCTTCGTCTACTTCTTCTTTAGTAACTGTCAAAGGGGGCATCCAGCGCACTATATTGGTACCAGTAACATTTAACAATAAACCATTATCGTTACAAGCAGATAACAACTTTCCTGCTATATCAGCTGAAAATTCAACACCCACTAAACATCCAATTCCACGAACATCAGATATGATCTCATGTTTCAATCTAAGGTTTTCTAATTGGTCTTTCATATACTTACCAACATTTCTAGAATTATCAGGCACATTTTCTTCAATAATAAATCTTGTTGAGGCTTCAGAAGCTGCACAAGTTAATGCATTGCCACCGAATGTAGACCCATGGTCGCCAGGTTCAAGTACGTTTGCTCTTTGATTACAGAGAAAAGCTCCTATTGGAACTCCTCCTCCTAGGCCCTTAGCAAGAGTTATAACATCGGGTTCCACATCAAATAATTGGTATCCAAACAATGTACCGAGCCTACCTAACCCTGTAGATACTTCATCAAATATTAAAAGTAAGTTGTTTTCATCACACCAAGAACGTACATTTGAAAGATAATCAGCTGACGGGATATTAACGCCTCCTTCACTTTGAACTGGCTCGAGCATAACCGCGACGGTGTTTTCATTGGTTGCATTCTTTATCTGAGTCATATCGTCAAAATCTACATGTGTAAAACCAGTAGGAATCGGGGCCCATGCTTCTTGATATTTTGGCTGAGCTGTTGCGGCAACCATATTCATGGTTCGGCCATGAAATGATTTGTAAGCTGTAATAATTTCGCCTGGTCCGTTTTTATTTATTTTTCCCCATTTACGAATTAGCTTTATTGCTCCTTCATTAGCTTCAGCTCCACTATTACAGAAAAATACTTTCTCCATACAACTGTTTTCTACCAACAACTCTGCTAATTCCAGCTGAGGTATAGTAAAAAACTGATTAGATGTTTGTAAAAGTTGACTTGCTTGAGCCTGTATTGCGGCTGTAATTGCAGGGTTTGCATGGCCAATATTGTTTACAGCCCATCCAGAAGTAAAATCTAGATAATCTTTACCTTCGTCATCCCATACTCGAGTGCCCTCACCTTTCACAATCACAATGGATTGACGATTAACCACTTTCATGTAGTATTTAGCCTCTATGGATCTCCAATCAGCCATTTTACTCTCCTATTAAATCAAACTTAACTGCCAAGTATATGATGAACTTAATTAAAAATGTAACATTCAAAGAAAGTTTTAAATTCCGATTTAACCTACTCTGGTTCCATTATGGAAGGAACTTCCAGCATCGTTTTCAAAACATTCAAGAAGAATATGTGGCTTACGGCCATCCACAATAAACGTTTCCTTTACTTCTTGAAGCGCTTTAATACAGGACTCTAATTTCGGAACCATTCCACCAGCCACAATATTTGATTCAACTAATCCTTTAGCTTGTTTTTGAGTAAGTCTTTGAATAACTCTTCTCGAAGAATCAAGAACTCCAGGCACATCAGTTAACATAATTAACCTGTCAGCTTTAAGAGCTGCTGCAACCTCACCAGCTGCAATATCGGCATTAATATTCAATAGTTGAATAGGATCATCAGCTACAGCTTGCTTTATCGCTACTGGTGCTAAAACAGGAATACTACCTCCATCTAATATATCTAACAGAGCGCTAACATCAACTTTTTTTATAGTGCCCACGAATCCTAATTCCGGATTTTCCGCGTCCCCTTGTAATATTCCCCCATCAACACCTGAAAGTCCAACAGCTCTTCCACCACGCAATATAATTTCCCCGACTAGGTTTTTGTTAACAACTCCAGTTAAAACCCCTACAACAACATCGAGTGTATTCTGGTCAGTGACTCGTAAACCTCTTATAAACTTAGGTCGTATACCCTGTTTTTTTAACCAATCACTTACCACCTTGCCTCCACCATGAACCACCACGGGTTGAAATCCTTGTTTTTGCAACTTAACAAGATCAGCAACTGTCGTATCATCGGAGCCGAACGTGCTACCGCCGATCTTAACTACAATTAATGAACGGCTTGAAACATTTTTACGCTCCGAAGTCTTGGTTGCTTGTTTTTTGTTTTTATCTTGCATATCAATGTCGGCATCTAACTTAGATGAATGTGAATTTATGGAATCTTCCCGATACTGCATAACCTAAAGCTCAACTACTCTATTTTCACGTGCTATATGCTGAATTAAACACCACATATTCTTCTGTTAAATCACAACCCCAAGCAGTAGCTGAGGCATCACCCAAATTGAGTGATATACCAAATTTAACCTCTGGCGCATTCATTGCACTTACTACAGCATCCTTAAAAAATGAAATGGTTTGCCCTTCATGAACTATTTGTATTTCATTAATGTATATATCTATTTTTGACTCGTTAATTTTTATCCCACTCTTGCCTATTGCCATCATTAACCTGCCCCAGTTTGGGTCTCCCCCATGTAGCATGGTTTTAACAAGCATTGAACTTGATATTTCTCTAGCTGCTTTCGAGGCATCCTCAAACGATAACGCTCCTTCAACGGCCACTTCCATTAACCTTTGGGCTCCTTCTGCATCTCTCACTATTTCCTTTGCTAGTTCAACACACACATATGTGAGTCCTTCTTTGAAAGCAGTGGAACCGAGTGAATTTTCATTAATTTCAACAGATCCAGATTTCCCGTTGGCTAAAGCTAAAACGGTATCATTTGTACTTTGATCATTATCAATATCAATCATATTAAAGGATTGCCCTACCGATTCGCTTAAAGATTTTTGTAAAAAAGCCTTTCCTACTAAAGCATCGGTTGTTATAAAAGCAAGCATAGTAGCCATATTCGGATGTATCATTCCAGCGCCTTTGGAAGCTCCACCAATTGTTACTTTTTTCCCATCGACATCAAACGAAATTGCTAACTCTTTACTCCTTGTATCAGTTGTCATAATTGCTTTCGCAAAATCATGGCCTCCATCTGAGGTGGCTTTAATATTACCTATGTTATGCCTAATAAGAGCCATCGGTAATTCCACCCCAATTACACCTGTGCTACACACTAACATGTCTTCAGGTTTGACACCTAAATGAGCGCCGGCTAATGCAGACATCTCTTTGGCATCTTCGTACCCTTGTGAGCCCACACAACAATTTGCACTACCACTATTAGCAATGACGCCAATTGCGGTATCTTTAACTGCCCTTTCTTTACTCAATACCACAGATGGAGATGGCACATTATTCGTTGTAAACGTCGCTGCTATAGAAGCTTTACTCTCTGAAACAAGAACTCCCAAGTCTAGAACCTCATCACCCGGAGCTTTTAATCCAGCATATGTACCGCCAGCCAAAAACCCTATGGGAGATGTCACATTGCCATTTTGAATTAACTCAATCATTGTTTTAATCTAATGCCTCAAACTTGTTATTTACCAGTCTAATACCAGACGTATGACATTTTGAAGTATAGCATAAACATAGTTACAATCAGATTTAAAAATGGAGCCTATTTTATGTTTAAGGCGTTTGGCAATTTTCAGGAATTAAATTTTTTGATTTAAGTTCATCCCAAAGTTGAGTAGGGATTTTTAAACCAATCATTTGTGCATTATCTAGAGCTTCTGAAGCTTTCCTGGCCCCCGGAACAGTTGTGGCCACAACATCTGAAGCGATTCCAAACTGTAATGCTACAGCCTTAAGGGGAACTTGATGTTTATCACAAACTGCTTTAATTGATTGCGCATGTCTCAAAACTTCCGGGGATACATTTTCGTAAAAAAACTTGGATTCTTTAGTTAACTCGTCTTCCAAACCAGCTGCCAATATTCCACTGTTATAAGGGCCAGCAAGAGACAGACTTACATTACGTTCTCTACATAAAGGCATAAGTTCATTCATAGCAGTGTTATCAAGCAATGTATACCTGCCAGCCAACATAAATATGTCGAATTCGGCTTCAGTTTTTAGTAAATCTACCAAAGGTTCAACAAAGTCAATTCCGATCCCTATTGCATCGACTAGGCCTTCATTTTTTAACTTTTGTACTGCTGGGTATGCACTATTCAAAACTTCATGATAATGTTCAGGCAACATGTGAATATACAAAATGTTTATTTTGTTTAATCCCATCCTTTCTAGACTACCTTCGAAAGATTTCCTCACACCCTCGTAACTGAAATCCCAATGTGTATCATACGGAGCTGCATTCAAAAAGAATCCTGGAAACTCGGTCCTCGAATCACTTTTATCTTCCGATAACTTCCTTAATATTCTACCAACCTTAGTAGAAATTACATATTCGTTTCTCGGAATACTCTTTAACGTCTCTTTGAGATATATTTCCGCCTGACCAAACCCATAAAGAGGTGCTGTATCAATATAATTACAGCCAGAATTAATAGCAGCTTTTATTGACTCAGTTGCCATGTCTTGAGTTACAACGGAATACAATCCTCCATGAGGAGCTGTACCTACTCCTAATTCAGACACCTGTAGTTTTGTGTTACCGACTAAATTTAATTTCATATTTAAAATCCAAATCCTGGAGGGTTTATAGTATGCCAATTAGTTACAGATTGGTATTGCTTACCTAGAGAAATTATTGTGCTCTCACCGAATTGTTTGCCAATTATTTGTAAACTTACGGGAAGTCTGTTCGATGAAAATCCACAAGGTAGCGACATGGCGGGATTACCTGAGAAATTAAATGGAGCGGTAAATTTACCAATCCGGTCAGAATATGCACCCCAATCTGCATCGGAAACATCTGGCATTACATCATCGCCATTGTTATAACTTTTAATGTCTGTAAGGGTCGGAATTGTAGTGACCATAGTAGGACACATGATTGCATCAATGTCATCAAATATTTCATTAAAATCCTGGCGGAAAGTATTCCCATATACTAAACATTTTTCGACAACAGCTGGATCTAGATCTGACGCGTACTCTAACTGATCACCAAAAGGTCCATATAGAGATCTATCTCTTAGGAAAAATTCTGTGTGATCTTTTAAAGCATCTACTAATGTGACTGTCGCCCATGTGTCATCTCCTCCTGATAATGCAGGAACTTTAACTTCAACTAATTTAGCTCCTAAACCTTCAAACAAATTAATGGCCTCAAAGACTAAATCACTAACTTCCTGGTTTACCCCAGTTTTTATGTATTCTTCATCTACACCGATTCTTATATGATTTATTGGTGTTTTGTCTGTATCCAATGGTGAATCTAATAAGGAATTCAAAAATATCTCGACATCATCCACGGATCTACATATAGGCCCCACATGATCTAGGCGTCTTGACAACGGAAATGTACCTTCTGTTGATACGAGTCCATACGTAGGCTTGATACCAACAAGCGAACAGGTAGCCGAAGGATATCGTATAGAACCACCAGTATCGGTGCCTATAGCCCCCATACACAATCCGGCAGATACAGCTACTCCTGAACCAGATGACGATGCACCTACCCATACATCACGGTTCCAAGGATTCTTAGGCCGAGGCAAGTCGGGATGATAACGCCCCATAGCAAACTCTGTCATGTTTAGTTTGCCTAACAAAATCGCACCAGACTGTTTAAGTTTCTTTACAACTTCTGCATCACGTTCAGGTAGCCAGTTTCGCAACACTTTAGATCCAACTGATGTCCTGACACCTTGTGTCTCACATATATCTTTTACTGCTATCGGTATACCATGAAGAGGACCCAGGTAATTTCCAGATTGAATTTCCTTTTCACATTCAGCAGCTCTTTCCAGAGCATAATCCCCACAAACTGTAACAAAACCATCTAACTCAATATCATATGTGTCTATGCGCCCAAGCAGTTCTCGTGTGGCTTCTACTGGAGAGATTTTCCCAGAATGTATTAGAGCAGCAGTTTCCTTGATGGTCTTCATTGGATAAATAGTATATATAAAAATAGTAACTTAAGAACAATTATAGTTGAGAAAGTATGTTACTACAGCTAAATAACCAGTTACTAAAACAATTAAGCTTAACTCAATTGTTGCCATCAGAGCTTTTAAGTTTGTATGGATTAGGGCTGGGAGGACAACCTGGCGGACATAATGGGCTTATATCTCTAGTAGTTCCAGGAACAACGAAGTGAGACTCCCTATTTGCAAATGCAACACTCCAACCCCAACCTTCTGGATCAGATATCGATACTTTAAAATCTTGTGTGTCTCCCAGAAAGTTATTCTTATGATTCAGGCTAAAGTTTTGGCCAGGCCTCAATTCGAATACCTGGCTTTCTCTAACTTCACCATTCTCAGAAACCTGAATCGAAAAAATCATCGGACCACCTATACCAGCAAACAACAATTGCCAATCTTCTTGAATATTAATATCATCCAAAACAGCATCACCCCATCCGAATTTGCTATAAAGGATCTTCTCCTCCTCGAATCCTAAATCAGCAGGATATACCATTGCCGAAGCGTCTATTTCTTGATCTTTAATCCCATCGTATAAAAAGACGTCCACATCATTGTCATTGAAGGGGTTTTCTTCGCCACTGATCATCCAACCCATAGCGTCAGGTAATCCACGTGCTCGGTTCCAATCGTATCCAAAACTCTTACTTTCCCAACCTTCTGTGGGGTTACGATAAATGTCTCCGAATTTCCTAACCACATCCTCGGTAAATATAGCCGGAGCATATACAGTTGAAGGCTGTTTAATAAACGAAAATGCAATATGCGGAGAGCCAAATTTACTACCGACCATTTCATCAAACGATGGGACATACATGTAACCCAAGATATCTCCCTTTCTGACAAATTGACCATCATCAACAACGATAAATTGCTTGTAAAAGTCTTTTGTTTTACCAACAAGCTCAGGAATCATATATGGCTCCATCTGGTACATAAACTCAATGAATTTGCCGTCGTCTGTAGCGACTCTCAAAGTAAACCCATATGCTACATGCCACCATGGAGGTTCGGAATTTGAATGGTCAACTACATTGTAAAACCATAGAGCAGACATGTTTATGTAACCATCTGCAACTGCATAAATAGCAGGGAAATCGCTAGGGTCTTTAGCATCTCTCCATCTGGGGTCGCTACTTGAAAAATATACCTGTGCATCGTTGTGAGGTCGGGGGCTACGAGCACCTACAAATGGATGACCCGCGACAATATCTTCAAAGTCAACAAAAAACCTGTCACTCTTATTTGTAGCGAAATAGGTTATATCTGGCAATGATTTTGGGTTCTCAGTACCTTGTTGCTCTTCATCCATGGAATTGGGTTCTTGAACAGGTTGATTATTATTATCTGAATCTTCAAGGTCAATATTTTGGTCTTCTGCAATACCCTCTGTCTCACTGTTGACTGGCTTAGATTCAAACTCCATATCGGTAACTGAATCTGTTTTCTGTTGTTCTTCAACTAATTCAATTGATTCAATAGAAAGTTGATTCTCCGGAATTGATTCTTCAGATTCAGTGTTTTGATCTTCTGCGATTCCCTCTGTAACAACCTCAACTACCTCCGATTCAGCTGCTACTGTGTCAATAACATCAACATTATTGGATCTCTCAGCCTGGTACCCTTGTTCCGCTGAATTACATGCCATAAATACTACGGCCAAAAATATAAACCAATATTTCATTAATTTGATTATTCCAAAAAAAATTTATCGAATAAAAATATAAAACGACTCAAACATTTGAGTCGTTTTATACAGTACTTGTTTGGTTGCGGGGGCAGGACTCGAACCTGCGACCTTTGGGTTATGAGCCCAACGAGCTGCCGCTGCTCCACCCCGCGACGCTTACAACTAATCCTGTCATTTTTTAAGTTAAATATGAATACATGGGCCCTAATATGGGTCAAGTCCTCGGCCAATTAGTACCGCTCAGCTTAAGCCCTCACGGGCCTTACACCTGCGG
This sequence comes from SAR202 cluster bacterium, assembly GCA_009392275.1. Classification (GTDB taxonomy): domain Bacteria; phylum Chloroflexota; class Dehalococcoidia; order Lucifugimonadales; family UBA2962; genus UBA2962. Next base: position 139,235 of record VFGV01000010.1, read on the forward strand.
CCTATCAACCCGGTAGTCTACCGGAGGCCTTACTCCAAATAAATTTGGATGGGAGATCTAATCTTGGAGTTGGCTTCGTGCTTAGATGCTTTCAGCGCTTATCTCATCCAGACATAGCTACCCGGCGGTGCTCCTGGCGGAACAACCGGTACACCAGAGGTCTGTCCTTCCCGGTCCTCTCGTACTAGGGAAAGCTCTCCTCAAATTTCCTACGCCCAT
>VFGV01000011.1 GCA_009392275.1 SAR202 cluster bacterium
TAGGGCCCACGGGTTTAACTCCGTGGGCCCTATTTTTTATTATTGGAAAATTAAACTATAATGACTTCCACTATAAATAGGTGCCAGGCTAAGAATGGATGTCTTTAAGATGAAATCGAGGTTAATTTAATTATGTCTAAAGTAATGCATAATATTGAAGCAAAAACCCCAAAATCTAGTGACATGTATTCAAAAACCGGAGAGGTCCTAGCTCAAGAGATAGTTGATACGGTTACAATGCCTTATCCTATTTACATTCATTCTGGCAAGGGATCGAAATTGACTGATGTTGATGGGAATGAATATATTGATTTGGTAGGAGGGTTCGGCCCCCATGTTCTCGGTAATGCGCCCAAGGTAGTAACAACTGCCCTTAAGACGGCGGTTGATAAAGGGGTGCAGTTTGGACTGCAGAACCCGTATCAGGAACCATTTGCCAGGCTACTTGTTGAATCAATTCCATGTGCAGAGAAAGTCATTTTCTGTAATAGTGGGACAGAAGCCAGTATGTTTGCTATTAGGGCGGCCAGATCCTTTACTGGTAAAACTAAGATCGCTATGTTTGAGGGAGGCTTTCACGGTGCTCATGATTATGTTCTTGCCAAAGTAGTTCCCGATAGCAATATAGATGAACCGGACTTTTATTCTATGGGACAAGGCATTCCGGAAGAAACCCAAAGTACCGTAAAGATGCTTCCTTATTTAAATGATAAGGCTTTTGATTTAATTAGAAAACATGCCGATGAATTAGCATTAGTTATGATTGAGCCAGTTCAAGGTTCTAATCCCAGGTTAGATGTGGCAGACTTTTTAACTGAACTTGTAAAAGTTTGTAAAGAAGCCGGGGTTTTATGTCTTTTTGATGAAGTAATCACAGGCTTTAGGCTCGCGTTCGGCGGTGCACAGGAGTTCTTTGGGCTCGAACCTGATATGGCAATATTCGGTAAGGCACCCGGCGGAGGCTTGCCACTAGGTGTCGTAGCTGGTAGAGCTGATATTATGGAAGTATTTACAAGACAGTTTGATATATATGATGATGTTTCTGCTGGTGTATCTCATGAACCTAGCGTGTTTACAGCTGGTACTTTTAGCGGCAATCCCTTAACTATGGCAGCGGGAAAAGCAGTTGTAACTTATATGCGTGATCATCCAGAGATTTATCAAAGTCTTTCTAAAAATGGAACTAGGTTGGCAGAAGAAGTAAATGAATTCTGTCAACGAGAAGAAATACCCGGTGTTATGTCCTCTGCACTATCGTTATTTTATTTCAGAATGCAGCCTGGCGGAACAATTAAATCAGTAAGAGATATAAATAAATACACCCTTAAGGAAGCAGACGATTTATTCTGCTTAAACTTACTTGATAGAGGTGTAATCATGTCTCCGATGCACATTGGCTATATTTCTGCTGAACACACACCTGAGGATATAGATATAGCAATTAATGCAATTAAAGAATCATTGCTCGAAGTACGCAAAGCTGGATTGATTTAAAAGTGGTGGTCGGGGTGACTGGGATTGAACCAGCGACCTCCTGTTCCCAAAACAGGCGCGCTACCGCTGCGCCACACCCCGATAGAAATTACTATTTTATAAATGTTAGTAGCTTTATAACAAGCATCAGTTAGTTGATATTATCAAATGCTAGTGCAGCAGCTCCGATTAAACCAGCATCATCACCCAATTTAGCAGACACAACGGGTATGTCGTTGTCGTAAGGGTACAATGCACGGACCTTAATCTCTTGTCTGGCTGCCTTCATCATTAAATCTAACGCGGACGAAACTCCTCCACCTATTACAATTACGTCTGGGTCCAAAGTATTTAGTATCACTGACAGGGCAACGCCTAAATAACTGCCTATCCTGTCCCAGAGCTCTATAGAAAATCGATCTCCTTGCCGTGCAGCTGATGCTATATTTAGCGGTGTTAAATTGTTCAAATGTTGAGTTAAGGTTGATTTTGTCGATGTTTCGGACAGAATTTCTTTTGCAAGCCGCACAATGGAAGGACCTGAACAATAAGTTTCGAAGCAGCCAGTACTGCCACAATTGCACGGGTTACCGTTAAAATCCAAGGTAAGATGACCCCATTCAGCTGCAAAGCCCCTTGATCCGTTATGTATTTTACCGTCTATAATTTGCCCCCCACCAACTCCGGTACTAAGAGTAAGATAAACCATATTAGAAACGGCGTTCTGCAGTCCAAATTTATATTCTGATAACGCTGCTAATGTTGCATCGTTTGCAGCAAAGATTGGTAAACCTGTGCTTTCATGCAAATCGTTGTTTAGGGAATATCCTTTCAGACTAAGTATATTTGGAGGCATTTGCATTACCCCGGTAACAGGATCCACTGGACTAGCAAGAGCTAACCCAATCGCTATTGGCTTGGTCTCAGCCCAGGACACTGCTAATTTAGCAGAATCAAGAATTCGCTCTATGACAGCCTCTTTGCCATCAGACTCAGAAGTTTGTTGTACGCCTTTAGCTAATATCTTTGCATTTTCATCCACAACGGCATATCTTAGATTGGTTCCACCGATATCCATTGCAATTGCTACTCTAGATAAACTCATATAATGCATTGTAAGCACTTGATAGTTGACTGAACACCTCCCTACAATGCATTGTATGAACACAATTGATCTATCTAACAAAGTAGCCGTCGTATTTGGTGTAGCAAATCATCGCTCGATCGCCTGGTCTATTACAAGTATTTTGAAAAGTGCGGGAGCAACCGTGGCGCTTTCTTATCAGAACGAAAGGCTAAAAAGATCTCTCGATAAATTAACTGCAGATTGGAATGATCCTGTTTTGGTTGAATGTGATGTCGCAGAAGATTCTAATGTAGAAAAGGCGTTTAATGATATATCTCAAAAACTAGGGAAAATTGATATAGTGGTTCATTCAATTGCATTTGCTAATAGGGAAGATCTTGGAGGACGCTTTGTTGATACTAGTAGAGAGGGCTTTAATTTAGCACTTGAGATAAGTTCATATTCATTAATTCCAATTACCAAATATGCTGCCCAGCATATGAGCGATGGCGGAAATATTCTGGCAATGAGTTTTCAGGCAGCAGAGAAAGTTTTTCCTGGATACAACGTTATGAGCACTGCTAAAGCAGCACTTGAAAATGAAGTTCGACAACTAGCCCACGATATGGGTTCACAAAATATTAGAGTTAATGCTATTTCGGCTGGTCCTGTAGACACTTTATCGTCCAGGGTTATTTCTGGATATACCGTTATGAAGCAAGCTGCTGCGGAAAGATCGCCACTCGGAAAGAATATTACAACAGAGGATGTGGCGAAAACAGCGTTATATCTGTGTTCTGACCTTTCATCAGGAGTTACTGGTGAGGTTATACACGTGGATTCTGGATATCATGTAATGGGAATTTAAAATTATAAGACACCTAGCCCATTACTCTGCCACCATCAACATTAATAGCCTGTCCGGTTATATTTCTTGCTGAATCTGATAGTAAAAATGCAGCAGCGTAACCAATGTCTTCAGCAGATTGATCACGCATAAGCGGCGTGGAAAGTTCTGTTATTTTATGAAACAACTCACGGTTGTTTTCAACATCTGAAAATTCCGAAAAGATTTCTGAGCCAAAATTAAATTGCCTCATCGATATTTTGTCCCACATAGGTGTCCATATATTACCAGGGCATATGCAATTTACATTGATGTTGAACTTAGCCAGCTTCAGTGCTGAAGACTTAGTGTAGCTAATCGCAGCGGCCTTAGAAGCGTTGTAATTAGGCCTGTCTGGATTACCCATTTTACCAGCTACAGAAGCGATATTTACAATGGAGCCTTTAGTTTCTTTCATCATGTCGCCCTGTATTCTATCTGTGACATGGACAATACCTTTTACATTTACACTGAATGTAAAATCCCAATCTTCTTCAGTAACCTCTAATCGCTCGTGCCAGCCTGGAGCTCCAATCACGCCCGCATTATTAACAAGTTTATCTATGTGTCCAACTTTATCAATTGCACTTGCTACAGCTGTATCAACTGAATCGATGTTAGTAACATCCATTTGTAGACTTATCGCTCGATATCCAAGGCTTATAAATTCATCTGCAGTAAGCTTGGCTGCGTTTCCATCAATATCAGCGATAATAATGCACGCGCCTTGTTGAGCAAGAATTTGCGCGATTCCCTTGCCTAGACCATTCGCTGCACCAGTGATGAGTGCATTTTTACCCGTTAAATCTGCGATCATGACAGAGTAATTATAAGCTTAAATTTACTTTTTTGATAAATTCACTTTTTTTTGTGGCATTCTTAACTTAATATCAATTGAATATATCTTAAATCAGATCAAGGAGAATAGGTATGTCAAATGATGCGAATCAGTTTGATCTTAAAGGTAAAGTTGCCGTTGTTACAGGGTGTTCATCAGGCTTAGGCATAAGTTTTGCTGAGGAGTTATTAAATAATGGAGCTTATGTTGTCATTTGCGCGCGCCGAGAAAAGGAATTACAACAAATAGCAAAGGAGTTAGATCCATCTGCCCGCAGGGTAATTCCAATTAGGGCTGATGTTACGGTTCAAGATGATGTTGAGCGATTATTTGAAGAAACTAATCAAATATTTAAACGGCTTGATATATTAGTTAATAATGCGGGCATGGACTTGGAAGGCAGTCCATTTGCCGAACGAATAGAGAGCGATGACTTTGAAATGACGATCAAAGTAAATTTGGTGGGCTCATGGAATTGCTCCAAATCTGCGGGGGTTTATATGTTATCAAGTGGCGATGGAGGCTCCATAATAAATATCGCCTCTGTAGCTGGCCTGGGCGGTTCTAAGGCAATGCTTTCACCAGGTTATTCAGCTGCTAAAGCAGGAATTATAAACCTTACACAAAACTTGGCCGCAAATTGGTCAGACAGGGGGGTGCGCGTAAACTGTATTGCCCCGGGATACTTTCCTAGTGAGATGTCTGCATTTGTAAGAAACAACCCTGCGGTGACAGAACATGTCAAATCACAGATACCATTAGGTCGTTTCGGCAACCCAGAAGAGTTAAAAGGAGTTCTTTTGTTGCTGGCTTCGGACGCGAGTAGCTATATCACAGGTCAGACTATAGCTGTTGACGGTGGATTCAGTTCAACAGTTGGGGCGATGAACCCGCCTGACGCTGTTTACGAAACGTGGGCTGAGTTTTTAAATGGCGATAAAGGAACAAAGATTCAAAGTTCCTAGGTAAAAACTGAATTATGATAGTGTGGAATTATATGGTTGGTAAGGAGCGATAATTGGTCGGACATTTTGTCTGGAGGGCAAGTTGGCCTAATAATGAACTTCGTTGCTCCTGCATCAACAAATCTGTTAATTAATTCGATAATCTCATCTGCAGTGCCAATGGCATTTATATCCTTCTCATTTACATCATTCCTCTGCTTATCTGGAAACATATAAGGGTGAGCCAGCTCTTTGGCCTCTTTACTGGTTTCTGCTAATGCAAAGTTTAAGATTACACCATAGTGCTCTGTGTCTAGACTCCGACCCGCAAGTTTTGCTGTTTGTTCGACGTAAACTTTACCGACAGCCATTTCTTCAGGAGTAACCTGAGATGCTAGCCAGCCATCTCCAAGGGTTGCCACTCTGCGTAACGCTGCTTTACTACGGCCACCCACCCAAATTGGAGGCAACTCTGGCCTTACAGGCTTAGGCTGGATAGTAACTTTATTTAAACTGAAATGGTTTCCTTTGAAATTGAATTCTTGGCATGACCATAACTTTCTCATGATTAAAAGCATTTCATCAGCTCGAGCTGCGCGGTCTTCTCTACGAACACCGCACGCTTCATACTCACTATTTTGCTCTGTGCCAAGCCCTACAGCGGGCAGAACTCTGCCTCCTGACAGATAATCGAGTGTAGCTATTTCTTTGGATAGTATTGTTGGATTGCGTAATGGTAAAGCTAAAACGCTAGTCCCAATTAACATCTTTTGGGTTCTGGCTGCTATGAAGGATAGCGCTACAATAGGTTCAAGATTCAGTTTTGCAGAGACTATCCTGTCAGTAAGCCAAATAGAGTCGACACCAGAATTTTCAGCTTGATCAACCCAATTCCAGAGATGCTGGGGTCCATGTTTGCCAAATGGCCAACCAAACATACCTATACCAATTCTTATAGACATTTGTTTTCCTTATCTCACAATTAACTTATTTTTCGTTTAAAAACTTTTAAACATATTGGTGTAAACGTTGACCTAATAGGCTAGTCTTTCTAAAATTAATATCAGATCTAGTGAATTCGCGTCCATTATAGAAAGGCTTAACTTGACCACTACTAAAAGAAAACCCAGGCCACCATTAACTATAACGATATCTGAAAATGCAGCCGAGCATGTAAAAGAGTTTGCCTCTAAAGCTGGCAAGCCAAATGCCGATTTACGAGTGGCGGTTAAAGGTGGAGGCTGCTCAGGATTAACATATGTTTTGGATCTTGTAGAAGGGCCTGAAGAAGATGATAAAACTATAGAGCAACTTGGTATAAAGTTACATGTTCCAAAAAAGTCATATGTTTTTTTGGCTGGCACGATGCTGGATTATTCCTCAGGATTAAATGGAAAAGGATTCGTTTTCAATAATCCAAATGCTAAAACAACATGTGGGTGTGGCACATCATTTGGTGTTTAGAAACTTTTTACTAACTATGCCAGCCTATCAACTCATAAATATTTCAGGTCACTAATTTGATTACGTCCAATACTTGTGACCCCCCTAAATTCTATGTCTCGATAGAACAGGATTACTGCACGCTGACTAAAGAAGTCGCAGTTGCATACGGAACAAAATTCGGACGATTTTGGATTAGCGGAAAAGACGCACTAGATTTATTGAACCGTATTTCTACACAGCAGATTGACAATTTAAAGCAAAATGAAGTCTCTTTTACTGTTCAAACAACCAATAAGGGCAGAATAATTGACTTTCTAACTGTTATCAACCTCGGGGACAGGTTACTAATATTCACTGCATTAGAAGCCAAGGAACGAGTAATGGAATCAATAGACTTCTTTTCTTTTGATGATGATGTAAGGCTACATGACTGTACTGCTGAAACTCAAATTCATCAGTTAATGGGACATAAGGCACCTATAAAAATCATGTCAGTTTTAGAAGATGAATCTAATGTTCCAGATTTATTTACAGCAAAAGAAATCATCATCAACAATGAGAAAATCATTATAATCAGGACGGATCGAGCGAAGATACCGACCTATGAAATTTTATCTACGTATCCTAGCAAGGTAATTGATTCAAAAATAAAGTCAATGAAGATTCCTTTTGTTGGAACCGAAGCCTTGGAAATCCTACGAATAGAAGCTGGGGTGCCAGCATATGGATCTGAATTGAGCGAAAAATTTAATCCAATTGAAGCAGGGCTATTTAATTCAATCAGTTTCGAAAAAGGCTGTTATGTTGGGCAAGAGGTAGTTGCGAGACTGAACACATATGACAAAGTAAAACGTGAGTTAATTAGATTAAATTGGAGTGAACCCGGAATTCAAAAAGGCGATATTATATTTTCAAAAGATAAGGAAATTGGTGAAGTAACTAGTTGTGTAATGAAAATGAATCGATCATATATTGGGCTTGGCTATATAACACGCAATTCAAACTTAGATGTTATAAAAATAGGTTTAAATAAAGTTTCTGCTAATACATTAAAGATATAGTCGAGTTTACTAATTGAATGCTTATGACATTTCTATAAGCTCTAACCAATTTTCAAAAGGATCTTGTAAATAACAAACTGTTTTCCCTTTGGTAATTTCGATTGGTGGATTTAGAGATATCCCTCCATTTTTGACCAGGAAGTCATAACAATCTTGTATATTTGTTACATTAAAAGCTATGTGAGACGCGGTTAATTCTGCCCTTTCAATCGATTGGGCACTTTTCGCAGTTGGATTAATATATTCGATTAGTTCAATGACCTGGCCTGCTGAGGTGCTCACGTCTGCTACTTTGATCTTAGTGTCTTTGTATCCTAAAACTTGTGATATGCCAGCCCCATCTCTTTCACGTATCTCGATTAGCTCGAGGCCTATAATTTCTGTATAAAACTTAATAGCAATGCTTAGATTGGGAACCACAATTCCACAGTGGTTGATATCTGTGATCATCCTGTTAACGTTACTCCACCATCAACAACTAAAACATGGCCTCTTATCATTTCCGATTCATCGTTACACAGAAATGCCACTGCATTAGCTAAATCTTGTGGATCAAGCGGTCTAGTGGTTATTGTAGTTTCAGCTGCAGCAACCATATCGTCTTTGTTAGGGAATGAGTCAAATGCATCAGTTTCTACGTAACCACCTGAGACTGCATTAACTCTAATGTTTAGATGTGCAAATTCTACTGCGAGGTATTTGGTCATTGCTTCTAAAGTGGCTTTAGAAGTGCCCACTGAGAAATAATATGGCAAAACTCTGTGCGAACCCAGACTGGATATATTTACTATGCATCCACCTTTATTCATTAAACGAGATGCCTCTATCGAGCATAACCAGGGTCCTCTTGCATTAACAGACATGGTCCAGTCCCAATGTTTTGTCTCTAAGTCCACTGCATTACGTTGAATACCTGTAGCAGCATTGTTTACTAATATATCTAAACCACCATATTTCTTGTCAACCTTTGCGAATAGTTCTTTGATCTTGTCGGGATTTCCTACATGTGCTTTTACGCTGAGACAATCTACGCCTAGCTTTTTAACCTCATTTTCTGTTTCAGCAGCAGATTCATAACTTCTAAGATAGTTAAATGCTATGTTGGCACCCCGGCTAGCCAGATCTAAAGCAATCACCTTGCCAATTCCTCTTGAGCCACCAGTAATCAAAGCCACTTTTCCATTTAATGTTTTGCTAGCTTTTATAACTTGGCTCCTTAAATTTTCTGTTGTCTAAACTCAATTAGAACAATTATGTTTATACCGCTAAACCGCCATCAACGCAAATAACTTGTCCAGTCATATATCTCGCGTGATCAGAAGCAATAAATGCAACTAATGGGCCTAAATCATCTGGCTTTCCTAATTCGCCCATAGGTATTCGACCCCGTATTACTTCTTTGAACTCGTCTCCAAGTACCGCTACTGTATCAGTATCGATATAACCTGGTTCAATCACGTTGGCTGTAATATTTCTTGGAGCCAATTCTTTAGCTATAGATTTAGTAAACCCAATAACTCCCGCTTTACTAGCAGAATAGTTTGTTTGTCCTGGATTTCCTCGTGATCCTACTATAGATCCGATATTAATAATTCTGCCCCACCGATTAGACATCATTCCACGAATAAATTCCCTGGTGCAGTAAAAAGTACCATTTAAATTGGTATCAATTACAGGTTTCCAGTTTTCATCTTTCATTCTAACGATCAGAGTGTCGTCAATTATTCCTGCATTATTTACAAGAATGTCAATTCTAGGGAATTCCTGGAGTATGATTTTGGCCATGTTTTTTACCTCTTTAAGGTTACCAACATCAGCCTTTACAGATAAGCTTTTTACACCTAAAGCCTTGACCTCTTTACATAAACGCTCTGCTTCTTTTCCAGATGAACGATAATTAATTGCAACATTTATGCCCATTTTTGCTAAGTGCAATACACTTGATTTGCCAATCCCTTTCGCGCCGCCAGTTACTAAAGCATATTTATCGTTCATATTACTATTATCTTTCATCTTTGCCAGTTTCTGTTAGGGTTAAGAGTGTTTTAGACAGTCTTTTTTGTATTTGATTAATAAAGTCTACCTCTACTGCTCGTTTTGCAGTAGCAATAGCGCCAGCTATTTCATTTTGTTTCGATTTCCCGTGACCTATAAATGATATTCCATTTACCCCTAATAATGGCCCGGCACCATAAGCTGCTGCTGGGTTTGTAACCTGAAAAATTTGTTTAGTTAAAGCATCGGTAATATCAGAATCCAATGAATCTTTAAAGGCTTCTGTTAAATATTTTGATATTTCAGACCCTAACCCTTCGGTTAATTTCATTACAATGTTACCTACAAACCCGTCACAAACCACCACATTTACCAACCCTCTAGGCAAATCACTACCCTCAACGTTACCAACAAAATTCAAGCCACTCGTTGATAATAGCTCGCTGGTTTCTTTTACTTGTTTGTTGCCTTTGCCAATCTCTGAACCAACACTTAGTATGCCGATTTTTGGTTCTTTAATATCCCAAAATCGATTAGCAAAAACCTCTCCAATTATTGCAAAAGATAAAAGCTGTTCGGGCTTACAATCAACATTGGTTCCAACGTCAATAATAATGGTCTGTGGAGCTAGCCCAATAATTGGACCGCCCAATGCTGGACGTGCTATGCCTTCCATTAAACCGAAAATAAGAGCACTCGCAGCCATTGAAGCTCCCGTTGACCCCATTGACACGCAAGCATCTGCTTTTCCTGTAGCTACTAACTGAGTGGCAACGACGATCGATGCCTTTTGTTTTTGTCTGAGAGCCTTAGCTGGTTGTTCGTTTTCATAAATGACACCTTCAGATGGAATCACAGCGATATCCAGAGATTCAGATTCCTGATAATTTAAAAGCGATGCTTTAATTACCTCCTTATCTCCAACAAGTTGGACGGCAACATCATTTTGGCTTGCAGCTTGCACTGCACCTGCAACAGTTTCTTGGGGGCCGTAATCTCCCCCCATCGCATCTAGCGCGATCGTAATCTTTTTGCTCATAAATAACTCAACTAAATTAGTTTATCCGAAATCTTGGAAAATCCCATCACAAGTTTCCAATTAAAGAAGCTTGTCCTGTAATTACTACCTCTTCATCTGTCTCACCTGTATTCAGTGTTGTTTTTGCTACCTGAATATCACACGTGATTTTGACTTGGTTTTCGTTATCCACATCCACCTTTTTAATGTATCCTTTGGCGGTTACTATTTCTTCAGCGTAGACCGGTGCTCTAAATCTGACCTTTAATTTTCCAGATTTTGCCCATGAGTCAGAGAAGTTTTCTGACATTAGGTCTGAAAGCATGGCTGCAATTAACATGCCATGTGCTATTGTTCTACCAAAATGTGACTTAGCTGCAAATTCATGGTCAATATGAATAGGGTTAAAATCGCCAGAGGCTTTAGCGTAATTATCAATGCGTGCCTGTGTAACTTTCAGTACGATTGGCTTTAATTCCTGGTTTTCAGATGGAGAAGTTATACTCATAATTTAAATCGGTAAAGTTATTGTGCTTTTACCAGACATAATTTGTGATTCGGTATTATTTTTAATTACCAAGCCTATAACCATGATGCGCATTCCAGCTCTCACTGAGTTTTGTAATAATGTTGCGGTGCAAAATATGCTTTCCCCGATTGGGAAAGGCCCAAAAAACTCCACCTCTTGTGTTAAATGCAGCGTCCCGCCAGGGATCTGCAGGTCATTTACTGCAGCCCTCACAGCAAGAGCCGCTAGAGACATTGGAGGCGCAAATTTAATGTTTTTCGTCGCTGCCTTATCTCTGGTAGATTGAAGGTAATGTCTAACAAAGGATTCATCTAAAGAAAATTTTTGGGTTGATATAATTTGATCTGGTTTAAGTTCTGAGTATTTCACACACATGTCTGCACTATAGAATTTCGTAATCAGCATTATATGACACGATCGCCATAAGTCTATTTAAAAATAATCATTATTTTTTAATATTGCCACGCTGAGCATCAGCTTCCTCTAGCCAGCGCTCCAACAGCTGAAAAGAAGCTTCATTAGAATAATCGAGCTGGGCAATAGAGGTGGCTCTGAATAAAACCCCAGTTGATACTTTCGCGATGTTAGATTCTCCTAAAGCTGGAACGTTTACACCTAATGACTTTGCTACAAACCCAGCAGCTAGCATGCCATGATGCGTCAAACTAAATATCATCAAAACGTTATTCTCGTGAGTGATTTTTAAACCAGATTCATCTTGTGACAAACATAAATTGAGATGAGCTCTTGGTTTGTCTATTAATTGAGAGGCATAATCATAGATTTCAACATTTTGTTTATTCAATATCGATAAATCCCGTAATGCTTAAAATTTTTTCTGGTCTCCAATTATATGTTCAACGGTCTCGAATTATATTTTATAAATACTTTAATTAGAATATACTTGAACCCCATACAGGCTGTAAGGGGTGCGTTGTGCGAATTGCAATTATTGGCCAGTCTGCTTTTGGCGAGTCAGTGCTTCAAGCTCTGGTCAATAAAGATGAAAATATAGTAGGAGTCTTCTGCCCTCCGGACTCAGAAAACAAACCGCAAGATCCGATTAAATTGAATGCACAAGCAAATAAGATACCGGTTTTTCAGTTTTCTAGAATGAGAGACAGTGAATGCATAGAAACATTTGAATCATTATCCAGTGACCTGTGCATCATGGCTTATGTTGTAGATATAGTTCCCGATCAGATTTTAAATGCACCTACTAAAGGTACCATACAGTATCATCCCTCTATATTGCCAAAACACAGGGGGCCTAGTTCAATTAATTGGGCCATAATACAAGGCGATAAGCAGACTGGATTTACAATATTTTGGCCTGATGGAGATTTAGATACAGGTCCAATTTTATATCAAGAAGTAATCGATATAGGGCCTAACGATAGCACGGGGTCATTATATTTCAAGAAGTTGTATCCGCGTGGCGTAAGGGCGTTAATCGAGTGTGTAGATATGGTTCGCAATGATGTCGCACCAAGGATCCCTCAAGATCACTCCAAAGCTACCTATGAAGGATGGTGTAGATCGAAAGATGTATTTATAGACTGGCATAAGCCCATAAATTTAATACATGATTTAATTCGTGGAAGTGATCCATCGCCTGGCTCGAGAACATACTTTAAAGATGTTGAGTTGTGTGTGTACGGTTCGAGTATAGTGTCTACTGTGACGGACGGCTCACCCGGAGAAGTCATGCAAGTAACTGAAGAAGGGATGTTGATCGCTTGTAATGACGGGTTAATTAAAATAAAAAAACTTAAACCTTTGGGCGGGGTTAAATCTACAGCTTTAGAATTGGCAGAAAAACTTGGGATAGGACCTGGTTCCAGCCTAAACAACACAAAATAACCCCATAAAACCAATCCAATTTAGTGTTTGGGCAGAAAAAAGGCGCATCAATGAATTCTTTTAATGCCCCTTAACGTATAAAATAAAAACTGAATAAAGGTATTAAGTTGGATCTGCAACTTATTATCCTGAGATGAAAATTGAACTTAATTACAAATATATTTACAAAAAAATACAGTTTATCTAATGGCTCAGGCTTATATATAGATATAGAAAACCTTCAAGAAGATGCAAAAAGCCTGATTTCAGCTTTACTTGATCAGTGGCCCGATAGTTTTCCTCGACCTAGTTTGGTGACTTTATATGTCCCAGGTGACCAAGTTGAGTTATGGCGGATGTGGGCTATAACTCAATTTCGGAAATCGGAAATTAGAGTTAGGGGTGTACAAAGATTTAGCGGACATCTCTCAAAAAATTCTGCTGATATAGCTATTGCAAGCGATGTGATTGCTGATTTTGTTAGGCGTCGAGTAAAAAGTGTTGCCGTTTTTAGTGATGATAGCGACTTTATGTCTCTGTATGTCAAAATTCGGGAAGAAGCCCCTGAAGAAGAAAAAGCCAACCCTCCCTTTTTATGGGTCTTGACTGACCGAAGGGGCACTAAGTCATTAAATATTCGTCGGTATTTTCCAAATGAACATAATTTCGTTGTTAAAACAGGACAAACAAGTTACTCTGGCAGATCATCGGGTAGAGGGACATCTCAAGGAAGTAGGTCTTACGCAAATCGTAGCTCTGGCAGAAGCTCTTCACAGGATAACACAAGTTATTCTGATCGCAATAATTTTAGAGGCTCGACTCAAAAGGCCCGATCATATACAAGCAGGAATCCAGGCAGAGGTTCTGGGAAATCATTTCATGGAAATGATGATCATAGTGCCAGCACAAATCCGAAACCGAAAATAACGGCAAGAGATAGTGGCCATAATAAATCTGATTCCATACCAGAGAAGACCAAATCTACTCCTACATCTGAAAAAATTTCAGAGCAAAATAAGGCATATGAGGCAGCCGAATTGCCTTTAAATAATACTAAATCTAAGTCTGACCCTTCCAAAGATCGAGCTATAGCGACAGAAATTGTGGATAAGATGCCTTTAGGGCTATTTAAAAGCACTGATTGCCGGGATGTTGTTAAAAACATATACCCCGATCATCCTCTAGCGAATGGCACTAGTGGCGCAGTTGGTCAAAGATTCGTCAAGTATATTTTGCCAATACTGCTTGAGATGGGGGTTACCGAACCGAATCCAAATAGGCGACCACGTCGTTTTGAAATAACCGAAAATGCTAAGCAGGCTTTAAACAAATAATCAAAGAGCCCTAGAAGCATATTACTTTTGATTAAATTGTTCTCCCATTTCATTTAAAAAGCTTTCAATTTCAGGCGACAAATTTGATTCTTTTGAACTCGTTGTATCCTTGCTGGAATCATTACTCTGGTCATAATAAGCTTCAAGTTGTTTGATTAATAATTGAATTTCTGGATTTCCAGCCACCGCCTTGTCAATTTCTTTGTATTGACTCTCTCCTAGCGAGCTATCCACTATTGAACTTTTAATGTTATGTATTGCACAAATACATTCAAGCAAACGTGACGCGCCCATTTGGTCCGAGTCTAGCTTCGCGTATTGTGGCATATGAACCATCAGACTAGTTACGTTACAGTTCTGCTCAGCCATTTTTTCGCTGATAAGATTTACAATACTAGTAGGGCCAGTGTATTGGCTTGATCTAGAAGTTATTAATTCTCCTGCCAAGACATGTTGCTCTTCTGTTAAGTTTCCAGTAACTATGAGTTTTCTAGAATGTGGTACAGAATCATACATCCCTCCTATTCGACAATACTCTTTTACTTTAAAGTAAGTCATTAAGTCTGAAATTGATGAAGCATAATCCTCTGCGGCCATATGGGGTTCTCGTATATGCAGAAATAGGATAGACCGATCATTTTCGGCATCATGTGCATGTCGGATTATTGTGTTTGGAACTGAAAGTACTCGTTTATTTTCGGACATAATCAGCCTAGGGCGGTATCTGGTGAAATCAAAATACATTCCTGGTGTTGACAGGCGTGTTAACTCTTTTGCATCAAAATGCATTTCAAGCTTATTTAGCACTAAACTACCTACCCTGCCTACATCAATCCAGGGCTTTAACATTGCAAAAGCCACAGTATTTTTAAGCTCTGGAACCGGTTCAGATATTTCGAATTGTCCGATTTGCATATAAATATACTTGCAGACTGGGTAAAAATTCGCAACATTGATTTCTTAGGAGCAAAATCATGTAGAGGCAGGTTGTTTTCTGTAAAGATGGTTAAATGGTAAAAAGTGCAGAAGGATCTTTTATATTTCTTAATCTGACTCTTGTCACAGATGAAAGCACCAACTTTAGACCTTCAGTGCTGACCGCGTCTATGCCCTCATATTTTGTTGTATAAGAGGAGTATCTTGAGCATAATAATGCTCCGAATAACAAAATAGTAGCGGATATATACACCCAAGTTAAAAGGGCTAATATTGCTCCAACGGGCCCGTAAACAGCATTATGAATTGGAAAAGTTGTCACCCACCAAACAAATACAGCATTTTGTATCCAAAAAGCTATTGCTACACCGAGTGCAGTTGGCCACACATCTTTGAATCTAACATGTGTGTTGGGAATAAAGAAATAGATTAATGAGAAAATAATGAATGAAATGATTGGGGATACTAAGTTGGTCGCAAGGTCCCATAAGATGCCGTTTTGTAAAAATGAATTTGGTGCAATGACGCCAGTAAATTCTTTCAATAGGCTGAATACAGGTGTTATAAAAAGTAGTACTACGATCAAGGTGCCTCCGCCGATAACTAGAGAAAAATCCATAAATCTTTCTCTCAGGAAAGGTCTTGTTTTTCGGATACCCCAAGCGTTATTTATTCCTTTACGTATCGCTCCAAATGCTGCTGTACTTGCCCAAATCACACCTAATATGCCAAACACACCAGTTATTGCCCTTGCGTTAATTACATCACCCAATGTGTTTTCAATAAAATCTTTGGAAATAGGTACGACGTCTGCAATTTGTTGAACCAAATCAGACTGTTCAGCTTCAGGGCCTAGTGCAAATCCAAGTATAGATACAACGCCTAAAAATAGTGGAAACAGGCTAAACATTGTATAAAACGCGATAGCCCCCGCTACATAAGGACAGTTTTTATACATAAAATCATTTACTGCATCTGCGCAGAAAAGTACAAACCGTGAAAAATATAAAGTCATCTTTGTTGAGTGAAGTGAGTTATTATGCCGAACATTAGCTTTAATGTGTGTAAAATCCCATTATATCGTAAATCTCAACAATAAATTGGACATTTCATAGACAGTAGATGGTTAAAGCGACGTATTGACCTTCGGTGCTATAGTGTTATCGGATCGTTTAAGATGCTTGGCCATATAAAATATAATTTTAATAAATGGAGCGTGATCGATGATGAAATCAGTCTCTTATGACCAACTAAACCCCGTTTCATTTTTAGATAGAAGCTCTTCTGTTTACCCTGACAAAGAAGCTGTCATATATAAGCAAAACCGATATACATACTCTGAATT
Organism: SAR202 cluster bacterium; assembly: GCA_009392275.1. Taxonomy (GTDB): domain Bacteria; phylum Chloroflexota; class Dehalococcoidia; order Lucifugimonadales; family UBA2962; genus UBA2962. The sequence continues at coordinate 16,714 of VFGV01000011.1, forward strand.
CGGGGATCGGGTCAATCAATTAGCAAATGCCTTAAGTGGAAGTGGTGTGAGGGCTGGAGATAAAGTGGGTTTTCTTTGTCCAAATATTCCTGCAATGCTTGAAGGACATTATGGCCCAATGAAGTTAGGGGCCATATTAGTTGCTATAAATATAAGGCTTTCATCTCGCGAAATCTTATATATTTTGAATCATTCTAAGGTTAAAGTGCTTGTTCTGGATGCGGAATTTGCTAAGAAGATTTTAGATATAGTAAATCAACTAGAGACAGTTACTGAATTCGTTCAGGTTACGGATGATTATCCAATAGATTTAGAATTGTCCAGCATAGATTATGAAAGATACATATCTAAAGAATCAGCTAGTTGTACCAATGTAGACTTGGACACAGAGCTTGCTACTATAGCGATTAATTACACTTCTGGTACTACCGGATTGCCGAAAGGTGTTGAATATCATGCTAGGGGTGCATATTTAGCAGCAATGGGAGAGGCGTTAGAATGTAGTATGAATTGGAAGACAAGGTATTTATGGACCTTGCCTATGTTCCATTGTAATGGATGGTGTTTTACATGGGGGGTTACTGCTGTTGGCGGAACACATATATGTTTGCGAAAAGCCGAACCAAAAACAATATTCGATTTAATTTCTAAAGAAGCTATTACACATATGTGTGGAGCGCCTACCATTCTAACCAGTATGTATTCTTCAAAAGAATCAAAGAAAGCTAATATTCAAAACTTAAACATAATGACTGCAGGTGCTCCTCCTGCACCACAAGTTATAAGAAGTATTGAAGGAATGGGTGCAATTTTGTATCACACTTATGGATTAACTGAAACATATGGACCTCATACTATCTGCGCAATTCAAGATTCTTGGTCGAACCTGTCTGATTCTGAGCAAAGTAAACTGAAATCAAGACAAGGGGTACCTTATATTGTCGCTCAAACAGGACTTAAAGTTGTTGATAAAAAAATGCGTGAAGTTCCCCGTGATGGGCATACAGTTGGGGAAGTAGTAATGAGGGGAAACAATGTTATGAGCGGCTACCACGAAAACACAGAAGCCACGCAAAAAGCATTCAAGGGAGATTGGTTTCATTCAGGAGACCTCGCGGTTTGGCATGCCGATGGATATATTGAATTACAAGATAGAGCCAAAGATGTAATTATTTCGGGAGGCGAAAATATATCCAGCCAACAAGTTGAGAAAGTGATCATGGAACACCCAAGCGTTTTAGAAGTATCTGTTATAGGCGTGCCAGATGAAAAATGGGGTGAAGTTCCAAAGGCGTTTGTAGTTACAAAAGAAGAAAAAAATATAGAAAGTCAGGAGATAATTCAGTTTTGCAGGGAACGACTTGCTCATTTTAAAGCTCCAAAGTATGTGGATTTTGGCCCGTTGCCAAAAACTGCCACAGGGAAAATACAAAAGTATGTTTTGCGTGAAGCAGAATGGAAAAATAAAAAGAAACGAATCAATTAATAAAAACAATGGTTAAGTCAATATTAACAAAAGGGATTTTGTCTGAACGTGATACACCCGTATTAGTGCTTAGTCTGACCCACTCGGAAAAAAGAAATACACTATCTTTAGAAAAACTAATAGCTTTGAGTGCTGAAATAGCGAATTTCGCAAGTGATCCTGAGTTAAGGGTCTTAGTAATTAGAGCTGATGGACCAGTTTTCAGTGCTGGCCACGATCTTTTTGAAATTAGTAACGGGACTCGTGAAGATCACTTAAAACTATTTGAGCAATGCGCCGAGACTATGGAGCAAATTCGTAAGACCCCGAAGCCTGTAATTGCCTCTGTGAATGGATTAGCAACTGCGGCTGGTTGTCAATTAGTTGCGACCTGTGACATAGCTATTGCTTCTTCTGACTCCCAGTTCGCTACCCCTGGGGTAAATATAGGCTTATTTTGTACAATGCCAGGTGTGGCGTTATCGAGAGCAATACCTAAGAAAAAAGCGTTGGACATGATGTTAACGGGACATCCTATAGATGCTGAAGAGGCTCAATCCCTCGGATTAATTAGCAGGGTAGTTCAAAAAGACAGGTTAAAAGACGAGACATATGCTTTGGCACACGAAATTGCGAATCTTAGCCCATCAGTAATTTCTATGGGTAAACAAGCTTTTTATCAACAGATCGAATTAAATATTGAGACTGCCTACGAATTTGCAAAACATGAGATGGTAAACAACCTTGAACATCCGGATGCAAAGGAAGGCATATCCGCATTTCTAACGAAACGTCAGCCTAATTGGATCCGATGATTAAACAATCTTAAAAACGGAATTATCTGAACAGGTCTTTTATACGATCAAAGATAGATTTACCTCCGGCGACTCCCAGTAAATCCTTATTCCAAGATCTTTCAGCAGATTTGGATCTTTTCAAATCTCCAACTCGTTTTTTCATTAGGTTTAATATTTCTTTATCTTCTCCGCCATCAAGCCAGAATCCATGTTGGTCAGTACAATAGTCAACAGGAAGATTGTATGCCCGGTAGTTAAATGTTGCCATTTTGCTATTACATTTTACGCAGCTTATATCGCTTTCTCGAATGGCATACATTCTTGTGCCCTTTTTTAGTTCTGCAACAAAAACGGTGTCTTCTAGCATGTCTAATTCATGCTGATCGAGCCATTTGCCATCGCATGAAGGGCATTGGTCGATTTCAATTCCCCGCTCCATTTTCGTTTCAAGAGTAGTTTTATCTCTGGGACAATTCATTCTTACCTCTCCTCTGGATTTTTGAGATTTTTTAAGCTCCAAGCTCTTTGATTATTTTGTTTACCATCTCATCTTTATTTGATGCATCACAAGATTCCGAGAAGAATTTTAAATCAGCTAACGCTTGGGCTCGATTCCCAATCTGGTAATGTAACAAGCCGCGATCTCGACGTTCTTGAATAGCTGAGGGATTTATCGCAACTAACATGTTCAACACTTTAACAGTTTGTGCTAGATCATTGAGTTTAAGATGGGCTGCCTTTAAGTTGCGTAACATTCTAATTATAAATTCTCTATTTGTAATTGGATCCAAAAATTGATTTTCCCAATTCTGCCTGCCGACACTTATACGTTTAAATAAAGCAATAGCTTCTTGTTTCGAAATTATTGAGCCGTTATGAAATGGGTCAATAAAATGATCATCTATTCCAAGGTGGCCGACCAAAAAATGCCCAGGCATACCTATGCCAACTAATGGTATGCCAGCCCTTTTGCCAACTTCGATGTATATCAATGCCAGAGTGATCGGAATACCTGTACGACGGTCTATAACATCATTTATATAACTGTTTTTTGGGTCATAGTAATTTTCGTGGTTGCCTTTATAATTTAAATCGTCATACAGCCATCCACTTAATAAATTCATGGCGTGTAATGGCGAGTCATCTTTACTTTGATGTAGCCTGTTCAATAGAACAGAAGACATTGAGTCTAAGGCGTCTAATTCTGATTCTCCTTCAAGTTCTGGATAATTGGATTGGGCTATTAAAATGGATGCCACTGCAAGATCAATTTGGTCATCCGCTAAATGACCTAAGCGTTCAAAGTCTGAAGTCCACTCTGGCTCTATTGTAACCATTTCACTATTTATTCCTCATTTTGAATACAGTCCAGAAACCCCTCTCTGAACGTGGGAAACACATATTCATTATTGAGAAGAGTCTTTGCATATTTACTGGTTATTTTTCGCCCTAATACAGTATCTGTTTTCATATTGATGGGTAAAGTGACTCCAGTCAATTTTTCTATGTAGGCAAATGTTCCCTGGTTGGTTGATGGCATTATATCCACACCATTTACAATGCTTGTATTCACTCCAGGCTTGGGTGTCCCGAACGATAAGATGATTCTACAAAGATCTTGTACATGAATTCTCGATACCATTTTATTATTACCATTAAAGCGACTAAAATCGCCTTGCATAAACCTGCTTATTAATGAGCGCCCGGGTCCATATATTCCGCCAGCTCGTATTATTCGACTATTGTCATATCGTTTCAGTATTTTATCCTCTAATTTAAGTCTTGAAGCCCCTCTTTTCGTGTCAGGGTCAGCGACACTGTCCTCATCAAAATAGGGGACATCTATTTCCGATGCGGAAGTAAACTTCGAAGGATAGACGGAAGTTGATGATATGTGGATGTATATGACATCTGTCTGTGATGACATCAATCTATCTACTATCTTTCCATATGGCAGTGATAATTGGCCTGCCTCATCAATCGAGGGAGGTATAGTATCAAGAATCAAATCTGGTTTATCTATTTCATTTACAAATGCTGAATTAGCCACTGCAAATCCTAGTTTTTTAACTATTGAAGGGCGGCGAGTTAAGAATTTGATTGTATTAAGATCGCCAAATTTAGATGCTAGGAAGGTGCCGGTAAAGCTAGCTCCAAGACAAAGTATTTTCACAATTGATTTATCCTTAAAGAAATAATAATTTAATTAATGGAAAACATGTAAAATTTTACTATGTACATTTAACAGAAGAAACTTTTTAAGTTGACATGATATCAACACAAAGTTAATCTGCTTGCCGTCAACAGTTCATGGAGGAACCAATATTTATGACAGCTTATGATCGCTATAAATCACAACTAACGCAAGAATTGGAACAGATTAAAAAGTCAGGCTTATATAAAAGCGAAAAGGCTATTATAAGCTCCCAGAGTTCAGACATATCCACGCATACAGGCGATATGGTTAACTTTTGTGCTAACAATTATTTAGGTTTAGCCAATTCTCAGGAACTAATTGAAAGTGCCACAAATGCAGTGAACACCCATGGTTTCGGTGTGGCCTCTGTACGGTTTATATGCGGTACTCAGGATATACATTTGGAGCTTGAAAATAAAATCAGTGAATTTATGGATACAGAGGCCACAATACTGTACACCTCTTGCTTTGACGCAAATACTGGCTTATTTGAAACGCTATTAGGGCCAGATGATGCAATAATATCGGACGAGTTAAATCATGCATCAATAATTGACGGCATTAGATTATGCAAAGCTACCAGGAAGGTATATAAACATGCAGATTTAGAAGAACTGGAATCTAGATTGAAAGAAACAGCGGATTGTAGGTTCAAGATGATTGCAACGGATGGAGTTTTTTCGATGCAGGGTGATATAGCGCCGTTAAAGGGCATATGTGATTTAGCTGAAAAATATGATGCATTAGTTATGGTCGATGATTCACATGCCACAGGGTTTTTTGGCCCTAACGGACGTGGCACTGCAGATGAACTAGATGTTCAAGATAGAATTGATATAACTACCAGCACCTTAGGTAAAGCTTTAGGTGGCGCATCTGGGGGATTTACTACGGGGAGAAAAGAAATCATAGAATTTCTGAGACAAAGATCTAGGCCTTATCTTTTTTCAAATTCGTTAGCTCCTGCGGTAGTTATGGGATCAATGAAAGCATTTGATTTAATTGACCAAAAACCTCAGTTAAGAGAAAAATTAAAAGAAAACACTGCATATTTTAGAAGCGAAATGACAAATTTGGGATTTGACATCATTCCTGGAACTCATCCTATAGTTCCCGTTATGATTGGCGACGAAATTAAGAATGTTGAATTAGCGAAAGCTGTTAATGAACAGGGAATATTTTGTGTAGGCTTTTCATTTCCTGTTGTTCCAAAGGGACAAGCCAGAATACGGCTACAAATGTCAGCTGCACACGACAGAACACAATTAGATAAGGCAATTGAAGCATTTCAAAAGGCAGGCAAAGACCTTAAGGTAATTTAGTAGATTAGGATTAATAAAAATGGAAAATTATAAAGACGAATTCGCTAATAAAGTCGCAATTGTGACTGGTGCTGGCCAGGGAATGGGGAAAGCGGTGGCCGAGAGACTTGCTCAGGGAGGGTCTAAAATCGTAGTTTTTGACATAAATTCAGACCAAGCTGAAGCTGCTGTAAGTGCTTTGCATGCATATAGCAGCGAAACGTTGGTAGTCACTGGGGATGTAACACAAAAGCCCGATGTTGAAAAAGCTGTCAAAGATACTGTCGATCAGTTTGGTCAAGTTGATATTCTTGTTAATAATGCTGGGGTGCTGAGGCCAACAGCTGTCATTGATATTGATGAAAAGGAATGGGATTGGGTAGTTGCGGTTAATTTAAAAGGCACCTTTTTATTTTCACAGGCTGTATTAAAAATAATGCGAAAAAATAATTGGGGCAGGATAGTCAACTTTTCATCTACGGCAGGTAAAAATATATCAACTGTTGGTGGTGCTCACTATACATCTGCCAAGGCAGCAATATTGGGATTTACTAGACATCTAGCTAAAGAGGAAGCTGGGTATGGGATTACGGTTAATTCTGTGTGCCCTGGTCTAATTGATACAGAGATGGTTAGAAATACAATTGACCCTGTGAAAACTCAAAGATATGCGGACTCCTTTCCAATAAGTCGTTTAGGAGAACCGGAAGAAGTCGCCGAGCTAGTTGCTTTTCTTTGTTCTAATCGAGCTGCTTACATTACTGGCGCTTCGTTGGATATTAACGGTGGAGATTTAATGATCTGATGTTTAAGTTTATTTCATCGTTACTAGTAACAATTGCCATTTTGGCAACTGTTACTATTTTTGAAGGAATGGATCTTATTGAATCCGAAACAAATCCTTTAGATGCACTAGTTATAGATTTTTATCCTTTGCCAGAAGGTCAATTGCCATTAAAAAAGATTATGAAACATCGCATCAAGGTCACTAACTCAGGCACATCGTTATTACACATCGAATTTAGGACCGAAGTAATAGCTCCGTACCCAATGGTTATTGAGACTGTTACACCTGAGCCAAGTTTTCTTTGGCTTGAACCTGGACAGAGCGAATATATCTTTACAAAAATGGATGAGAAATGGGGTGAAATTCCAGCCTTTTTGCCATGGGAAACTAATGAGATAGGAAGCTATGAACGAACCTATCGATGGACATTTTCTCATATAGATACAGGCTCCTCTAAGACATGGGATATTACCGTTCCATATACGATAGTTGAGACCAAACGTCATGTTATGGAGCAGCCAGGAGACAAATCAATAAGTAAAGACACTCCTTTGAGGGGGGATGGTATTAGCGGTCCAATTTCTTTTGGCGGCATGGTTGTTAATGAAATTGGAGAACCTCTTGCTGGAATGGAAGTTGTTTTATCTAGTGGTAATTGGGATACTACAATTTCACAAACTGGCGATGACGGTAGATTCAGCTTTCAGAATCTTCCAGATAGAGATGATTGGGTCATTTTTGCTCAAACTCCTTCCTTCGGACTCACTTCATTAATGAGAGATAGCGCATCTTATGAAGACACAAGGCGCGCCCGAGCATTGAGTTTTGTTAAAGAGCCAAATCAGCAGATAACGTTGACTCTAGTATCTCCAAAAGCCAAAGCTGACTATCGTCTTCTAAATTATAACGAACCAGACGTTGGTTATTGGAGAGGTGACGTGGATGACGCAGGGACTAAAATTCTGCTTATTAATGGAATGGAAAATTGGAGCTCAGATTACCCTCAACAAGAAACTAAATCTTTAGTATCCCTATTTAGTATGGATGGTGAGCTCGTTTGGTCTTACAAAATGGGTTGGGAAGGCTGGGGCGTATCATTATCAAACGACGGTAATTATGCGGCGTTTACAACGTCTAATTGTAGCGGCAAAGCAAAAAGACCGGTTCCTGATGGAGCGTGTGGAAAATTTGGTGTTTTGGATGCTTCTGACGGAACTGAAGTTTGGACAAAAGCAGCTGAAGAAGTTACTGAAACCACGCATCCTAAGTTGGGAAGTAAGGAAGTTCAGATATCAAATACAAATAAGTATTTGGCCGTTGGAGCCACTGAAGGAACATTCTTGCTCTATGACTTAATGACTGGAGAGTTGATTTGGAATGTTTTTATCAGAGGCCAAGTTAGAGGAATATTATTCGATGATTCAGATGAATATATTTATGCTGGTTCCGGTGATGGATACACATATAAATTGTCAGCTTCTGATGGTTCGGTAATTTGGAAAACTTATAATGGCAGCTGGCCATATCTAGGCGCTTTTAAGTTTTCCAAACAAGGAGACCTTATTGGTGTTGGCGGCAAATACGGAGATCTAGCAATTATTGACACTGAAACCGGGAATCTTGTTTTGTTCGAAGATATGGATGATATAGTCAGCTGGCTAGACTTCTCGCCTGACGGCAAATATTTAGTTGCTGGCGGCGGAGGTCAATACGCTCTAACTCTTTTTGACATTTACACTGGTGAGAAAATTTGGCATGTTCCGTTTTTTTCCCATTCAGGCATGTTTACCAAAGACGGTAAATATATTTTGGCAGGAGAAACCTTGTTAGATTTATCTGGAAGGGAGATCGGCAATTTTGCGTTATCGACAACCGGTTGTCGGCCTGGGTGTGATGGATTATTCACTTATATATCCGATGACATGACGCGAGTTATAGTCACACGCAGAGATATGGATCCTGGAGGAATCGGGATATATTTTTGGGAAGGACAGATAACCGCATATAGCCCTGGAATCGTGGAATCAGCGGATGGGTCAATGGGATTTGATTTGGACAAGCCAAAACCAAAATTAGGCGATCCTGAATTAGCTGATCCTGAGTTTGAAGGACCTGAAAGAAAATTAGGCGATCCTGAATTAGCTGATCCTGAGTTTGAAGGACCTGAAAGAAAATTAGGCGATCCTGAATTAGTTGATCCTGAGTTTGAAGGACCTGAAAGAAAATTAGGCGATCCTGAATTAGTTGATCGTGAGTTTGAAGGACGAAAATCAGACGTCCTTGAAGATGAAATGTTTAGTCAAAATAATGGACGATCTCCTTTTGGCACAAATGATCCAAAGATTTTAGAATGCCTAGAAAGAACGCTAGGAGGAGAGCGGTTTAAAGATCTTGCTATTGGAGGTGGAGCTCCTCCAAATCAAAGAGAAAGAGAAGCAATGGGGTTTTGTTATCAGCCTTTGGAAGGCATGCCAACACCAGAGGCCAGGCTTAAACCAGGGCCAACACCAATTGCGTCTACAGAGCCAAAGCTTCAGGCAACAGCAGTGCCTACAGCAACATCTATGCCAGAACCAACACCTGCAGATACAGCTGTATTTCCTAGTCCAACAGCAGTTTCTGTCGAGCCTTCATCTGAGAAATTAAGTGGCGGAGGATGCATGGCTCCGAATAATGGAGATGGTAAGGTGCACGCAGCCTGGATTTTATTGGGTTTGGTTATGCCAGGTTTAGCAGTGCGTAGCCGCATTCGTAAAAACAAGAAAATTGACGGCACTAAATTTGCTGACAAGCCAATAAATAATAATGGAGATAAATTGAATTAATGACAGGTAAACTGGAATATGCTTTTACAGTGCGAACAATCGAATTAGAAAAAGGATTGTCTAATTCGGCTGAGAGTGAGATTACCTTAAAGCTTGGGTCAGAACTTGCGCAATTAGCTGAGACGCTAAGCAATGGCTTAGAAGATATGCACGGAGGTAATTGGAAAGTGGTGTCTCACGATACCCTAAAACTCGAAGACAAGCTTGTTATATCAGTTTTAGTCAGCAGGCCTGTTAGTTCCGAAAAAGACTAGTCAAACTTGAATCGGCCTAATTGGTACAAAGACCATCCGGCGGCGTGCACCTGCTTGTCTTGTGCAGAAAAGAAACTCATCAAAAATCAACACGGTAAAGTGGGTCGCAATGAAAAATGTCCTTGCGGAAGCGACAAAAAGTATAAGAAATGCCATGGAAATTAATGGAATCACCGTTCAGCCAAAATTAAACTCACCTAAAATTAGTAATTAAGAGGTGGTTATGGATGGCTTAACAATCACCATAATTCTATTGTTGCTGGTTTTTATAGTTTTATGGTTTCTTATACCGTTTTTGGTTAATAGAATATTAGCCAAAGTTTTCAGTAAGCTGGAACGTGAAGAGTAAGCCTGTCCGGCTATGTAAAGAAACGGACGGATATACGTTTGCTTAAACAGTCAGACAAGAACCGGGTTGTTTTCTTCGACGGATATTGCAATTTATGTAGTTTCTCGATTGATTTAATATCAGCAAAAAATACAGAAAGTTCATTCACTTTTGTGTCTTTACAGAGCAAATTGGCCTTGGGCCTTCTTACTCAGAATGGATATCCTGTTGAAAAGATAAAAAACGTGGAAAACGTAGTCTACCTCCGACGAGGCCAGTTGATGGTCAAATCCGATGCAATTTTGGCTATATTATTTGACCTAGGTGGTATTTACAGGTTCAGTTATGTTTTTTATTTGATCCCAACCTTTATCAGAAACGAAATATATAATTTCATTGCTAAAAAGAGATATCAATGGTTTGGTAAAAGACAAACTTGTAAATTGCCTGTATCTGATCAATCACAAGAGGAACAATAAATATTTAATAACAATGAGTTGTGTTATTGTGATGAAAACACTATTAGATGACTGGGAGGTCAGAACATGTCAAAAGCCGAAAAAATAGGCTCGATTAAGGCGCTTACAACAGCAAGAGCTTTAACAGCAAATGGAACCAATCCTGTATTTGAAGTAACCGCAACATCCGGACAAGGCACTTTGGCGGGAGCACAAATAGTACAAACGATGGCTACTTATGAAGCTGAAATGGGGCCTGACGGAATACTTCTCGGAGAATGCCCAAACTCTGGTATCGTTATTGCTGCTGATGGAGTAGCAACTTTTAGAGCTACCGGCACCGGCACTTTTACAGAAGATGGAGGCTCCACTTTCAAAGGGGTATGCTATTTTCAAACGTCAGCCCCATCACTTGCGAAGCTGAATGGAGCGGCAGTTATTTATGATTGGGACGTGGATGCTGAAGGTAACGCTGCGTGGGAGCTTTGGGAGTGGAAGTAAGCATAGCTCATAGAAAGTTGCATATTTAATAAAATCCTAACAAAGGGGTACACCATATGCGTATGCGGGGTAAAACTGCCATCATTACTGGTGCTGCCACAGGGCTTAAGGGGGAAATCAGAGGAATAGGTGGCGCAACAGCCTGGGCGTTCGTACGCGAGGGAGCAACCGTATATTTGGCCGATATCAACGATGAGTTGGGTGAGCGGACTGCTGCACAGATTCGTGAGACTGGGGGAGCGGCACACTATGTCCATCTCGATGTGACCGACGAGGCTTTGTGGCAAAACACAATTGACTTTATCGTAAAAGCTGAAGGAGCTTTAGATGTGCTGGTAAACAACGCTGGCACTGGCCGTGATTACGACGGCGACTACTCCGACCCCGATGGCCCTCAGAATGCTGAGGAGGCTCTGAAAGTTGAGTTTACTACGGTTGAAGGGCTGGATCGCCAACTGGGAGTACATGTCCGAGGAGCGATGCTGGGCATGAAGTACGCCATCCCCGAGATGCGAAAGTGCGGTGGAGGGTCGATCATAAACGTCTCGTCGATTCATGGAATTGTCGGGGTTGATACGATCACGTCATACTCGACGGCGAAGGCAGGAATGCGGCATATGTCAAAGACGGTGGCTATCCAATATGCAAGTGAGAATATTAGGGTGAATTCCGTGCATCCTGGCTATACCAAGACACCAGCGGCTTTACCACTTTTCACCGATCCCGAGCTGTATGCAGACCGCACCTCGCTGATTCCCATGGGCCGGTATGCCGAGTCCGAGGAGATCGCGAATAGCATCCTGTTTTTGGCTTCGGACGAGTCGTCTTACATTACTGGTGCGGAGCTGGTCATCGATGGGGGGCACAACGCCCAATGAACGACCGACTCGCTGGAAAAGTGGTGTTAATCACCGGTGGCGCAAACGGCCTGGATGGACAGTTGATGGGTTTCGGGGGAGCATTCGCTCGCACTGCTGCGAGAGAAGGAGCCTCGGTCGTTATAACCGATGTCGATGAAAAAAATGGCCAACTGACAGCGTCACAGATTGAAGACAGTGGATCGAAAGCCCTGTTTGCTCGTCTAGACGTTACCAAATCTGCTGAATGGCAGGCGGCAATCTTCGCAGCACAGGATGCCTATGGGCGTTTGGATGTGCTGGTAAACAACGCTGGGATTCTATCCGCGTTCGATGTGGAGCATACTTCGGAAGAGGATTGGGAGCGAGTGCTAGCAGTGCACGCGATGGGAGCTTTTTTGGGTACGAAGTACGTTGCGCCGGTCATGCGGCAAAGTGGTGGCGGGTCAATAGTGAACATCTCCTCGATTGCTGCGATGGTGGGCAACCCCAGCAGCACGGCGTACGCGACGGCAAAAGGCGCGATTCGCTCGTTTACCAAGTCGGCTGCTATACAGCTTGCCGGGGATGGCATACGAGTGAACTCTCTCCACCCCGGGTTCGCCGACACTCCGTTCACAGTCGATTCGCTCGGAGATCCGGCTGTTCTGAAACGCAGGCTAAGTGGAATACCAATGGGCCGCCTAGCTACGGCACAAGAGGTGGCCAATGCCATCCTCTTTTTGGCTTCGGACGAGTCGTCTTACGTCACCGGTGCAGAGCTGGTCGTAGATGGGGGGTGTTTAGCTCAGTGATTCAGATGCCGCCAATGAGCCGCCAACAACTTCGCTCACGTCTAGACACACTTCCCAGGGTGAGGATCGCAACGATACCTACACCTCTACAAGAGGCTGAAAATCTGTCGCGAGAACTGGGGGTGCGAATCCTTATCAAACGAGATGATCTGACCGGTCTCGTATTAGGAGGCAATAAGGTCAGGCACATGGACTTCTGCATGGCGGATGCACTTGAAAAAGGGGCCGATGTTTCCATACATGTTTACGGTTTGACCAATAACTCCCGCATTATTGGGGCTGCATCTAAGAAAGTTGGCATGGACTACATTTGTATCGCGACTGGCAGCTACGGATCTATTGACCTTAAAGGCAGACCGTTCCAGGGTAATTTGCTGATTCAAGATCTTTTAGGGGCGGACATTCGTTTGCTTGATACCACTGACAAGGACGAGATTTCAGGCTATGTAGAGGGCATCGAGAATCAGCTAAGAAACGAAGGTTTAACACCTTACAACCATGTCAAAGAGCACATGTCCCGTTCTTCGGCCGTGATTTCTTATATTGACGCCACTCTTGAGATAGCTAGCCAATTGGATGCGATAAACGTCGATCAGGTGAAGATCTATATCGCCAGTGGCGGAGGCCTGGGTGGCCTGCAAATTGGCGCGGCAGCATTAGGATTGCCTTGGGAGATACTTGGCGTGCTTATTGGCACTCCGGAAGAATCGTTTGCCGATGTAGTGGGTTGGTCAAACAACGCTTTGAAACACATGGGATTTGACCAACGCATGGCTTGGGAAGATGTGGTGCAGACAGCCGATTTCATCGGCCCTGGATATGGCCGTATAAGCCCTGCCTGTACAGAAGCGATACAAATGGCGGCCGAATTAGAGGGGTTACTTCTCGACCCCGTCCATACGGGTAAGGTAATGGCCGGCATTATTGATCACGCTCGGTCCGGCGTCATTCGTCAGGGTCAGACAGTATTGTTTATCCATACAGGCGGGCTGCCTGACCTGTTCTACTTCGCCGAGGAGCTACAAAGGTCCTAGATCGGTTTCGGTTGCGTGGGCGTTGAGAGCTTACATACTGCCTGATTGGTCAATAACTCTAATCGATCATCTCGGATGAGGCGAGAATTCCGTCAGCTCCTATGCCGCCGAAAGTGACGATCCGACCATTTGACAGGAGCAAAGTGAAGTGGCGATAACGACCGATATTAAGGGAGCTGCTGGTGCTCCACGTGCCGGCAACTGGATCGTAGATTTCGCTCTCTGCAATATTACCTAGTCCTCCGGTTACAAACACTCTTCCGTCTTGCAGAAGGGTGGCTTGATGCTCAGCTCTTGCAATCTCTGTCTCACCTGCGCTGGACCACGCATCGGCAACTGGATCATATAGTTCTGCGGTCATCTTCTTACCCCTGCCTCCTATGACCAGAACCCGGCCGTCCTCCAATAACGTAGCTGTGTGGAAGGACCTAGAAACCGTCATTGGTGCCGCCTCAACCCAAGTGTCGGCGCTGGCGTCATAAATTTCCACAGTCTTGGAATAAGGACCGTCTTCCTTGCCGCCACCAGTCACTAGAACCCTGCCGTCTGACAGCAAAGTAACGGTGTGATTGATCCGTTTTTCAGACATTGGTGCCGCCTCAATCCAGGTGTCACTGCCGGCGTCATAAATCTCGCTTTTCTCAAGAGTACCGATCATTTTGCCGTCCATTTTGCCTCCGACTACCATTACCCTGCCATCCGGCAGCCTGACAGCTCCCATACCATCACGGGTTCGAGCCATGGGCGAAACGGTCGTCCATGTACCTTGCGTTGGATCCCATATCTCTGCAGTGTCAGTCGTAAATTTAGTTGGCAACAGTCCGCCCGCCACCAACACGCGACCATCCTCTAACTCCACCATGGCAGGAGAGCGGCGACCCTCCGCCATCGAACCAGTTGAGGCCCACTCGAGGGTCTCGGGGTCGAGGAGCTCTGCTGTCTCGTGCATGGTGGCAATCAAAGTGCCAATACCCAAGCCACGTCCCCCCACAGCTAGCACCCTACCGTCGCTGAGCAAGAGGGCAGCATACCGCTCCCTCTTCGCCATCATGTCTGAAGAGGTGACGAATTCGCCTAGATCCATAGACACATCAACAGCATCCTCAATGGGAGCCTCATCCTGAGCGGAAACGGAAGAATCTCCTCTTGGTTGCGCAGCATCAGAATCGGAGCTTGCGCTTTCAGAAGAGCAAGCTATCGCAAGTATTGTGATTAATAATCCTATTAGTATTGTCTTAAACATATGAATACTCTCTTTAATAATTACTAAATTCGTGAACTATTTACTGTTTTGTATTGGATTTCGCCTTATGTTACCATGCGCGCGTAATTGAAGTTGTTTTACGTAATGTTTGGTTAAAACTCAGTATTCTAAATAAGAAATGGCTGACCCGATTTACCAGAGAGTTCACATTCTGGCTTCGGCGACAGCCACATAACTAATTCTACACCACATTTGCACCACTTTTTGACAGGGTAATCAAGCTTATCTCCGATTGAAACTCAAGATTATGAGGTACTTGGCTGATTACGCTTCACGATGTTATAGTCTTTGAAGACTAATATTAGGAAATATGTTATGAATGCCAAGCAAATTAGAGACTTATACCCTATAACCAAAGACAGAGCGTACCTTTTTAGTGGCGGCCTGGCTCCAGTGTCCGTTCGTCATGAAAAAGCTATGAAAAAACATATGGATTGGCTTTCAGAAGACCCAGATGACATGTACGTTAATGGCTTAGACGCTGACGCCTCGGATTGCCGTCGTATGTTCGCACAACTAACAGGGTGCGATGAAGGTGAAGTAGCTATTGTTGAAAGCACGTCTGCTGGATGTAATATAGCTTTTGATTTAATCGACCCTGTTGCTGGAGGCAATGTTGTTTTTGATGACTTCTCCTATCCTTCTAGTGTTTTCCCATGGCATTTACCTCCACATGAGTCTTTAACTAAAAGATTTGTACATGCCAGAGAGGATGGAATTATCCATTTGGAGGATTTTGAACAAAGCATCGATGAAAACACTGTGGCTGTCTGTATATCACACGTTACACCTATCGAAGGATTTAAGCAGGACATCAAGAAGGTTGCAGAAATAGCTCATGCAAAAGGAGCTTTAGTAATTGTAGATGGTGCCCAGTCCGCTGGGGCAATGGAGATAGACCTTCATGATACTGGGGTGGATTTTTTCGCCACCACTGCTATGAAATGGTTGCTTGGGGCGGCTGGAGTAGCGTTTTTGTATGTTGCTAAACGCCACCATAGTAAAAAACCTACGAGAGCCGGATATGCAAGCACACACAGCTTCGATATACACGACTTCAGGCTGAAAGATAATGCGCAAAGATTTGAATTAGGCATGCCGAATTTGCTTGGATTAGCTTTCACTAAACCAGGCTTAGAAATCCTTTTAGAAACTGATATGAGTGTAGTTGAGCAACACAACTTAGAATTGAGCGGGTATGCAATTGCCGGCATGAAAGAATTAGGTATCGATGTGACTACCCATGATGATCCAAATTATAGATTAGGAGTGATTTCAGCTCGGCATGAAGCAGCATCAGGACTTTGGAAGCATTTACATAATAATAAGGTTGATACCTACTATCACGGCGAAATATTTAGAGTAGATCCACATATTTTCAACGACCGAGATGATATAGATATGCTCTTAAAAGGGATAGATAGTTTCGTTCAGTAATACTAATAATACGAATATGCTTCGGTTCTCTCACCAAATTATCGGTATTTCTAAATTTTTCAAACAAAAACCATTTTTGCTGGTTCTTTTGCCTGCAATCGTACTGCATTTAATTTTATCGTGCCTGTCGGTTGAATATTTAATTTCTGAGTTATTCTTAGTGGACGATGCTTTTTACTCAATGAAGATAGCCCGGAATATTGCAGCAGGCCTTGGCACTACTTTTGATGGAATTCATCCCACTAACGGATTTCAGCCATTATGGGTATGGTTGCTTGTACCAGTCTATTGGTTTGAGCCAGACAATTTATATGGACCTGTAAAAGCTAGTGTCGTAATTTTGTCTATATTTAACTTAGCAGCCGGATATGTTTTATACAGGCTTGTATTGTCAATTACTAAGTTGCATGCTGCTGCCTTAGTTTCAGCCGCTGTGTGGCTCATAAATCCATACTTCGTTAAAAGGGTAATCAATGGTCTAGAATCACCGATTGCAATTTTATTTCTTCTGGCTGTGTTGTTTATGTGGGTAGTGTCATTGGATTATGGCAAGACAAGGCAAGGCAAGCTGAAATGGGCTATTTTTGGAGTGCTAATAGGCCTATCAATGCTTTCTCGAGTAGACTCGATATTCTTAGTTGGGACGTGTTTTATTGTTGGTTTGATACTACAGAGAATACCAATGGAATATTTACGTGGCTGGTTGATTGCAGGGGTGGTTGCCGGGATTGTACTTATTCCTTGGCTTGTGTTTAGTTTTGATGGTTTTGGCACGCCAATTCCGACAAGCGGTGGTGCAGTAAGACATTGGATAAGTTTTAGGTCCGGAGGAGACGGATCTGAGATTTTATTTTTTAGTGAGGAAGTCATAAGCCGATCCATCTTATCAGTGACAATGCTCGCATCAATCTGGGCCCAAACAGGGCTTTCTCTATCATTAGGAGCAATTTCAATTCTAGTAATATTGGTATTATTAATTGTTATCGTTGCCTTTGTGAGGCCTTTTAGGTCAGCAGTTTTAGCTTTGTATCAAGATAATCCAGGACTGCACTTGATATCATTTATCTTTTCATTGATTATCTTTTTGTTTTACACATTCTATTTGCCGGCACATTGGTATTTTGAAAGATACTTTTTGGCAATCTATATTATTTATGCTCTCTATATTGGCCTCTCTTACAGATTTTTTTGGCTCCAATTGGCTCAATCGTTAGGCAAGAAGTTTAATCGCCGCATAATGTTATTAACCACAATTCCATTACTGTTATTTGCTGTTTATATACCTGCGTGGTTGCCTGGTCATCAAGAAGATGGTTTTTATAGAGCCGGTATTTGGATAAACGAGAATTTACCTCAGGACGCTATAGTTGGATCTTACTTAGCCGGCACTGTGGGGTATTTTTCTGAGAGAAAGCTAGTTGATTTAGATGGCAAAGTAAATCGTAATGCAGCAGAAGCCTTAATAGAAGCAAATATTGGTAATTACATTCGGGAAAACGGAATCAACTTTGTAAGTGACTGGCCATCATATATTAAGGCTCTCGAATCAAGAGGAGGCTTGAATATAGACCAGGATCTTGAGAGTCCAGTTTATAAAGATTCAAGCCATCATGATTATTCTATTTATCAATTAAAAACAAATGATTAGCAAGTTGAATTGACCGTATTTCGTAATACCAAACTGCAAATATAATGCCAAAACACTAAAATATATATATGACGCAAGTTATGACAGTTACAGGCCCTGTTGAAGCTAGCAATCTGGGGTTTACCTTGATGCACGAGCATCTTCTTCTTGATTTATTAAAAGACAGCTGGTCTGTAAATAATCTTTTATATGAGCCGGAACTAGCTTATCTAGAGGTCATGAGATACAAAAATGCTGGGGGAGTGACCTTAGTTGATCAGACTAATCGTGGTTTGGGTCAAGATCCCGTGGCAGTAAAAAAGTTAGCTGAAAGAACTGGCCTTAATGTCATACTTGGCTGTGGATGGTATCGCGAACCTTACTATGAACAACATTTAAATTATTGGTATGTAGACCAGATAGCGGAGCAGATGATTTCTGATATTACTGAAGGGATCGATGATTCGGGTGTCAAAGCAGGAATAATTGGGGAATTAGGAGCTCATGAAAAATGGGTGTCTCCAGTAGAAGAAAGAGTTTTGCGGGCTGGTGCTAGAGCTCATCACATGACTGGCCTGACAATTGCAACTCACGGAACTAATAGTCCGGTAGCTTTAGATCAACTTGATATTTTGAAGGAAGAAAAAGTTGACTTAAATCGCGTTGTAGTCGGTCATTGCGGCAGCTGGCCATATCCTGAATTCCATGACGAGATAATAAAAAGGGGTGCTTGGCTTTCTTTCGATAATTTGTCTGACACTAACCCTTATGAGCTTAAGAAATGTTTGACTTTAATTAAGCATGCAATAAAAGAAGGAAATCTAGATCGAATTTTGCTTTCTCATGATGTCTGTTATCGCACTCACTATGTGTCTTATGGTGGTTGTGGATATGATTTCATTTCAACTCGGTTATTTGAGCATTTAGCTGCTATTGGATTCACTGATGAAATGTTCCACCAGGTTATGGTCGATAACCCAATGAAAGCCCTTACAGGTGAACTATTTTGAGCACCATTAATACGGTCACAGGTCCTATTCCTGCTAAAGATCTCGGTCTCACACTTCCACATGAACATGTGTTTATAAATCACAAGAGAGACAATTGGATGGGTTCAAACGTTTTGGATGATCCTGTTCTGGCTGAGCAAGAATTAATTAAATTTAAGGATTTGGGCGGTAAGACTATAGTAGATCAAACATCTCGCGGCGTTAATAGAAATTTAAATTTATTGAAAAAGCTGTCAGAAAAAACGGGAATAAACATCATAACTGGTACAGGTTGGTTCAAAGAAGCTTACTACGATTTGGATTTTGTAAAAACTAAGGTGGATCAATTAACTTCAATAATGGTTTCAGATTTAACTAAAGGAATTGATGATTCTGGAATTAAAGCAGGCATTATCGGAGAAATAAACGTTAATGCTAGGTGGGTGACACCTTCAGAGGAAAGGATGCATCGAGCAGCAGCTAGGACTCAAAGAAAAACTGGCATAACTTTGGCCATTGCTGGTACCCATTTATCTACTGCCAATGATCAGCTCGATATATTAGAAGATGAAGGAGCCGACCTCAGAAAGGTTATAGTTAATCATATTAACGGCAGCTTTGATAATGAGTTTTGCGCTAGCGTAATTTCGAGAGGAACTTTTATCTGTTTAAATACTTTTCCTGTTAATTCTAAAGATTTAATGAGAAGACATGTATCAATGTGTATGGACCTGATCAATCAAGGCTTAATTAATCAAATCTTAATCTCTAATGGAGTTTCAATAAAAAATCATTTAACTGCTTACGGAGGCGGGGGATATGCATTTGTTATTTCTGAACTACGTGAACAGTTAATAGCTAGAGGAATGACTCATGATGATTGGAATGAAATTATGCTCCTAAACCCATCAAGGTGTTTTAGCGTTGAATAGGAATTTACAACAAACATCCGTGATGACGGTAACTGGATCTATTTCTCCTGAAGAGATTGGATTTGCTTTGATTCACGAACATGTTTTCCTTTCTATTCTTGCTGACTATCTTGATACGAATAGAGTTCTTGATGACCCTGAATCTGCTTATATTGAATTAATGCATTATCAAAAATCAGGCGGAGTTACCTTGGTAGATCAAACAAATCGTGGATTAGAGCAGGATCCAATTGCGGTACGCGAAATTGCAAAAAGGACGGGTCTAAATATTGTGTTAGGTTGTGGATGGTACAGAGAGCCGTTCTATGATCCGAGCCTATATCGCACTAAAACTAACGACATTGCTGACCAAATGATTAGAGACCTCAATGAAGGAATAGATAAGACTGGCGTTAGAGCCGGGATTATCGGGGAGTTAGGAGCACATGAAACTTGGGTTTCTCCTGTGGAGGAACGTGTATTAAGGGCTGGTGCTAGAGCACATCTGGAGACAGGAGTAACAATAGCTACACATGGTTTGTTTGCCCCTGTGGGGCTCAAGCAGATAGATATTTTACTTGAGGAAGGAGTTAATCCTGATAGGGTCATTGTAGGACATGCTCATGATTATCCATATCATGACTATCATATTGAAATTGCAAAAAGAGGAGCATTCGTATCATTCGATGGCATGCAAGACGAGAATCAATTTCTCCTCCAAAGAGACCTTATGAATATTAAAAAAATTATTCAGGCTGGATTTATAGATAAATTATTGCTTTCACATGACGTATGCACAAATTCTCATTACGCAATGAATGGTGGTTTTGGATATAATTTTATTATAAGCAGGCTTTATCCGTACTTACAAGAAATTGGGTTAAGTAAAGAGCAGTTTCATAAAATAATGGTAGAGAATCCCCGTAATGCACTTACTGGAGGAAATTAATTTGAGAATTAAGTATATAGTTCGATCCATACTAATCATCCATTTTATTTGCCTTTTTGGATTTATTTTAGGTTGTTCAGTTGAAACCAGTAACTACATAGAGGCATCAAGTTCTTTGGCTATGGATTTCACTGTTGTGCCAGCGAAAACACCATTACCTACTCCTACCTCCACCCCCGACCCAGAAAAGGAAGCTGAAGACGACCTTGGTATAAGTCTAGAGCCAGGATGGGAGTTAATGGGGGAGCTGGAATTTGGTAGATGGGGTCATACAGCAACACTATTACAAAATGATGCACTTCTAATAGTGGGAGGAAGGAAAAGACTGAGTTTTAGGCGAGCCTCAGTTGTTAATGGTGAAATTCTTCCATTGGGTAGTAATGAATGGGTAAAAACGAGCAGATTTAATTGGGAAAGGACATTTCACACAGCATCTTTATTGCCTGATGGAAGAGTATTAGTGGCTGGAGGAACTGGAAGAGCAGTATTAAAGGAAGGTGAAGAAGAACCACTGTTTAGGGGAAATAAAGATTTAAATAGTGCTGAGATATATGACCCTAAAAGTGATGAATGGCAAAGTGTTGCGGATATGAACTACAAGCGACAACTAGGACAGGCAATAACCTTACCCGATGGTAGGGTCATGGTTATTGGTGGCAGATCAGGAGTTGAAACGCTTAGCTCTTCGGAAGTTTACAATATGGAAGACAATATTTGGTTAGAAGCTGAGCCAATGATACAGCAAAGGATGTCTCATTCAGCAATTAAATTGTCCGATAATAGGGTATTAGTCACTGGTGGCATGTCATCTGTAACAATGGGAGATACTTTAGGTTCTGCTGAGATATATGACCCGATTGAAAATTCATGGACCATGGTTGCCAGTCTTTATCGCGCACGTTTAGGGCACAGCTCTATATTATTGCCTGACGGTAGGGTGTTAGTTACCGGAGGCACTACTACCGAGACTGAAGATTTACTAGGCCCTGAAACAACGGCAGAAATTTATGACCCAATTGGTGATAAATGGACTTTGGTTTCAACTGATCTTTTTGCTCGAAAAGACCATTCTTCAGTGTTTATACCTGAGGGTTTTAGAGGTGGCAAGGTAATTTTGATTGGCGGAGCTGACCCCGCAGGAGCAGGCGTGTTGGCAGTAGAGTCGTATGATATCTTAAATAATGAGTGGTCAGTAATTAGCACCTTGCCTGAAGGAAGAAACTTAACTACAGCGACTCGATTAAAGGATGGATCTGTAATGGTTGTGGGCGGAGGACAGGTAAAGGGATATATTGCTGAATTTCCTGACTACACTCTGAAATTTAGTATTACGAATTAATCAGCAAAAACAGATTGAACTAGCTTTTTATAGAATAATTCTTTTCAATTACTGTCCCATCTAGATTTATCTGATACATTTTTACTTCAGGACTGTCGATTTTTTCTATCGAAATTAATATGTAGTATGGATCAACCCAGCCGCTTTCGATGGCTAAACGTACATCTGTGTCTGATGGATATGCCTCGGTATGAGTGTGGGAGTGGTAGAAGCCTAATATGTTTAAATTAAGCTTGTCTGCCTTTTTATCTGCATCTAAAAATTCTTGTGGATCCATTTGGTATCTGTATGGACTTTTAGCGGTATTTGTAATGGTTACAATGAGGTTTGCAATGTCTCCTCCACCATTGTTAGCAACATGTTCCAGCAACTCATATACAGTTTCTAGGTTTGTACCATGGAGAGATTCAATTTCTACCTTCTTGTTCGTTAAATTTGTAATCAATGCTGCTATATTTTGGCTAGTAAGATTTAAATCTGATACTAACTTAGAGTTAAATAAGATTGATTTTGAATCTATTGAAAATTGGCTTGAACACGCATCTCTAAATTGGCCCAATAGGGTTTTGCCCAAAATAACGCCACAAGCCTCATTCGGATTTTCGTCCAGAGAATGATCGATCATATCTTTTATTGTTTGTTTATAAAATGAAAACATGGATAGCCTAGATTCAATGATAAAGGATTATTTATGTGCTAACTTGGATTCACTGATGAGTTAACAATCCGTCTTTAAAAGTCTGTGTAACCGCTAGTATCATTGAAATTGCTGGCTCTAGCTTGATTAAAGTGGTGTTTATTGATAGATGGAATTGCTTTGGGTCTTCTGGGCCGTCAAACTCAAAAAAAGTTTTATAAAACTCTGACCTGGCAGCATCTTTTGCTAGAACAATTGTTTCTGCTTCTGAGTAGTCAATATTTTCCCTGCTTGAAATTCTTTTTATCCGATCTTCTTTTGAAGATGTTAATCCGATTTTCAATACACTTTCATCGTCTTTTAATATGGCCGCAGCTCCTCTGCCAACTATTACAGCATTATCGTTTTTTGCGATATCAACAATGACGGATGTCAGGCTATTGATGTAATCTTTGTTTTCCACGTGAGAGCCTTTAAGTATTGTGGATTTGTTAAAGTCAGCCTGCTCATTTATAAGAAATGCAGCTGCGCCTGGTCCGAAATGAGGATCGCCTCCAACGCCACTCATTGCTGACCGTTCTAGCATTCTTTGAGCAAGCGAAGATATATTCTCAAGGACGGAGACATGTTTATCCTCCTTCTCTTGCATTGCCTGGACCGTTGATCCAATTTGTTTGGCAGCTTCGGATAAAATTAAGCGATCGATGTAATCAAATCCTAGCTTTTCTGCCACTGCTTTACCAATATGTCTGCCGCCGCAACCAGTTAGCCCACCTATTGTTATAATTGCCATTTTGAGGTCCTCCTAAATCATAGTTTTACTTAAGGAGTATCTGAACTTTTTATATTGAATTTGTATCCTTGTCAAATTGACCACATGGTTTATATTTTGCATAAACTATGTACAGGAATCCTTTTTAGCTTCTCTCTTCCCTTTAAGTCTATAAGTTCGATAATGACCCCTACCTCAAGCACTATTCCGCCCAGATCTTCAATTAATTTGGCAGCAGCAGCGAGAGTGCCGCCCGTCGCCATTAGGTCGTCAATCAATACGAGATTATCTGTATCAGATATAGAATCAACGTGCATTTCTAAAGAATCAGTGCCATATTCTAAGTCGTATGTAACAGTTTTTGTTTCGAATGGCAGTTTGCCTTTTTTTCTTATAAGTAATAATGGCAGTTCGAGTTCAATGGCCATAGGGGCTGCGATTAAGAAACCTCGTGACTCAATTGCAACTATGCCTTGGATGTTTTTAGCCTTATACCTGTCTGTAAATGCATCAATAACTTCTTTAAATCCAGTCGGATCTTGTAAAACAGGAGTGATGTCTCTGAAGTTTATTCCCGGTTTAGGGAAGTCCTTAACTTCTCTAATTAATTGTTCAAATATCATGGTTTTATATTTCTAATTATATTAGCCTCGGCTATGACATTACCATCTCAAAGTTTTCAGAAAGGAGATCAATATGATAGGTATATTTGTAACTTTTAATGTTAAACCCGAATTTTTGGAACAATTTATGGATGCTAGTTATGGTGATGCTGCTGGATCAGTTGGTAATGAACCAGGTTGTTTTAGGTTCGATATTATGACAGATCAACGGATATCTACACGTATATATTTTTATGAAGTTTATAAGGATCAAGCAGCGGTTGACGCTCATATCACATATCCTCATTATTTGAAATGGAAATCAGAAGTTGCAGATTACATCGAACACGATCCACAAATAATATTCATGGAATCAGCAGAATTTCCTTTGTACTCATCAGCTGAATTGTGGATTAACCAGAAAAATCATATGGTGGATGAAATTAAAAGTTGAAAGCTATTCCATTCTTGATCCACCCCAAGCAGCAGAGGTGCCAGCTGCGGTGGGCTCCACTATTACATCAATTACAGCAGGCTTTCCGGATTTGAACGCCCTTTCTAGTGCTGGTCTTATGTCATCAGGGTTTTCAACTCTTTCCCCATAACATCCAAGAGCCTTAGCCATTTCATGGAAAGGAGTGAACCCAAGTTCTCGGCCAGGTTTTCTTTGGTTTGGAGTTCGAGCTGTCCAGCCAGCATTATTAGATATAACTGTCACTACAGGTAAATTGAATCGAACTAATGTGTCCAGTTCCATAGCATTCATTCCCATTGAGCCGTCACCATGTAATACTAGATTTTGCTTGTCTGGTTTGGCTAGCTTAGACCCAATACCATATGGTAGGCCTACTCCCATTGTTCCGGTCACACCTGAATTAAGTCTGTGACCCGGCATATAAGTATTTATTGACTGTCTTCCAAAATGTAATATTTCGTTTCCATCAACAGTAACAATAGCGTCTCTGTCTAAAAATTTATTTATCTCATTGCAAAGCCGCAATGGGTGTATAGGAACTTGTTTCGAATTAAGGATAGCTTCCATGCTTTCAGCTTTACTGGCTTGATATTCAGAAAGCGCCTGAACCCAATCAGATTCAAGTCTGCCATCGAAATTCTGGCTACGTTTTGCTGCGGCGTCAGCTAGTTGGGACAGCGCCATTTTTGCGTCAGCAACGATTCCTAGGTCACAATCGCGATTATGACCTAGCTCAGATTCTTCTATGTCAATTTGAATTAACTTGGCATCATCAGAAAACCTACGACCGTATTGCATCATCCAATTAAGTCTTGTACCGATGACTAACACTAGATCAGCTTCTCGCATTGCTTTGCTGCGAGCAGCCGGGAAAGATACCGGATGATCTTCCGGTGCCAGGCCTCTGGACATTGGAGCTGTGTAGAACGGGATTTTAGTTATATCAATGAATCGTTTAAATTCATCTGCGGCGTTAGCGAAAAACACGCCTCCACCAGCGAAAATTATAGGTTTTGATGCTGCAGAAATTAAATTAATCGTATCTTCGATTGCTTTAGGGTCAGCGCTAGGACGTGACTTTAAGTTAGGGCGAGGTGCTTTAACAGCTTTGCTTTCATCTATTTCTTCATACAGAACGTCCGCTCCACAATCAATATATACCGGACCCGGACGCCCAGAGGTAGCCTGCCTGAACGCTGTTGAGATTATTTCGGGATATCTTTCTGCAAGCGTGGGTTGATGAACATATTTACATAATGGTTCAAATATTCCGACTTGGTCAACTTCCTGGAAGGCTTCTCTGCCGATTTCATGAACTGGCCCTGCTCCGCCCAAAATAATCATGGGTGCACAGTCTATAGAGGCTGTATATACTCCAGTTAGAAGATTAAGCGTACCTGGTCCTGATGCCGCAGTACACACACCAGGCTTTCCAGTCAATCTAGCATAAGCATGAGCAGCAAAAGCAGCAGCTTGCTCATGACGAAAATCCACGGTTTTAATACCCAAATCTTGGCATGCCATGACAATGTCAAAATTGGGTCCACCCATCAAATAAAAAAGAACTTCTACGCCCTCTTCTTTTAATGTTTTTGCTATTAAATAACTGCCAGTTACATTACCCATTACATCCTCCAGGTTTCAACAATTTGTCAAGATTATCATAATCTTGCCTAATACCTAAGGTTTTCGGAAAATTATTATTAAAATCAATTAATTGCTAGAATGTTCTGGAAATTGATAAGTTGACAAGGCATTGAAAGATCATTTGCTGAATCTATGAAATTCATTTGATTGGAGAAATTAAAATGATTACTAGGAATCGAATACATGTTTTATTTATAAGTTGTGTGTCGTTGTTTATTGTTTTCATTCTTGGGTGTTCGGCTGATGGTGAGTCGAACGACTTAACCGAAGCGACATCATCGCAAGATACACAATCAAACATAAACTCAGAAGGTGACCAAGCTAAGCCATTAGGTTCCGGAAAGTTTAGTGACACAGCGAAAATGGCTTACGCGCGTGGTTGGCATGTTACCGTAAAGTTAAATGACGGCAGAGTAATCAGTATGGCTGGTAAAAGTAGAGGTGGGGCCTCAGCTTGGGAACCGTCTGGAATAGCAGATTCGGAGTTTTATGATCCAAATACGGGCAAATGGTCTGAAGCTCCCTTGATGCGCGATATAAGAGAGGTCCCCAGTGGCAACTTATTACAAGACGGACGGGTCATAATTATTGGAGGTGCCGCTGTAAGACAAAAACCTCAAACTACTGTTGAGATTTTTGATCCTAATTCGAATAGCTGGACAGTTGCAGCAGAAATGACTACTCCAAGATGGAGGCATAGATCAGTTGTTTTAAATGATGGCAGGGTATTAGTCGTTGCTGGAGAGAGAGAAGACACAATATTAGTGCCCGAAGCTGAGATTTATGACCCCGAGACGAATACTTGGTCTGATGCAGGTTCATTGCAGGTTAAACGTGCGATGCATACGTTGACATTATTAAATGATGGGCGAGCATTAGTCGTTGGAGGAGGAGGCCGAGATTCAAAAACAAAAGTAGTAGAAATCTATGATCCTGAGCAAAACACATGGACTTTGGGGGCAGAAACTAACGTATCGCATTCGGCGCATACAGCTACTTTATTAAGCGATGGCAGAGTTCTGGTTACAGGAGGCAAAGGCAAAGTAGCTAAAGGTGAAGTATATGACCCTGAAGCAGACACTTGGACCGATGTAGGAGAAATGACTGAGTGGCGGGCTGAGCACGCAGCTATTTTACTGGCTGATGGCAGAGTTTTAGTTACGGGTGGGATCGGCAAGGTAGATTCCACCGATATATTTGACCCAAAAACTAATACTTTTAGCCCGGGGCCAAAAAGCTTGGTAGCAAGGTATGCTCATACTATGACATTATTAGATGATGGTCGAATATTGATAGTAGGTGGCAATTCAACAGATGTAGAAAGTGGTGATAGGGCTATTACTACAGAAGTTGAAATCTGGACGCCTTGAAAACGCAAAACTTAGTTAAAAATTGATCGGATCATTTTAAAAAACCCATCATAAATCTGCGTGTTTTCGATTAATACGATTTTTGCATGAAGTTGTATCAAACCCGGCCGTTGTTGACCCGGTGTAGGTCTGTTATACTGTGGCCCGCTTCGGAACTGGGTAAAAGTTCATAATTTAATTGATAGTATGTCAATTTACATATATTATTCTTCTACTTAGTTAAAGTAAGCGATAATGAAATGAGGAGGCTGGCAATTGAATTCAATTGACTATATTAGACCCACTACCGTTGATGAGGCAGTAAGCCTGTTAGCAAAATACAAAGAGAAAGCTAGAGTGCTGGCTGGCGGCACAGACTTGATTGTTCAGATGCGAGGTGGTCGATACCAACTAGATGCCGTAATTGATGGCAAACATATAGAAGAACTTAATCAGCTAACCTACAGCAAGGAAAACGGATTGGTCATAGGAGCAGCTGTACCATGTCATAAGATTTATGGAGATGAAAATATAGCTAGCGCATATCCTGGAATAATGGATTCGGCGACCCTTATAGGCGGAATACAGATTCAGGGCAGGGCGTCGTTAGGTGGAAATCTCATGAATGCCGCACCCAGCGCTGATGCTATACCCGCTTTAATTGCTCATAATGCTGTAGCAAATATAGTTGGTGCAAATGGAACTCGATCTGTTCCGGTTGAAGATATATGCAGTGGTCCCGGACGAACCACCTTGGACACAGGTGAAATTCTAGTATCTATTTCAGTTCCTGCGCCGTCCAAAGGTTTTGGTGCAAGATATATAAGATTTATACCAAGAAATGAAATGGATATTGCCGTTGCGGGAGCAGGAGTGTCAGTTCAATTGAAAAATGGAAAAATTGAAGCTGCGCGAGTGGCATTGTCTTCTGTGGCTCCTACCCCTCTATTTGTTGAAAATGCAGGTAATTCGTTGGTTGGTAAAGAGCCGAGTGATGAAAATATCCAGGCTGCTGCCAATCTTGCTAAAGAAGCAGCAACACCAATTACTGATATGAGAGGAACTGTTGAATTTAGAAAACACCTCTGCGAGGTTCTAACTCGTAGAGCATTACATACCGCTGTTGAGCGTGCACGGGAGGAAAATTAAAATGCCAGCGACTAAAGTTCATGTAACAACAACTATAAATGGAGAGCCGGTTGAGTTTTTGGCAGAGCCAAGACAAAGCCTACTTGAAGTGTTAAGAGACGTAGTGCAGTTAACTGGGTCTAAAGAGGGATGTAACGACGGTAACTGTGGAGCCTGTACAGTTAATATGGATGGCAGGATTGTCGATAGTTGCCTTGTGCTAGGAGTGGAAGCGGAAGGTGCGGATATTCAGACCGTTGAAGGTATTGCAAGTGCAGATGGACTGCACCCAATTCAGCAGGCGTTTTTAGAGAATGCGGCTTTGCAATGTGGAATTTGTACTCCGGGATTTTTGGTTTCTTCAAAGGCTCTGTTGGAAAAAGAACCTAACCCCTCGGAAGAGCGCATAAGAATGTGGCTTGCAGGTAATCTATGTAGATGCACAGGCTACGACAAAATCGTTAAGGCTGTTATGGCAGCCGCAAAGGAAATGGCTAGTTAATTTAATAAAATTATTTGAGGATGAAATGACGACAACATACGAACCAAATAAAGTTTTATCTAACAAAGAGTTTAAGGTGGTGGGAACACGACCAGTAAGACCAGATGGAGCGGACAAAGTAACTGGTAGGGCTCAATATGGGGCGGATTTACAGTTAACAGGATTGCTTTATGGAAAAACTCTTAGAAGTCCCCACGCTCACGCTAATATAAAGTCTATCGATTTCAAGAAGGCTTTGGCACTTGAAGGAGTGAAAGCTGTAGTTAGTGCAAAAGATTTTCCAGAAACTAAAGATACAGCAAATTATGGCCTAGGTGATTCCCCAATGAATTATTTCCGGGGAAATATATTAGCTGATAAAAAAGTTTTATATAAAGGGCAAGCAATCGCAGCTGTAGCAGCTTCAAGTGTACACGTTGCAGAAGCTGCATTAAGTTTAATTGATGTTAAGTATGAAGTTTTAGACGCTGTATTAACGGCTCCAGAAGGCATGGCAAAAGATGCTCCAATCTTGCATGATGATCTGTTTACCAAGGAATTCGAGAAACAGACGAAAGTAAATTCGAACATTGCTGAGCACTTCCAGCACAAAATGGGAGATATAGATGAAGGGTTCGCCGGAGCAGATGTGATTGTGGAGAGAACTTTTGATACAGCTACTGTTCATCAAGGTTATATTGAGCCACATAACGTTACCGCTCTGTGGAATGACGATGATCGAATACATGTATGGACTAGCACGCAGGGTGCATTTACTGTTCGTGCAGCAGTCTCAGAAGCTTTGGCCGTACCAGTTTCAAAGATAAAGGTAACCCCAATGGAGATTGGCGGTGGATTTGGTGGCAAGATAAATGTGTATGAAGATCCTGCAGCAGCGTTGCTTTCCAAGAAAGCAGGACATAAGCCCGTGAAAATGGTTATGACGCGTGCTGAGGTTTTTGAAGGTACTGGCCCAACTCCAGGTTCCCATATGACTGTAAAAATGGGTGCAACCAATGAAGGTAAAATTGTTGCAGCCCAGGCTAACCTGGCTATGGAGGCTGGTGCTTATCCGGGATCTCCTGTAGGAGCTGGAGCAATGTGTGTCTTCACAGCCTACGATATTGCTAATGTAACAATAGATGGGTATGACGTTGTGGTAAATAAGCCAAAAACAGCAGCTTATCGGGCGCCCGGTGCGCCAAATGCTGCATTTGCGGCGGAACAAGTAATAGATGAAATCGCAGAAAAACTTAACATTGATCCCTTGGAATTGAGGCTTCAGAATGCGGCCAAAGAGGGCACTCGACGTGCAGATGGTCCAATTCATCCAAGGATAGGGTGTGTAGAAGTATTAGAAGCAATGAAAGAACACCATCATTATCAATCCCCTCTTACGCCTGCCAAAAACGGCGGTAAGGTAGGAAGAGGTGTTGGGATAGGTTTCTGGTTTAACATAGGAATGCAATCTGCATGTAATATTTCTGTTAATAATGATGGCACGGTTAACCTTGTAGAAGGTTCAACTGACATAGGTGGTTCTAGAGCCTCTATCGCAATGCATGCTGCAGAAGTATTAGGAATTTCATACGAAGATGTAAAGCCACAGGTCGCAGATACTGATTCCGTTGGATATACAGCGATCACAGGTGGCAGTAGAACAACATTTGCTACTGGGTGGGCGGCGTATGAAGCAGCTAATGATGTAAAAGCTCAGTTAATTGATCGAGCTGCAACTATATGGGGAGTAGACCCTGATTCAGTAGAGATGGAAGAAGGTGTTTTGCGCTCCAAAACCGATACAGAACTGAATATGAGCTTCAAGGATTTATCTGCTCAACTCAATGACACAGGTGGTCCGATAGTTGGTCGGGGCGCAGTAGACCCTTCAGGCATAGGAGGATCGTTCTGTGGTCAGATAGTTGATGTAGAGGTTGATCCTGAAACAGGAAAGACAGATATTTTGAGATTCACCGTTGTTCAGGACGCCGGAAAAGCGATCCACCCAAGTTATGTGGAAGGACAAATGCAAGGTGGTAGTGTTCAAGGAATTGGATGGGCGTTAAATGAGGAATACTATTATTCAGAAGACGGAAGAATGAATAACCCTACATTTTTGGATTACAGGATGCCGACTAGCTTGGATCTTCCCATGATAGATACTGTAATTGTTGAAGTAGCCAATCCCGGACATCCTTATGGTGTTCGAGGAGTGGGAGAGGCCAACATAGTCTCTCCGCAAGCAGCTGTAGCTAACGCTATAAAATCAGCTGTAGGTGCCAGAATGGAAAAGATGCCTATGAACCCAGCTGCAATCATGGAACAGCTTTGGTCTTAATAATATAAAACTGAAGGTGTACATAAATGGCCAAAGTGTTTATACCGTCCTTAATGCAAGAATTGACTGATGGACAGACACAATTGGACATTCAAGGCTCTACTGTTAGGGAGATAATAAAGGAATTAGAGCAAAGCTACCCAGGAGTCAAAGACAGACTGATGGATGGTTTTAAGCTTAAAGGCAATATCAACGTTGCAGTTGACGGGGAAGTTAGCCCGATTGGGGTATTGGCTAAAGTCCAAGAAAATAGCGAGGTGCATTTTCTGCCTGCTTTAGGCGGAGGTTGAATGCTTACATAAAGCTGAAAAAATAATTGCTTTGAAATATTAAGGAGATTACAAAGTGACGACAACATATGAACCAAATAAAGTTTTATCCAACGAGGAATTTAAAGTCGTAGGAACGAGGCCAATAAGGCCTGATGGAGCGGATAAAGTTACTGGTAGAGCTCAATATGGAGCAGATTATAACCCTGCAGATTTACTATATGCTAAGGTTTTAAGAAGCCCTCATGCTCATGCTAGGATAAAGTCTATCAATGTATCTAAAGCAGAATCATTAAAAGGGGTACTAGCAGTTGTCACAGGAGCAGATACTATTGCTCCAAAAAAAGGGGAAAGCGCTGATTTTGGACTTGGCCCTCAGCCAATGAAATATCTTAGAGACAATGCTATTGCCACTGACAAGGTTCTGTATCAAGGACATGCCGTGGCAGCTGTAGCAGCTCAAGACGTTCATACTGCCGAAGAGGCGGTTAATTTGATTGAAGTTGAATACGAAGTGCTTGAGCCTGTTTTGACCGCTCCGGAAGCTATGGCAAAAACCGCGCCAATCCTGCATCCTGATTTGACTACAGATGAATTTGGCAATTCAAATGTAGCCGATCATTTTCAGCATAAGATGGGTGATATAGATAAAGGATTTGCTGAAGCAGATGTGATTGTAGAACGAGAGTTTGATACTGCAACTGTTCATCAAGGATATATTGAGCCTTGCAACGTTACGGCTTTGTGGAACGATGATGATCGTATACATGTTTGGTTAAGTACTCAAGGTCCGTTTCAATATAGAGATGCACTCGCTTTAGCCTTAGATATACCACAGTCACGAGTTAAGGTTACTCCAATGGAAATAGGAGGAGGCTTTGGTGGTAAATTTCCTTTATATCATGAACTTGCGGCCGTATTGCTTTCTAGGAAAACTCGCCGTCCAGTTAAGATTGTAATGACGCGAGCTGAGGTGTTTGGCGGCACTGGCCCAACATCCGGATCAAATGTGAAAGTTAAAATGGGTGCCACAAAAGATGGACGCATAGTCGCTGCTAAAACAGAGTTAAGGTTTGAGGCAGGTGCTTATCCAGGCTCACCTGTTGGAGCGGCTGGTATGACATCATTTGCCGCCTATGACATTCCTAATGTGATTGTAGATGGATACGATGTAGTTGTTAATAAGCCAAAAGCAGGAGCATATAGGGCTCCAGGAGCACCAAACGCTGCTTTTGGTATTGAACAAGTTATAGATGAGTTAAGTAAAGAAATCGGGGTTGACCCCGTAGAATTTAGGTTACAGAATTGCGCTAAAGAGGGTACGCGACGCGCAGACGGCCCTATACACCCGAAAGTTGGCGGTATTGAGACTTTAGAAGCGTTAAGGGATCATGACCATTACCAGTCCCCGCTGACTCCGGCTAAAAATGGCGGAAAAGTTGGCAGAGGAGTCGCTTTCGGATTTTGGTTTAATGCAGGATTACAGTCCACAGCAACTATTAGTGTTAATGGCGATGGAACAGTTAATCTTGTTGAAGGTAGCCCCGATATTGGTGGATCAAGAGCATCTATTTCTATGCAGGCAGCTGAAGTGCTCGGCATTTCTGCAGATGAGGTAAAGCCCAAAGTTGCAGATACTGACAGTATTGGATTTTCTTTCGGCACTGGTGGTAGTAGAACTACTTTCGCTACTGGGTGGGCAGCATACGAGGCAGCTAATGATGTAAAGTCGCAGTTGATTGAAAGAGCTGCAACCATCTGGGGAGTAGATCCTAATTCTGTAGAGATGGAAGAAGGAGTTTTGCGCTCAAAGACTGACACAGAGCTTAGTATGACTTTTAAAGAATTATCTGCACAATTAAATGATACTGGCGGACCTATAATAGGACGTGGATCGGTAAATCCAGCAGGAGTAGGAGGGGCTTTCGCTGCAAATATTGTTGATACAGAGATTGATCCTGAAACAGGGAAAGTAGATATACTCAGATTCACAATGGTTCAAGATGCCGGTAAAGCCATACACCCAAGTTATGTAGAAGGACAAATGCAGGGTGCCAGCGTTCAAGGAATCGGATGGGCATTAAATGAAGAGTACTATTACTCGGAAAAAGGAACCATTGATAACTCCAGCTTTTTGGATTATAGAATGCCAACAAGTTTAGATCTTCCCATGATCGATACGGTTATAGTAGAGGTGGCCAATCCAGGACATCCATATGGTGTTAGAGGTGTTGGTGAGGTGAGCTTAATCACGCCCCAAGCAGGTATTGCCAATGCGATAACTGATGCAGTAGGTGTTAGGCTCGAATCAATGCCGATGAAGCCAAGTGTGGTGCTTGATGCGATAAATAATCAGGGCTAATAACTCTGATAAGGTTTTCAGTTAAGATTTAAAGGATCAATCTTTATAAATTGATCCTTTAAATTTATTTATGTTAGGTGACTAAATATGTCTGATAGTGTGTTCAAAGGAGTAATAACTCCATTATTAACTCCAATTGATACAGAAGAAAAAATAGATGAAAAATCATTAAGGAAACTTGTTAAATACCAATTATCTAATGGGGTACATGGTCTGTGGGCCTCAGGAACATCCTCTGAGTTTCCAGCGTTAAGAGAGGAAGAGCGTGTGAAGACTATCCAATTGGTAGTCGACGAGGTAAATGGGAAAGTCCCTGTAATCGGCAATGTTACGATGCCGAGTACTCGGCTCACAGTAGAATTGGCAAAACAAATTATAGGAAATGGCGTATCAGCAATTGCTGCAACTCCTCCTTATTTTTTCTCCCATACTCAAACAGAAATAGCTGATCATTATAGAGCTATTCGACATTCAGTAGATGTACCGCTCTGGATATACAATATACCAGTCATGCATAAAACACCGGTTTCGCCTTCTACCGTAGCAACATTAGCTAGTGAGGGTGTCATATCTGGTATTAAGGACAGCTCTGGTACAGGAGAATTACTTACTGAGCTACATATATTGAGGGACAATATGGGTTTTGATTTATGCTCGACCCTAGGCACTTCAGTAAGGGTTGGTGTGGCACTTTCTTTAGGTGCACAAGGAGTAGTTCCAGCTCTGGCTAATGTAATTCCTGGAATATTTGTTGATATATGGAATTCCAGCGAATCTTCCAATTTTGAAAAGATAAAATTGCTTAATGAAAAAGTGATGACTGCACTACAACTT
Source organism: SAR202 cluster bacterium (assembly GCA_009392275.1). Taxonomy (GTDB): domain Bacteria; phylum Chloroflexota; class Dehalococcoidia; order Lucifugimonadales; family UBA2962; genus UBA2962. The sequence goes on from VFGV01000011.1 coordinate 51,722, forward strand.
GGGTTGCTTAGAAAACCTCCTGAAAGCACGCAAGGATCAATTTTTTCTGGATATAAAAAAGCCTTGGTTGAACTTGGAATCATTGAATTTGATTTCGTAACTAAGCCTCATAAAGCTTTAACACCGGATGAAGCTAAATCAATACCTTCAATATTGAATAAATTAGATGCACGTGCAGTTTAATCTCATAAAATTAACAAAAACAATATAAAGGGCATACATTTAGCAACATAACTACTATAATATACATCTGTTTTAATGAACTCGAATTTCGGAGATTAAAATAATTATGGCTGAAAAAGAATATACATTCACGCAGTTCTCCAGCAATCCATTTTATGAAAAAACAACTGATCGTCTTATTGAATTGGCTGAAATTCAAGACGGTGGACGCATTATTGACCTCGCATGCGGGACAGGTTTGGTTACCAAAAGGATTATGGCCCATTTAAGCGACGCTAGAAATACAATGATCATTGGTGTGGATCATTCTGCAACAGCCCTTAGGGAAGCAGTTCTTGAACTAAAAGATGTTAAGGATTCCGCCGTTGTTTTTATGGAAAGTCAGGTTGAGCAGCTAGGCGAAGCGATAAAGGAAAAAGTGGATGCGGTGTTTTATTGCAATGCAATTCACTATGTACCAGATAAAGATCAGTTGATTCAGGGGATAGCTAAAACTATTAAGCCTGGCGGAAAATTTGTTTTTAACACGTCTTTTTACGAAGGACCTGTGTCAGATGACACACTAGCTTTCTATAGAAAATGGATGTTTAAAGCGCACCGTATATTGAGTAGAGAACATGGCTTACGTGCAAATAAATTAGATAAAGTTGAATCGCGTATACAACTTAGTGCAGATGAGTATAAAAATCTAGTTGAACGTAATGGGTTCAAAATACTTAAACAGAAAGTAGATGAAGTAGAAGTCCCACTCCAGGGATGGGTAGACATATCTAAGTTTTCTGATTTCATTGAAGGGGCAATGCCTGGAGTTCCACTCGACAAGGCAAGCGAGTCTTTGATCAAGGCAGCTAAAGAAACTTTTGAAGAGATGAAAATCACGTATACTACCCGTAATTGGCTAGATATAGTAGCTGTAAGGACCTAAATTTAATTTACTAGCTATTGTTTGGCTCTATCAATATCTTACAAGCTTTTCCATTTTTTAATAAATCGAATGCTTCCATAGCCCTATCAAGTGGTAGAGTGTGGCTAATTAAAGGGTTTAAATCCACAAGGCCTGACTCTAACAATTCTCTTGTTTTATGCCAGGTATCGAAAATTTCTCTACCATTCAAGGCAAGTATTGTGATGTTTTTAAAAATAAGATCATCCGCAATATCTATTTCAACCGGACGTGGAGGAATTCCGAATAAATTTACATAGCCTCCTTGCCGTACCGCCTTGAAAGCGGTTTTAATTGATACAGGTGCTCCGCTCATTTCAACCACAATATCAATATTGTGTTTACTAGCTTTATGCAACCATTCTAAAGTGTTGCCACAATTCGCGTCAGAAGCTGGATTGAAAACACTATCAGCGCCCATTTCCGAGGCTAAAGACAATCGGTATTCGTTTGTATCTGTTGCAATGACTTTTGAGGCACCAGCAGCTTTTAATATTGCAATCGAAAACAACCCTATTGGACCACAACCAAGTACAGCAACTGTTTTGCCTCTAGGATTATGAGCTAATGATGCTCTAACTGCCCCACCAAATGCTTCTTGTAAAGCAGCTATCTTTGGATTTAATTTCGATCGGTTTGTATGCCATAAAACTTTTTCTGGAACAGATATGTATTCTGCGAAACATCCGTCTCTATCTACTCCAATAATCTCAGTATTTGGGCACATATGAGGAGTCTGAGATTCACATTGAGAACATGAGCCACAAGTTATGTGACTTTCGCACGAAACGAATTCACCAATTAAAGTTGGATCAATGTTAGTTCCAGTCGCTACTACTGTCCCAGCCATTTCATGCCCCAAAGTTATTGGAGCCTTGACCCGATTGCTACTCCAGCTATCCCATTCCATTATATGTAGATCTGTGCCACAAATGCTTGCAGCTTCGACTTTAATTAACACGTCATCGCTTGCCACCCTTGGTATTGGAATAGTTACCAGCTCGGCACCAGGAGCGTTTTGAATTTTCCGGAGAGCTTTCATTTTGGTTGGCAAGACGTAATTGGACATAGGTATTTATTTGATGTTGAAGTAATCTAGGGCTTATTGGTTTGATCTTAGCTGTGGGAATAATATAACTTCCCGGATAGATGGTTCATTCAGCAATATCATTGTAAGCCGGTCAATTCCCATTCCAAGTCCTGCTGTGGGAGGCATCCCTTGTTCAATAGCTACAAGAAAATCTTCATCTAGGCGGTCATAGTCATCTTCATTTTTTGACCCCGAAGAAGTTCTCATGGATTCCTGATATTCAAACCTTTCCCTTTGGTCAATAGGATCATTAAGTTCAGTGAATGAATTACATATTTCCATTCCACCGATAAAACCCTCAAAACGTTCAACTATGCGTTCATCGATTCTGCTTTTTTTTGCTAACGGAGACATTTCTACCGGATAATCGATCAAGAATGATGGGCGGATTAGCTTAGGCTCAACTGTATCTGAAATTAGTTTATCAAGTAGTCCAGACCAACTTGTTTGTTGGGATGTATCAAGACCTAATTTATTCATTTTTGCTTTTAGTGAATCTAAGTTCCCGCATTCAATGAAATCCACACCTGTGTGTTCAATCAATTGTTCTCTTAAACTTAAACGAGGCCAAGGTTCAGTTAAATCTACATTTTCTTCCTTAATAGTGATTATATTTGTCTTTAACACATCTCTGGAAATTTGAGCAATCATATTTTCTACCATGTCCATCATATCGTGATAATCAGCAAGAGCTTCATAACATTCCAACATAGTGAATTCTGGGTTGTGGTTTAAATCTACTCCTTCGTTTCGGAACACTTTTCCGATTTCATATACTTTTTCTAGGCCACCAACAACTAATCGTTTTAAATATAATTCGGTTGCAATTCTCATATATAGGTCTCGGCGCAATTGATTATGGTGAGTTATAAATGGCCTAGCCATTGCTCCCGCCGCTATAGGCACCAATACCGGTGTCTCGACTTCAATAAATCCAGTATTATCTAAATAACGTCTCATTGACGAGACTATCTGTGGCCTGGTTCTTGCCACTAATCGTGCCTGATCATTAGCAATTAAGTCCAAATGTCTATGACGAAACCTGAGTTCAGTGTCAGTTAATCCGTGCCACTTCTCAGGTAGTGGGCGAAGTGATTTGCATAAAATAACAAGATTGTTAGCTTCAACAGAAGGTTCCCCGCGTCTCGTTCTAATTACTGCTCCGCTTACACCAATCCAGTCTCCGATATCTAGATCACTAATTAAATCATAATCTGTTTCGAGCAGGTTTTTTCTAAGTAATATTTGTATTTGGCCAGATATGTCTTGAACATCCACAAAAGTTACTTTACCCATATCTCTAACATTCATTAATCTACCAGCAATTGCAACGTTGGGCTTGGTAGATGCATCTTCATCGGATTCAATATTCTCAAGGAGCTTAATTGCCTCCATAGATGTATGAGAACGCTTGTAGTTATGAGGATAAGGATTTACCCCCTTTTCTTTCAACCGACCAAGTTTCTGTTTTCTAACCTCAAACAGGCTGTTATTAGATACGTTTTCTTCGTTGATTTTCATTATTGATTTTGCAAGTTTTTTATTCAGTTAATTTTTTTAAATTTAATGTTAAATGAAAAGATCGAGTCAGGACTAGTAAAGAGTTAAATTAGATTGATTCTAAATTGTATCTGACGATACTGCACCCTGCAAAAACAAATTTTCGACTTTGTCTAAAATTTGTACAAAAAGTACTTTAAAGACCGATATCTCGCTGCTAGTATCCACATTTAGTTGACTAAGTGCTGATAAAAATTTAAAGAAATGAGTATCAACTGAAAAATTGTTATGGGAACCCAGATATCTGGAGGAAAAGATAGAGGTCGTAGGCTTTATTCTGTATCAGCGGATATTAGACCCACCTCACAAAAACTAAGGCTAGCTATTTTCTCCATTTTGTCATTTTTACCGGATTCCCCAAGAGTTTTGGATTTATATGCTGGTTCTGGAACATTTGGACTTGAAGCATTAAGTAGAGGGGCTGCTCACGCAGACTTTGTGGAGGTCAATGCAAGGCTTTGCAAAATTATACACATGAATATCAAATTGCTCGGATACCAAGACCGGGCAAAAGTAATAAAGACGAAGGTGGAAAGATCATTCGATACTTTATTGACAGAATACGAGGACAATTTCGGTGGCCACGATGGAGGATATGATTTGGTGTTTTTGGATCCACCATATAAAAACAATCCATGGGAAGAGGTTTTAGGCAATCCTGTATGGGATGTATTGATGAAGCCCTCTGGAGTTTTAATAGCGGAACATAGTACAGAAATGGTTTTAAAAGATTACTATAACAAGTTGATTTGTAGGCAAAATCGTAATTATGGCGATTCATCTATTACTATTTTTAAATTATCGGCAAACTAAACAATGGTAACGGCAATATATCCAGGCACATTTGATCCCGTTCACAATGGCCATGTAGATGTGGCAGGAAGGGCGTCTAAGCTGTTTGACAAATTGATAATTGGAGTTTATGACAGCTCTCCAAAGAACTTACTATTTAATACTTCAGAACGTGTTGAAATGTTTGCTGAATCTGTTGTGAATAAGAAAAATGTAGAAGTGGTTCCTTTTAGTGGACTGGCTGTTGATTTCGCAATTAAAGTTAATGCTGATTTTATTCTAAGAGGATTAAGGGCTGGGATTGACTTTGAAGTTGAATTCGAAATGGCACACATGTGGAGAAATTTGTTTCCCAATATTGACGTCGTGTGCGTTATGAGTGCTCTAGAACACCAATTCATACACTCATCTAGAATCAAGGAAGTAGCACAATTAGGTGGAAATGTTGAAAAATTAGTCCCGCCAGGGGTTGCTGGTCTAATTTCCGAAAAGCTTAATCGAAAATAAGGAGAGTAGAATGCAAAGCGAGATGAAAAATATACTGGACGAATTGGCATCAAGTATCCAAGGAGCTAGTAAGGTGCCGGGAATTGGTAATAAAGCAATGGTTGATATTAAGAAATTACAATCAATTCATGATGCTTTGAGGCAGTCGATGCCTGAAGAGATTTTAGAAGCATCTGAAATCATTAAACAAAAAGAAAGCATAATAAATCAGGCATACTTAGAAGCCAAGAGAACCAAAGAAATAGCTCAACAGGAGTCAGCTTCTATTAGCGAGAAGGCTCGTGCTGATTACGAAGAGAAGGTTGGTGATAATGAGGTCACAAGAGGTGCGCACTTAAAATCAGAGGAAATTATATCCGAAGCAAATACAAAAGCTGCAGATATTGTTCAACAAAGCCAGGGTGAGGCAGATCAAATTATAGACAGAGCACAAGTTGAGGCCACTCAAAGAAAAGATGGAGCTGACCAATATTCCAAAGAAGTGTTGTTTAATATCGAAGAAAGACTATCTCAAGTTCTAGGGCAGGTTAGAAGAGGTATAGATGCTTTGGGCGATGAAAACCAGCCAGAAGAGCCAGTTCAAGTTTCCGTCAATGGAACATCTAATTAATTGACTGGACAGTCGCTTTAACTTAGCTGCAGTCTAACTCATTTTATATATGTGTTGTGTGTTAGATCTGCAAAATTGTCTTTAGATACCGGGTTATAGGCCTAAATTTAATCCATCTATACCGCTAGCAGGTGTAGGGGTTACCTCATTCGTTTGCTGTAACTGGTCTAATAGCCAGGTATATATCTCTGAATCAAAACGAGCATAAATCTCATGATTTTCACGTTCGTTATTGATCCATGTTTTCAAAGCCAATGACTTCTGATCTTCTAGATCAGCGATACTTAGTTGTCTAGCAGTATCCTTTTCGGAGATCATAAAAAACAGAATCGATTTGGGGTTTTCAACATCTGGGATAGGTTCGCTTATTTCTCCTACGGGCAACGATATAATTTTATCTGCATACGTGCTTCTGGAACTAGTAGGCATCCAACCTATGTCTCCACCAAGTCGTTTTACTTCTGCATCATCCCAGGAAAACTCACGTGTAACATCTTTCCATACTAATTGTCGCTCTGCTGGAGTTGTTGCTTCACGAAGTCCATCGTTTATTTTAGATATCATAATGTCTATTTCCCCACTTATTGGCATAACAATTCGATGGACATGTACATGTTCTGTAACACTAGGCACCTGTTCTCCTATAAATTCTCTAAATTTTCCTCTTTGTATCGATCGACGCGTGACCTCTCGATGCTCTTCTTCCGATAACCGTATCTGATTCAGGTAGTCCTTATATCTTTCTTCGAAGTCCCGTCGGAATATTTCAATTTCAAATTCAGTGTCTCCAATTATGAATAGACTCTCAATTTGTCTGTTTATCTCGTCCTCGGTTACTGTGATATTCCATTTAGCGGCGACTTGAGTCAATATTTCATCCTCTATGAAGAGTTGCAGAGCTTCAAATATCTCTTTGCTTGCTTCGAAGTCCATGCCAAAAAATTTAGCTCCCTCTTGACGTACGCGAAGGGCTTTGATTAGATCTCCACGGGAGTAATTCGTATCGTTAACCTTAACTACAACTTCCCTTGGTGGCATCACAAAAGCAACTATGTACCCAACTGCGAGTATTGCAGCAATAATTACGAGGGCCCCGCCAATGATTATGAATGATAATTTTTGTCGAGTTGAGTTGGTACGGCCTTTTACTGCTAAGCGTCTGCGATCAGAAGTTTGGAGTTTCTTGTTATCAGAGTTTTGCAAGGTTAAATTCTTACTGATGAAGATATTAAAGTATTCATCTTATAGATGCACGGGACGTGGAATTTCACCTTTTTACATTTCACTGTAATATCTACCTTGTTCCAGTGTAGGTGCCTTTGTGATTTGGTGTATAAGGAATTAGAGCTAAAAACCTGGCTCTTTTTATTGCAGTTGCTAGAGATCTTTGGCATTTTGAACAAGTACCAGTTTTACGTTTAGTTTCAATTTTATGCAGATCAGACACATATTTACGCAGGAGATCTACGTTTTTGTAGTCTATTTTAACCGGAGTCTTGTCTTTTGAGTCACTATCACCAACACAAAAAGAGCAAACTTTTCGTCGAGCATAGAAACGACCCTTTGGACGCCTGTTCATAGGTTTAGAATATGTTGATTCTCTGGTTGTCATTTTAATTTAATTTCCCAAATTTAAGTTTTTATTTAATTGCTCGCGAGATTCAACCTACCAGGGCAAATCCTCTATATCTTCAGCCGACTTAGCCTCAGGCACATTTGCTTGATTATTAGGTGCTGTATCTTGAACAGTTGGCTCTGGTTTGTTTTGTGAGAACTCCCCAGATCTGTCTAGGAAAAGTATCCTGTCAGCATTTATCTGTAATCTGAAGCGAGCCTGCCCATCATTGCCGGTCCAAGTATCTGTTTTTAATCTTCCTTCTGCGTATATTTTCATGCCTTTAGTAACATATTGATTGCTGTTTTCAGCTTCTCGCCCCCAGGCATTTACTGTAAACCATTCAGTTTCCTCTACTCTTTCACCACTAGCATTCGTATAGACTCTATTAGTAGCAAGTGAAAATGAGGTCACTGCAGTTCCATTGGGCGTGTATCTCATCTCAGGATCAGACCCAACGTTACCGATTACTAAAATTTTATTCATGCTCACGGAGCTACACCTTAATTATTAAATGCCTAAGAATACTTTCATTCATTTGCAGTATTCTGTTTAATTCATTAATTTTGTCACTCAAAATAGAAAATTTGATTAAAGAGTAATTACCTTCGGTAAATTTCTTTATAGGAAATGCTAATGCCTTCATTCCCCATTCATCATGTTCAGAAACAACGCCATCGTTGCTTGAAACGAATTCAGTAATAATTTTTATAGAATCATCCGTTGCGTCTTGAGACGCGTCTGGACTATATATTGTGACCAGCTCGTAATTGTTTGTTAATTCAGTAACCAAAACTCTCCTCGAAAAAAAACAAGTTGCCATATAGTTGGCAACATTAAAAAAAGAAAAAATTATTATATCATTGATTTATATTGATTAACCATATGAGAGACAACCTAATTTCCTTTCTGGCTTATTAAGATGCTAACTGAACCGAACGCCAGATCCTTGCTTGAAACATGGAATAAACCCAACTCAGCTGTTAATTGGCTTAGTTGCCCAGAAGACATGAAAGATTCTGCAGAAGAAGGCAAATATTCGTAAGCATCTCTGTTACCAGAGAATATAGAACCTAAAATCGGCGCAGCTATTTTGAATGCGATATTAAATAATCTCGATGTAACTTTATTATTATCAATAGGGAAAATTTCTAAAATTGCTAATCGACCACCTGGCTTCAAAACCCGCTCTATTTCACTCAATGCCAATTGTGGATTATCGAAATTTCTAATTCCAAAACCCATTGTAACCAAAGAAAAAGTATCTTTTTTGAAAGGAAGTTGATGTCCGTCCGCCATCAATACGTTAATCTTTCGATTAAGTTTCCTTTTCGCAAGTTTTGCAATTCCAACTTTCAACATAGGTAACGAAAAATCGATTCCTATAATGTTAGTTTTCGAATTAATTCGTTCAGTGTCGATCGCGAAGTCACAGGTGCCGGTAGCAATATCTAGAACAGGTCCTTTAACATCGATGTTTTGAAAGGCCATATTCACTGCTTTTTGGCGCCACAATTTATGTCGCCCAAAAGACATTAGATTATTTAACAGGTCATACCTTGTAGCTATGCTGCCAAATAATTTTGAGACATACAAGCTTCCGTTTTTATTTTTTAGTTGACTCAAACATTTAATCCTTTTAATCGGGCAATCGTTAACGGTAATTCGTTCAATAAGTCACTAGCTACCACGCCGGCATCACCCATCATGTTTTTAAGGCTTTGACCTGTAAGAGAGTGTAAATAAACACCGGTGACAGCCGCGTCTATCATATTAGTGCCTTGGGCTAAAAGGCCTGCAATCATTCCTCCTAACACATCGCCAGTGCCAGCAGATGCCAAGGAAGGATTGGCCGTTGGGTTGATAAAAACCAACCCACTGGGTGACACTATTCTTGTGAATGGCCCTTTCATTACGATAATTTTGTTCCATTTGTTTGAAAATTTAATTAATGTTTCGGTTGGTATATGGGTTTTAGAGTTAATATCTAATCCAATTAGGCGAGACATTTCACCTGCGTGAGGAGTTAATATCGCCAGTTGGTCAAATTTTTTATACCAGTTTGTTGTTTTAGAAAGGATCGTTAAGGCATCAGCGTCTACAACCAGGGAGGGCAACTGATAATTAGATAGCAATAAGTTATCGATAAAAGTGGTAGTTGAATCAGTAATTCCTAGGCCACAACCTATCAAAACGGCATTATAATCCTTTATTGCACGAATGATTTGTTTATCAGCATCAGAGTCAATATAACCTTCTCTAGTTTCAGGAATCATCAAGTAGGTTATTTCTGGCGCCTTTGCTACCAAACCCAGCTGTATACTCGGGGGGACGGCAGCAGTAACAAGTCCAGCTCCAATACGTGAAGCCGCTCTAGTGGCCAGATACGATGCACCTTTGTAACGCTGACAACCTCCAGCAAACAATACTTTACCAAAAGTTCCTTTATGTGCATTCAATGGGCGGCTTGGGATCTTTGATATGATTAATTCATCCGTAATCAATTCGGAAGCAATATCTTTGGCAATAATATTTGGTATTCCGATATCTACTATCGAAATAGAGCCACAATGTTGCGCTGCAGGCATGGTGTAATGTGCTGGCTTTGGATATCCTAAAGCAATTGTTACATCAACAGTTATCCTAGAATCCTGTATCTGGCCTGTGTCAGCGTTTATACCTGTTGGTATATCAATAGATACCACAATTAATTTATTATCGTTTTCCTGTCGTGTTTTCAATATTTCTAATATTAGTTTCAATGTTCCGGATAACTCACCGTTTATTCCAGTACCAATAATGCCATCAACTACAAGTGTTGCTTGTGACACCAGGCTTGCAAACAAATCTAGAGTGGGGTCGGACTGAGAGCTTATTATCATGTTAGGATCAGGAAGCGTAGATGCTTTCTCATGAATCTTGCCGGACTTGGAGCAATTATAGATTGTTACTTTGTGCCCCCATTCTGCAAGTAGTCTGCCCGCCACTATCGCATCGCCTCCATTATTTCCAGATCCGGAAATTATCAAAATATTACTTAATTTGCTTGCCTGACTTTTTTTTAACAGTATGCTCTTGCATATTTCTGCAGTTGCTCGACCAGCATTCTCCATGAGTACATCCGTGCTTATGCCATATTCAAGGCATTTTTGCTCTATACTTCTCATCTGATCTGTATTTACAATTTTCATGGACTTCTAGTAGTTATTGGTTTTACTTTCTGCAACAACTGATGCGATAGCAAAATTATCAGAATGGGATAATGAAAGTGCCATTTCGGTTATCCCTAGTGAAGAAGCGCGCTGACTGGCTCTGCCATGAAGACGTATTTGCGGGGCTTGGCCTGGTTGGCGCAACACCTCGATTTCTTTCCAAGATACTCCCCTGATACCGGTCCCCAGGGCCTTCATTACTGCTTCCTTAGCAGCAAATCTAGTAGCTAGTTTAGATGGATTGCCATTGCAATATTCTATCTCTAATGTCGAATAGATTCGGTTATAGAAACGGCTTCCATATTGATTAACTACATTTCTAATTCTATCGATTTCAATTATGTCTATTCCATGTACGAGAGTCATATCATTCGAATTTTACATTTATTTATGAAAATTATTAGCATACTAAGCCGGATTAGTTCAAATTTTAAAAAAGACTTTTGATGATTTGCAGTCTATAATCATCGTTTGGGGGCTAAATTGACCAGGGTAATAGATGGCAAAGCCATTGCAGCGGAAATCAGAAGTGAACTAAAGGTATCTGTTTCTTCCTTAACTCGTAAAACAGGAATTGTACCAGGATTGGCGGTTCTCCTTGTAGGAGATAATCCTGCATCTCAGGTATATGTTAGAAATAAACAAAAATCTGCCAGTGATATTGGTATGAACCCTTTAGACATAAAATTCGACCAAGATGTAGACGCTAAAACCATTGAGTCCACATTACACCAATTAAATCAAGATGAATCTGTTCACGGAATATTAGTACAGCTACCCCTGCCCGACCATTTGGACGAGAAGTTAATTATTAGACACATTAATCCGATGAAAGATGTTGATGGATTACATCCAGAAAATGTAGGATTATTACTTTCCGGCACACCTCGGTTTATTCCAGCGACACCAGCAGGAATTCACCAATTATTGATTCGAACTAACAATAATCCATCAGGCAAACATGTTGTTATTTGCGGCAGGTCAGATATTGTTGGTAAACCGATTGCAGCTTTATTATTGCAGAAAGATAAGGCATCTAATGCGACTGTAACCATATGCCATACGGGCACAAAAGACATCGGTGAAATCACTCGCCAAGCAGATATTCTAATAGCTGCAGTTGGGATACCAGAAATAATAACACCAGATATGGTGTCCGAAGGTGTTGTCGTAATTGATGTTGGGATTAATAGAATACTTGACCCATCGAAAAAATCAGGCTATAGACTTGTTGGAGATGTGCAATATGACGATGTTTCATTAAAAGCATCTGCGATAACTCCAGTACCTGGCGGAGTGGGTCCAATGACGATTGGCATGCTTTTATATAACACTTTGAAATCTGCGAAATTAAATGCTCAATGAAGGCTTATTAATTTAACATTACTTGAATTGTAGTGCGTTAGCAGGATTATCTATCAACATTGCATTTATTTGTTTCTGAGGTATTCCCCTCTTAATCATTCTTGGCACAATGCTTTCTAAAATATGAGCGAAGCCCCTTGCCCCATATTTCACCGTTTCTGGCTTAAGACAAACATCATGAGCCATAGTTATTTGACCACCAAGACCTTCAGAAATTAAATATTCTAACGATTCCAGGCGCTGTGCATCACTCACAGACGTCGTGCTTGTCTCACCACTCTCATACTCAAAACTTGTATCTTCAGCGCCAAAACGATCATATTCCAAATAGCAACCGGTATCCCCAAGTTCTTTTATGGCGGACATCGGACGAATGTTATCAAGATGTCCAAAAATTATGTTATTTGGAGAGGCCCCATTATCAGTTAAAACTTTTAAAATCTGAATGGGTGAATCAGGGTGTATTCCTGGATGGATAAGAATTGGTGCGCCTGTTTCAGCTTGTGCATTGGCGGAAGCACGAAGGATTTTAGTTTCATTTTCCCCTATTGGATAGTAATTCCCGATTTCTCCAATCACGCCAGTTTTTACTCTGGTTTCTCCAACCCCTATGGTGACATCCTTTATGATTTCTTCTGTTATCGACTCCTCAGTTCTAAAAGACATATCTTTAGGATGAGAGTCGATTACATAATAACTGCCACCCATTATTATGTTTAGGCCGGTTGCACGGGAGATGCGCGTGAGTGCAAGCGGATCTCTAGCTATTCCGATAGAAGTTGTATCAACAATTGACTGACCGCCAGCATACTTGTATTTGAAAATTTCTTCGATTGCAAGTTGCTCGTCAAACATCGTTTGGGCCTCTTTGCTCGCGTAGAAATGCTGTCTTAAAGTTCCTAACATTTCTATAGTGATGGGTTTATTTATGATTGCTCTCTTCGTTGCCTCTTCTGGCATTCGAAAATAGCATGTTAAATCAATTAATAGGTGTTCATGAGTTAAAGTGATACCAAGCTCCGACGGGTTTATAATGCCTAAAACTGTCTGAATCATACCTTTCATGCTATCGTTTTTGTTTGCCATTACTAACTCCTTTGTTTAAAAAGCAATTCACGAAATTTATTTCAAATTGCTTTAGAATTACCAGATTAGAATTTTCTAGGGTAATACTATATGCAAACTGAGCCTATGGGAACCAAACAATTTTTAAGTCTTAAAGAGTACGATTATAACTTGCCAAAACAACGGATAGCACAAGTTCCTATAGAACCAAGGGATCATGCTAAGTTATTGGTATTTAATATTGCAAAAGGTTTTATTGAGGATCGGAACTTTTATGATTTACCGCATTACTTAACCAGAGGAGACGTACTTGTTTTTAACGATACTAGAGTTATGCATGCACGCTTATTTGGAAAAACCGAGAAAGGGTCGAAAGTCGAATTACTTTTATTAAAACAGATTAACAAAGATACATGGAGGGCACTTGTTAAACCTGGTCCCAAAATGAAAGCCGGAGCAAGTTTTTTTATCGGTAAAGATAAATTTGTTTGCCGAGTTGATTCAGTCGAAGAAGATGGCGCAAGAGTAGTTGTTCTTTCTAAAGATTTAAATTTGATGGACGAAGGAGTGATTCCCGTTCCACCTTATATAACTAATCAATTGAAAGATCCTGAAAGATATCAAACAATTTATTCATCTCTACCGAAAAGTGTCGCTGCACCCACAGCAGGGTTACATTTTACGGATCAATTAATGGAAACTCTCCGCAAGGTCGGAGTGAAAATCATTTTTGTTACTTTGGATATAGGTTTGGGCACTTTTCGGTCCGTTTCTGTAGATAACATAAATGACCATGAAATGGATTCAGAAGAATTCTTATTACCTGAATCAGCGGCAATAGCTATTAATAAAGCAAAGGCTGAAGGGAGAAGAGTAATAAGTATTGGTACAACATGCGTGAGGCTTTTAGAGTCAAATATAAAAAAACTTCAAGTAAAACATAAGTATGGTGTCACTCACGGGACCGGTCGCACGAATTTATTTATAAGGCCAGGCCACGAATTTAAGATAGTTGACGGATTGGTGTCAAATTTTCATTTGCCAAAATCCACGTTGCTTATGCTGGTTAGCGCAATGATTGGCAGAGAAAATTTATTTAAAGCGTATAATCATGCGATCGATAATAATTATCGATTTTATTCTTTTGGTGATGCTATGCTTATGATTTGAATAAATTTGTTAGATAAAGTTTTGAGAACTTTATATTATTGCTGGTGTTTTTTATTAAATTAAATTAATTTGTAGCAAAAATCAGTCAAATCAAACAGAGAGGTTTTTTAAATGACCCATGAAATTGATCCTAAAAGCATTTATAAGCATATTGGCGTAACTCCTGTGATAAATGCAGCCGGCCCAATAACTATGTTTGGGGGTACAAAATTACGCCCAGAAGTGCATAGTGCAATGAATGCTGCGTCCCAGACGATGATTGACTTGCACCAGTTAAACGACAAAGCGGGTGAAATATTGGCTTCCTATGCTGGAGCAGAGGCGGGAATGGTAACGTCAGGGTCGGCAGGCGCGCTAATACTACAAGCAGCAGCAGTGGTTGCAGGCAGTGATAAGAAAAAGATGCGTCAATTGCCAAATACTGAGGGCATGAGGAATGAAATTATAATTCATAATATTCATCGATTTCCGTACGATCAATGTTATACCGCTGTTGGAGCAAAACTAGTTGGGGTTGGAGATTTTTTAAGGTGCCTGCCCTGGGAGATCGAGGGAGCGATAAATGAGAATACAGCAGCAATAGCATATTTGGATGCTCCCTTTGTGTCGCGAAATGCAATGCCATTAAAAGAAGTCGTAGAAATCGCACATGCACATGATTTACCAGTAATTGTAGATGCGGCCACAATGATTCCGCCAAGAAGTAATTTTACAAAATATATAGACCAAGGTGCTGATTTAGTTTTATATAGTGGAGGTAAAGGCATAAGAGGTCCACAAGGTACTGGAATAATGGTTGGAAGAAAAGATTTAATTCAGGCGGCAAGAGACAATGCATCGCCTAACCAATTTATTGGCAGAGGTCTCAAGGTTAGCAAGGAAGAGATCATCGGCCTTCTTCAATCAGTAGAACTATTGATGTCCACTAATGAAGATGAGGAAACAGCTATATTTCGCGATTTATCTCAGATGGTTGTCGATGCCTTAATTGAGCTACCTGGCCTCGATGTTTCTATTGAACACGATTACAAGAATTATCTTATCCCAACTGCTGTATTTAGATTTACAAAGGACTGGACTGGCCCATCTAGAGATACTGTGTTGGAGAGGATGAAACAAGGCGAAACTCCGGTGTATTTATACTGGTTATGTGGGCCTGATACTCTGGCTGTTGACCCTCTAAATGTTGATCAAGATGAGATGAGAATAGTGATATCTCGTTTGTTAGAAGAGTTAACTAAGAAGAATTAAAAATATAATTATGTTTTAAAAGGATAAATAAAACCCGTGTTAGAAAGATTTAAAGTTCCCGAAGAAGATCAGGTTAGAATTGATCATAATGACCTTCGAAACACCGTAGAAGCAATATTTTTAAAAATGGGCTGTCCTACGGAGGATGCAATCGCAGGTGCTGATACTCTCGTATCTACTGATCTTAGGGGCGTGGAAACCCATGGGGTTTCTAATATGCTTCGTGCATACGTAAAGGAATTCCAATCCGGAAAATTGAATTCTAAACCTAAGGTGAAGGTTTTAAGAGAAATGCCAGGAACTGTATCGCTGGATGGTGATAGAGGATTAGGAGTAATACTTGCTCCAGGTGCAATGCAAAGAGCAATTGATAAAGCCAAAACCGTTGGAATAGGGGTCTGCGTCATGCAAAATAGTGGCCACATGGGCGCAATAGGCCATCATGCTATGTTAGCTGCAAAACAAGGGATGGTTGGTATGACAACCACTTCTGGTGGATCTGGAAAGAGAGTATTTGTTTTACCTACTTTTGCTGCAGAACCAAGATTTGGTACAAATCCCATAGCAATAGCTGCACCGGCTAGAAGTCAGCCGTATTTGCTTTTTGATGCAGCCACAAGTGCAATAGCAGGTAATAAAATTGGGTTAGCAGAAAGAGTAAGATCAATGCTTGAACCAGGTTGGATAGCAAAACTTGATGGCACTCCGATTGTTGACCCTGTACATTCTCCGGGTAGTGGTAATTATTGGCAATTACCTTTAGGTGGAGTCCGAGAACAAGGCTCCCATAAAGGTTTTGGATTAGCGATGATACCGGAGGTTTTAGGTACTATGCTGTCCGGGGCTAGGCCGGGAATGTTGCCAGGTGAGCGGTTAGCTCAAGATCATTATTTTGCAGCTTACAATATTGAGGCATTCACTGATCCTGAGTCGTTTTTAGATACTATGGACGAAATGCTTACCACTCTGCGTAATACAAAACCTGCCCCCGGACATGATCGAGTGTTCTATCCAGGCCTTCCTGAGCATGAGGAAGAACTTCGACGGATTGAAAATGGGATACCGCTTCATAAGGAAGTGATCGAATGGTTTGATGGGATAACCGAGGAACTAGGATTACAAAACTTGCCCCGAAAATAAAGACTAATGCGTTTAAATAATAGGCGCACGAGCAGGTTTACCTGGAAATAAATTGCCTTTCAATATTCCCTCTGTGACCAAAGGCACACCATTAACAAACACATACTTAAATCCTGTTGAAGCTGCAGACGGATTGGAATAAGTAGAATTATCAATAATTCGCACAGGATCAAAAATACAAAGATCAGCATCCGCTCCTAGTTTAATTCTTCCTTTCCGCAGGAAATCTGGTGCACGACCTTCTAGTCGCTGTGCAGGCATTAAGCTTGATTTTCGTATCGCATCCATTAAGGTCATCGTTTTGTTTTTTCTAACATATTCACTTAAAAGTTTTGAATAAGAACCTGAAGTTCTAGGATGGCCTTTAGAATTCTTTAGCCAACCATCAGTTGCTATTGAAGTAAGATGGCTTGTTACTGAGGCAATCATAGAACTTTCTGGTATAAAATTAACCACAACCATGCCGCCTTGAGATCTGTATTTTGTAAAAGAATTTTCATTTAATGTTTCTCCTGTGCTTGGCCATAGTAGATTCTCATATGTAACACCTAGATTCTCTTGCCACCCTTTGTCAAAAATCGCAGATTCGATTAGTGTCATTCCAGCAGAATATGGATAACATTCTGTTGTTACATCTAAACCATTAACTCTTGCATCCTGTATTATTTCCAGTAGCTTTTCAGTTACAGAAAGCCCGACACTGGATATATGAACTACGTGTAATGGTGCTCCAGTTATGGCTGCATTTGCTATAACTTCTTGTAGGCTCTCGATGGCTCCTAGCTTATTTCCTTTGTTTGGTGGGTTGCCCATTCCTCTAATGTGAACGTGACAAGGTGCTGAAAATTCACTAGCTATTTTAAATGCTTCAATAATTTCTGTGCGTGAAGCCGCCGGTGTATATTGCAATCCAAATCCAACTGCGAGACCTCCACGATTTAATCCAACACGTATAGTCTCCAGTATGTGTTTTAGTTCTTGCGTATTGGCTGGTCTATGGGCAGCATCCTTGCTTGGAATTAAACTGAAACCATCCTCCATAACGGATATTCTTGCTGGGATATGCCCAGAACTAACTCCAAAATTAATAGGGGTTTTGTTTTTCCTAATGTCATACCATTGGTCTACATCTGCGGTACCTATTTCAAGTTCAAGAGCAGTAGTAACCCCATCCATTGCTTGTACCTTGTAGTTTTCTGTATCTTGACCATGGGCATGTAAGTCTATGAATCCTGGAGAAACTATCAATCCTGTAGCATCTATTTCGCAAGCCCCGTGCAACTTACTTCCCCAAATATCTTCAATAACACTGATCTTCCCATTATCCACTGCAACGTGCCTTTGAGCATCTGTATTCGATTCAGGATCAATAACTCTCCCGTTTTTTATTAAGAGATCATGCATATAAATAATTGGTTCCTTTCAAAGAATATTTGGTTTAATTTCAGATTATGCTAACCGAAATATTCTTGCTACTTTTATAAAGCAAGTTGGTATGGGTTCTATCAATATTCGGAGAATATATACAGGAATTATGGATAAAATACCGATAATCGCACCCATTATTACGTCACTGGGGTAATGCACTCCAACATAAATTCGACTAAATGCCAAGATGCCAACTAGGAAAAACATGGAAAGCCCTAATTTTTTATTGAAGGTGCACACAACTGCTGCTATTGCAAAACATGCGGCAACTGCGTTAGATGGAAAAGAGAAATCCGTAGGTTTGTAAAAAAGCACTACAAGATCATGTGTTATAAACGGTCTAGGACGTTGTATGACAGTACTTATAAGCTGTGCGACACCACTAGAGATTGCCATTGCGGCCAATGCGGCGAAAACCCCAAGTTGATATCGATATCTTGTACTCTGGTTATGACCAATAAACCATACGCAAATTAATGCTAGACATAATAAAACTGGTATTAAATAGTCACTGACAGTCCATGTAATTATTTTGTCTAATAGTTCGGATTTACCGTTCAAACCATTTAAGGTGAACAGTATTTTTTCATCTAAATTTAACAAATAAGCCTTTTACCCGTTCATGAATTATGTTTTTAGGTAAATCTGTATATTGTTTCGCCAGGTATGTCTTACAATCGCTTCTGAATACCAGATATTCATCTTTTATGGCTAAGAAATAATTTTGCCTTCGGAGTGAATCAAGGCCACCTTCATTTTTATCACTATTACTTAATTTAAGATCAAAATTAACTATCGATGAGATTATTAAAGTCAATATGGTTCCAATCAATGCGCCGACAAAGAAGCCAACGGCTTGCCTGTTTGCATCGAGGCCGCCAACCGTGTCATTTATATTTCGGTTTTCTGAAAGGAAAAACCAAGATATCGAAATTATTAAGATGCCTAATCCAAATAAAGCTGAAATAATCTGTTTTCTGAGAATTAGTAATGCACGTAAATTGCTAATATAAGCAGTTATTTGTATCGATCCAATCGTACTACCACACACGAAAATCATGTAGTCGATGAAGAAAGGAGTCATGTTATATCTATTTAGACATACCCGTCTTTACTGGGTGGCACCAGTGACTGTATTTAGGATTATTACCACGAACTATTTCTGCATATATAGTTCTTAGCTTTTCAGTTATTGGCCCAACTTTTCCATTACCGATAGGTCGGTTATCAATTTTACCTACTGGTGTAATATGAGCCGCAGTGCCCGTTAAAAACACTTCATCCGCTAAATAGAGTTCAGATCTTCTTAATCTTCTTTGTATCACTTCAAGGCCTAATTCAGAGTTAGCAAGATTAATCGCACAGTCTCGAGTAATACCTGTTAGGTTATTATCTGAGATTAGCGGCGTATGAATTTCATTTCCCACGATCATAAACAGGTTTTCTCCAGTTCCTTCTGACACTGCTCCATCTTGATTAAGCATTATTGCTTCATCAAATCCTGCTAGTATTGCTTCAGTCTTTGCTAATATACCATTTACATATGTACCTGTAATCTTAACGCGCGGTGGGATAATTGTATCGTCGATTCTTCGCCAAGAAGATGTACAACAGCTAATTGCTCCATCGGAATCAATATAAGAGCCAAAAGGAACCATAATTAAAGCAAAATCACTACTTAATTCATGTAATTTTAAGTTAGCTACTAGTTCCTCGCTTTTATATGCTAAAGGTCGAATGTATATATCCTCCTGATATCCACATTCTTTAATTAGATTCTCAGTGATTTCACATAAGTCAGTTACAGAATATGGTATATCTAGCATCAACATTTTACAGCCAAGTATTAATCGCTCATAATGTTCTTTCATTCGAAATACATACATCGTGTTGTATTGGGAGTTCCAGTTGCCTCGAATACCTTCGAAAACCCCTGTGCCGTAATGCAATGCATGAGTGCTAATGCTTACATTCGCTTCTTGGGAAGGTACAATCTTACCCCTGAAAAAAGCTAATGACTTAGACATAATTTAACTTGTAAGTGTTATTGTTTTTAATAATCATAATTAGTTACGAATCTTATAAAATAATTCTCGCATTGACCTAGCTAAAGGCACACAATTTTTCGAATAACTTTTTATTTGACTTAATCGGAGTCATTAGGAACAACTTTTTTGACAGGATACTCTTTCATGTTTTCTAGTAAGGATTGTATAACTTTAGGTGAAATATCTCTCGGATAGGTGTTCACTGGCCATGAACTCTTAAGTTTTTGGCTTATAGCAACCGGAGAAATCGGTTTATTTTTGTTTGCTAACACAGTTCGAAAGACAGCTTCTTTAAGAGGCATGTCTGGTAAAAGATATTCTTGTGAATCAATGGCTTGAACAGATATTTCTTTCACTAAGTCCTTTAGATTTGAGCTAAGAACGTCTTGCATATTACCTGACTGCTTAATGGCATAGTCTCTTCTGTCTGCAATTATCAAAGCCACAGATCTGTGGGAGTCATTATTTAAATCGATAGAATATTTTATATTTTCTAAATCCTCATCGAAGTCCAATTTGGACTTACTTAACTTTTTCATACTTTTCAAACCTCCTGCATAGTAGTTTATATTGAGTGACTGATTAAAACACTTCTGATGGCCAATATAACATCATAACAGCAACTTCCTCTCCTGGTTGAACACTCGATTTATTCTCAGGACATATTGCTAATCCATTTGCCTTGGCCATTGCACTCAGAATATTTGATGATTGAACTCCAGACAAAGATGCATGATATACATCATTTTTTTTATATACGATCGCCCTAGCATAGATTCGTCGACCATCCGGGTTACGAATTTCATCATCTAAAATCGCCTTAATGGTGGCCCTTGGGCTGAACTTGTTACCTAACATTAATCTGATAGCGGGCCGACAGAATTGCTCAAAGGCAACCAGGGCGCTCACAGGATTTCCAGGTAAGCCAACTAGCGGTATGTGTTTATTATTATGCTGTAGCATACCAAATGCTAATGGCTTGCCTGGTTTCATGCGAACCGAATGGAATTCAATACTACCATTTTTCGACAGGACATCTTTAACTATATCGAAGTCACCCTTAGAAACACCCGCTGAAGTAATCACGAAATCCGATTTATTACACATATTTAGTTTTTCTTCTATTGAATGAAAATCATCTTTAGCAATGCCTAATATTGAAGGATTTCCTCCTGCTTCTTTTACAGCAGCTGCGATGCCATATGAATTCGAGTCATAGATTTGCCCTTTGTTTAAACTGCTGCCTGGTTCACTTATTTCATTTCCTGTAGCTAAAATAGCCACCTCCGGTCTTCTGAACACTTTTACTTTAGCTTTGCCTAATGAAGCAATCAAAGCTATATGAGAAGCGTGTAATTCTGTGCCTGACTTGAGTACGATTTCGCCACTTGTAACATCCTGCCCTGCTTTACGCACATTTTTTCCTGTCTCAGAGTTTGTGTAAATTAACACATTTTTATCACTAGAGGTTTTATCTTTAAAATTATCACTTGTGTCCTCGAAAGGGATTACCGATGTTGCACCTATTGGTACTGGGGCGCCTGTCATTATCCTCACAGATTCGTTATTTAATAAAGTTGAATAAGGTAAATCTCCAGCTGCAGTTGTTGCTACTACCCGTAACGTTTTTGGGTTTTTAGGTGTTGCATCGTTAACGTCCTCATGTTTGATGGCATATCCATCCATTGCTGAGTTGTCTAGAGGAGGTATGTTAATTTCACTTATTACATCTTGCGCCAGTACCATGCCGTTGGCTTCTAATATGTTGGCATCTCTGATCGATAAAGTACTAAACACCGACAGGATTTTAGACAATGCGTCTTCAACATCTATCATTGATTCATTATGGCATGCACTATGATTTGAAACCAAACTAGCTTTGCCTCATCTCTACTTCTATTGACCTTTGTAATCTATTTAAAAGATCTTCCATGCACCGATCGATTTGCTCTGCAGTTAAAGTGTTTTTCGTAGATTGAAAGATAACTTGGAACGCCACAGATTTTTTGTTATTTCCTAAAGAATCATCTGTGTATATGTCAAAGGGAATAACATCTTTTACATATTTGTGTTTCTTGAATACAGATTCAATTTCATAAAAAGATAAGTTTTTATCTACGATTAATGCTAAATCGCGTGATGACTCTGGATATTTACTGAACTTCTCGTATTTTTTTTCCTTTACGACTATCAAGCTAAATAGTTGTTCTATATCAATTCTGAAAATTGTAACTAAGCTACCTTCTAAATCAAAACACTTAAGCATTTCCGGATTTAATTCCCCAATATCACCTATAATTTTTTTGTTAAAAATCACATCAGCACACCTGCCCCGTGCATAGATATTTTCCGTTTTTTCTTTAAACTTAATCTCCATACCGAGTCCACTTAATAGCGCAGATAGTACTCCTTTTGAATCATAAAAATCCATCTTAATTGGTTTGGATGACCAATTTCTGACATTTCTGTTTCCATGAAAAGCCGCGATTAATGACTCTTTTTCTATGGGTAAATTCAATCTGTCAGCTGTAGAGTTGGGTATGAATATACGTCCCAATTCAAACAATCGTAACGGTTCATCGCGACTAAGTTTTTTATTCAGACTCAAGGCCTTAAGCATATTTGCCACTAAAGATGGCCTCAGAAAACGCTGTTCAGAGATCATTGGATTCGCAAGTGAAAGGGGCGGGTTAGTCTTATCCCAGGCGTTTGTATCTGTTAATTCACTCTCAGAGTTCACGTTGTATGTTATTATCTCAACCATGCCAAGTGCGGCAATTTTATCCTTGATATCTTCCTTAAAATGCCACATGCTTTGTGGGCGATGGTGAGGTATAGCGGTGGAAATCATGGCTGTTGGTATTGCTTCATAACCAGTAATTCTGGCCACCTCTTCAATTAGGTCCTCTTGTATTTCTATTTCCGGTCGCCAATAAGGAGCTGAGAAGTATGTGGTTTTTGATAGCAAGCTATTTGACGGCTCAATGGCGTCGATTAGGTTTATGTCATTCTCTTTATCTTGGTGCATAACGAATCCCAATGATTGAAGAACTTTAATAGCATCTTCATATTTAATTTGTGATCCGAGGACTTGATTTAACCGGTTGCTATCAAAAGGAATAATCGTAGATTGGTCTATTTTCGTTCTTATATCAACTATATCGCCATATACTTCTCCTCCGGCGATTTGTTTTATCAGTGCCGTTGCTCTACGAAGCCCGATTTCTGCAAGATCGGGACTTAGAGTTCGTTCAAACCTGTATGATGCAGCTGTTGTTAATCGAAGATCTGACGAGGTTTTTCTTGTGTTCACTGGCTCAAAATTAGCTGCTTCCAGCAGGATGGTTTCAGTGTTTTTGCTTACCTCAGAGTTGGATCCACCCATTATTCCAGCCAAACCGATTGCTCCAGCAGCATCTGCAATTACAAGCATTGGAGGTTCAAGTTCTCTTGTCTCCCCATCTAAAGTTGTTAATTTTTCTTTACTAATGGCTTTTCTAACAATGATTTTATGATCGTTAATCGAATCAATATCAAATGCATGTAATGGTTGATTAAGCTCTAACATTACATAGTTAGTTATATCAACTACATTATTTATTGGTCTCTGCCCACTTTTTATCAATATATCCTGAAGCCAATGCGGAGAATCTTGTATTTTCACCCCTTCTATCACACTCGCGGTATATCTTTTACATAAATGATCTTCCTTAACTTCAACCGATATTATGTTTTTGGTCGCCTTGTCATTGGTTGGAAAGCTGTAATCTGGCTCAGTCACAGTCTTATTAGTCAAAGCGCCAATTTCTCTTGCGATTCCTAAAATAGACAGACAGTCAGCTCTATTGGGAGTTACATCTATATCAAATACTACGTCACTTACAACTTCACTTAAAGGGCTGCCTGCTGTGGCTGAATTATCAAGCTCCATGATTCCTTCATGATCGTCACCGAGGCGTAGTTCTTTTACTGAGCAAATCATTCCTTCAGACTTAACACCGCGGATGTTGGCCTCCCGTAGTTGTTCAATCTTTTCAGTGCGGGTGTTAAAAACCTTAGCTCCTAATTTTGCAAATGCTATTTTTTGACCTTCTCGTATGTTGGGTGCACCGCAAACGACTTGTACAGTATGCTCTGCTCCGATGTTTATAACAGGTAGTTTTATCCGATCTGCATTTGGATGAGATTGGATTTCAATAATCTCACCCACAATAAATTTACTATCAAGATGTCCGCCAATTTCTCGGTAATCGGCAACCTCTACTCCAGCCATTGTTAGTAAATGGGCAACTTGCCTTGGAGGCAAATCAATCTCTATATATTGTTTTAACCAAGATAAAGGTACAAGCATTTTCCGTTAAAATTGTCCAAGAAATCTGATGTCATTATTGTAAAAAAGTCTGATGTCGTCGATGCCGTGCTTTAGCATAGCTATCCTTTCTACTCCAATACCAAAAGCGAAGCCTGTGTATTTATCAGTATCATATCCGACGGCATGTAAAACTTTAGGATGAACCATACCTGCACCTAAAATTTCTATCCAATTTTCCTCTCCAGTTTCATTAGTTCTAGAATTCCAGTCGATTGACATTTCTGCCCCCGGCTCAACAAATGGAAAGTAATCGCATCTAAATCGAACTCTAACATCTTCCCCAAATAATTTACGAGCGAATTCATATAGCGTGCCTTTAAGGTTAGCAAACGTTATCCCTTTATCAACTGCTAACCCTTCAATCTGTGAAAAATGCCATTCATGTGACGCGTCAGTAGCTTCATATCTATATACTTTTCCAGGCACAACCAAACGTACAGGAGGATCCTGTTTTTCCATAGTTCTGATTTGCATTGGAGACGTATGGGTACGAAGCAACATTGGTTTTTCACCATTAGAATCCTCCTGATCAATCCAAAGAGTATTAAAGCCATCTCGGGCTGGGTGATGCTTAGGTATGTTCAGCATTTGAAAATTATAATAGTCCAGTTCCACTTCTGGGCCTTCGATGATTTCGAATCCCATCGACGTAAAGGCTTCACAAATATCTCGAATAGTTTGCGTAATTGGGTGAAGCGATCCGTTGTTTGTTGGCACTCCAGGCAACGTTACATCTATCGATTCTGTTGGCTCATTTTTGTCATTGGAGGAAATTTTTCGTTGCTGATCGATCAGCTTTGTTTCTAGTTCTGTTGATGCACTATTTACAGCTTGGCCAAATTGAGGCCTTTCCGCCGATGGCAGGTCAGATATAGACCTTTTCAATTGAACAACTAAGCCCTTACGGCCTAGATACTGAATTCTCCATTTATCAAGATCTGCCAAGGTTTTGGTAGACTTTAACTCCGTTAAAGCCTTATTTACAATTTCTTCTATATTTTGTGCAGTACTATTTTTTTTCATTAATCCAGTAATTAAATCGTTTTTGAATAATAAGCATATTCGATTACTATAAATATCTTACACGGCGGAAGCATTAACCAATAGACTGATAGACTACACTCTAAACGAATTTGCTAAGGGGATTATCAGTGAAAAGAGATGATGGCCGCCGATATGATGAGATGCGAGAAGTTAAAATAACTCATGGAGTACAGAAGTATGCAGAAGGCTCCGTGATAATTGAAACTGGTAATACGAAAGTTCTTTGCGCCGTGTCAGTTGAAGAAGGTGTGCCAGCATTTTTGAAAGGGAAGAATCAGGGATGGGTCACAGCAGAATATTCTATGTTACCGAGGTCAACACACACCAGAATCAGTAGATCTCGCTCAAGTGGAGGCCGGGCAAAAGAAATACAAAGGTTGATTGGAAGATCAATAAGAGCAGTAACTGATTTGAGTCTACTAGGAGAAAGAACCGTAACTATAGATTGCGATGTATTACAGGCTGATGGGGGCACTCGCACTGCAGCAATAACAGGTTCCTACGTGGCTTTCGAATTAGCCTGCCTAGAATTAATAAGCCGCGGTGATTTGTATCAAAGTCCATTACAATACCCTGTTGCAGCTACGAGTGTTGGCATTGTAGACGGAAAGTTAATGCTAGATCTCTCATATGAAGAAGATTCGAGCGCAGATGTAGATTTTAATGTGGTAATGACTAGAAGTGGAGAATTTGTAGAGATTCAAGCAACAGGAGAAGAATTTGTTTTTGGATACGATCAGCTAATTGAAGCCTTAGATTTAGCGAAAAAAGGCATTATATCTTTAAGCGAATTACAGTCTCAAGTTTTAGGAAATAACGATAAATAATTACAACAACAAAGGTGAAAAAATTGGATACTAGAGTGAACACTAAAGTGATCTTAGCTTCTAGGCCTAGAGGATATCCGACGGAGGAAGATTTTTTAATAGTCGACTCGCAAATGCCATCACTTAATGAAGGAGAGTTAATAGTCAAAATAGACTGGTTATCTCTGGACCCTTACATGAGAGGCCGAATGAATGATGCAGAGTCCTATGCTCCTTCTGTGGAGGTAGGGGATGTTATGGTTGGCGGGGCAGTGGGCACAGTAGTGGAATCAAGGACACCACTTTTCTCCGTGGACGAAGTTGTTGAAGGAAATTTTGGCTGGCAAACCTATGCCTTATCTAGGGGTGTCGGTTTAAGAAGAGTAAACCCGCTGTTGGGTCCTATACAGTCAAGTATAGGAATTCTTGGAATGCCTGGCCTTACAGCTTATTTTGGCTTGTTAGATGTATGTCAGCCTTTAGCCGGTGATACTTTAGTAATTTCAGCGGCTTCAGGGGCAGTTGGGCAAGTTGTAGGACAGATAGCAAAAATAATGGGATGTACGGTTATTGGCACAGCAAGTACAGACGAAAAAGTTAGATATATTGTCGATGAATTAGGGTTTGATGCGGGGATAAACTATAAAAACGAAAATGTGGGAAAGTCACTCGATTCAGCTTGTCCTTATGGAATTGACATCTACTTTGATAATGTGGGTGGATTTGTCACTGATGAAGTTATAAAGAGAATTAATACAGGAGCTAGAATTGCTATTTGCGGACAAATCTCTCAATATAACCTTAGTGAGCCTGAACTAGGTCCCCGAAATTTGTTTCATTTGACAAAATCTCAGGCAAAGATGCAGGGGTTTTTAGTTTTTGCGTATGAGGCCCAGTATGATAAGGCTCTTAAGAGGATTTCTAAGTGGATAAAAGCGGGTAAACTCAAATACAGAGAAGATATAGTCGAAGGTATAAGTAATGCCCCTAAAACTTTCATTGGTATGTTACGGGGGGAGAATTTAGGTAAAACGCTGATTAAGGTGTCTTAAAGCCCTAATTACCATTTATTGACTATTTATGCGCTCCTACTGTCATTATTTTTAGAACGATCTTTGGATCTTAAGCACTGGAATTAGGGTTTTGAATAGGAGGATGGAAAAGGGGTGCCTCACTATCGTCAATTTTAGCTTCATTAACTTTCAATATATGATTTGCCGCTTCTCTAATGTTATTGGCAGCAGCCTCGGTTCGTTTGGCCCCCCAAAGACTAACTGCGTTTTCGGTAAGTTCAGCAATCAAAGCTAGTTTTTTGTCTTTTGACTCATTCATATTCGTATGTGGCTCCTCATAAACAAAAGTATAATGCTTTATTAATAATAGAGTCAAAGGTAAAATAAACGATACTGATTTAAGCTTATTTAAATCATTGGAGAGCATTGGAAAGAAATTGACCCCAATATGTGGGCGCTAATATAATCGGATTGGAAATTAACACAAAAAGTTATGTCTAAAAGAACTTACCAACCAAAAAATCGTCGTCGTATGAGAGTTCACGGATTTAGGTCCAGAATGAAAACTCGTGCAGGCCGAAACGTCCTCAAAAGACGCACCTTTAAAGGTCGTAAGCAGCTTACAGTTCAGGTATAGATTAATAGTAATTATCAATCTAGCGTAATACATTGCCTACAATTCAAAGTCTTCGAAAAAAATTGGATTTCCAAAGGGTAATGAAATCGGGTGAAAGTTGGTCGGATAGAAAGTTTGTATTGGTGGCTTCGAGCCAAACACCTTCTCTTATCGCGACCAGATTTGGTTTTTCAGTTAGTAAACGTATAGGGAACGCTGTTATACGTAATCAAATGAAGCGCAGATTGCGGGTTATTGTGTCTGGATTTGATTATATTGGAGGATGGGATGCGATTTTGATAGCACGGAAAGGCTCTATAGGCTGTAATTATAAAGAAATAGAAATATCGGTATCGAAGTTATTAATAAAATCTGGCATGACGGCTAATCGGCTAGAATCTAAAGAGAGATAAATACGATGAAAAAGTTTACCCTGCTGATAATAACGTTTTATCAGCAGCACATTTCTCCATATTTAGGGATTATGTGTAGGCATGAGCCAACATGCTCCAATTATGCATATCAAGCAATATTGAAACATGGTGTGATCACGGGTTCGCTTATGGCGGTTACTCGGCTATTTAACTGTCGTCCTTTTGGCAAAACCGGATATGATCCAGTGCCGTAATTGAAAAAATGGATTTATACTTTTGAATCAGAAAAATATAGTTAGTTTGAATTATCAATTAGGCTCATTTAAGTCAATACACCTGCTTATTCTTATTTTGGCGGGTATAGTTATGTTTGCATGTGTTCCTGGAGGTGCATGCGGAGGGATTGCACGACCTGAAGGTTGGTCTAGTGGAGTCATAGAGGACAACATTCTTTACACTGGCACCATGCAGGGTGAAATCATAGCAATAGATGCAGTCTCTGGTGATTATATATGGCATTTTGAACCGTCAATTGGTGAAGAAAGTAACAGGGCGTTTTATGGTGACCCCGTTATTGTTGGTGATCTAATTTATGTTGCGGGTTATGATGGTTATTTATACGCATTATCTAAATTCGATGGTAGTTTATGGGAACAGCCAATCCCAATCGGTGAAAACAGAGACAACATTGTTGGTGGCGTAGAGTATGGTGAAGGGATACTGCTAGTGGGTTCATCAGATGGCAGCATCTATGGATTTGATATTGAAGATAACTCAAACTTGTGGACCTTTGAGACTGGTTCCAAAATTTGGACTAAGCCGTTAATCTCAGAAGGCCAGGTATTTTTTGGATCGCTGGATAAAAACTTTTATGCTCTGGATTTAAATGATGGTTCCTTAAATTGGAGTTTTGAAACTGGAGGCGCGATAATTACGCCTCCAAGTAAAGCAGCCAACATAATTTTATTCGGCAGTTTTGATGGAGTATTTTATGCATTGGACGCAGACTCTGGGGACGAGTTATGGCGTTTTACAGGGGCTGAGGGATGGTATTGGGGTAAGCCAGCAACTTCTGAAACACATGTATATGCACCATCGCTCGATGGAAACATATACGCAATAGAGATCGGTAGCGGAAAATTAACATGGAAAGCGGAAACAGATGGACCAATAATTGGATCGCCAATAATTTATGAAGAATGGATTATATTTGGGTCTGATGATGGAAAGCTAAGGGTGGTTTCATTAAAAACAGGAGCTAGCCAAAAGCGTTGTAATATAGGGCATAAATTGCGTACTAGTATTGCAAAAGGAGAGGGGGCTATATATATGGGCCTCTCTAATCGCACCATAATTGGCATAAATATAAAAGCAAATGGTGATCCGGATGAAAAATGGAATTATGTTACTGAGGATCACAATATTGATCTTGATCGAGCTAAAGCATGTTGATGCTAAGCGAGGATATGTAGAATGGAATTTTTAGGTAGTATCTGGAATGGAGGAATTATCAGGCCAATGATAAACAGCCTGGTGATTCTTTATGAAGTGGCCTTTTCTAATTTCGGCATATCGATAATATTATTTACATTAATAATACGCGCAATCCTGTTTCCATTAACTGTTAAACAAAGCAAACAAATGAAAGCGATGCAAGCGATACAGCCTAAGCTTAAATCGATGCAGGAAAGGTATAAAAACGATCGTCAAAAAGTATCTCAGGAAACGATGCGCATATACAGAGAGAATGGTATTAACCCACTTGGGTGCCTGGGCCCAATGTTTATACAATTCCCGATTTGGATTGGTTTATATCAAGCTATAATACAAACACTTCCGTCCACTCCGGAACGACTAGCAACTCTGTCTAACAAACTATATTGGTGGCTTCCTTCTGTACATAAGGCAGTGCCAATAAACGGAGACTTTTTGGGGCTTGATTTGGCAGTTCCAGATCCTACCCGCATAATATTGCCTGTACTGGTTGGCGTATCAATGTTTGTAATGCAAAAAATGACTACTATGCCGTCGACATCTCCTCAACAAGACTCAACAAATCGTATGATGTTATGGATGATGCCGGTTATGTTTGGATTTTTTACGATACAATTTCCAAGTGGGCTGGCGATTTATTGGATAGTTTCAAATATTGTGGGAATTGTCATTCAAGGATTTGTAACGGGATGGGACCCCATACTTAAAATACTTAATTTTCAGGTTGTATCACAACCTTCTCCTGCAGCAGCATTAGCTTCTTCAGGAGACGAAGAGGTAGCAAATGAAAAAGAACAATATAGTGACGACAGCGAGGACCGTCGAAGACGCAATCGAGTTAGCGCTAAAGCAGTTAGACGTAAATCGAGAAGAAGTAGAAATAGACGTCGTTAGTAGAGGAAAACCTGGGCTGCTCGGCATAGGGTCTGAAGAGGCGCAAGTCAGGGTTAGTATCGTTGATTTCGGGCCTGACGAAATTGCGGGTGATGTGGTCAAAACAGTGTCCAATGTACTGGATAATTTATTAAACTTGATGGGTGTGGATGCTGTATCAACCTTAAGGCATGCTATTGGAGAAGATGGAGGTGGGCCTGTATTTAATGTGGAAGGCGAGGATTCGGGACTTTTAATTGGCCGTAGAGGCGAAACTTTAAGAGGATTGCAATTCTTGGTTAATTTTATATCAAACATTGAACTTGGATTTAGGCCTGAAGCAATAATTGATGTGGGTGGATATCAGGAACGAAGGAAGAAATCTCTTCAAAATATGGCAAGAAATGTATCGCTAAAAGTAGCTCAAAGTGGCAGATCGATAACACTGGAACCAATGAGTGCTTATGACCGTAGACTAGTTCATCTGGCGTTATCGGATAACCCTGAAG
This sequence comes from SAR202 cluster bacterium, assembly GCA_009392275.1. Classification (GTDB taxonomy): domain Bacteria; phylum Chloroflexota; class Dehalococcoidia; order Lucifugimonadales; family UBA2962; genus UBA2962. The sequence continues at coordinate 82,802 of VFGV01000011.1, forward strand.
TTATTACTCAGAGTGCTGGCTCGGGAGTTGATAGGCAGGTTGTAGTAAGTCCTGCTGACATAGACTAGTAATACTTGGAAAGGATTTCACATGACAAGTGACTCAGATTTTGAATTACGAAACCTTTCTACTGTTCAATGTTCTATTAACAATCATGTGGGTTTGATTAGAATTCAAGGCAAAGATGAGTCGAATCGAATTAATCAACTAATGGTTGCCGAATTAAAAGAAGCAATTAGCAGCTTCGATGATAACCCTACCGTTCGGGCCATAGTTTTGTCTGCTAATGGTAGTAACTTTTCATATGGATCAGCTTTGAAAGGTTCATATAAAGGTATCGATTTGCACTCTTATCGAATATCTTCCCATCTCGCTAATACCAGAACAATCACTATAGCATCTCTTCATGGTAAAGTTTTGGACCAAGGATTAGAATTGGCTTTAGCCTGTGACATCCGGTTTGCAGCTAGAGAAACAAAATTTGGTTTAACTAACATTAAATCTGGTTGTATGCCATGGGATGGTGGCACACAAAGACTTACCCGCTTGATTGGTCCTTCACGTGCTTTATATATGATGCTCACTGGGGTAACAATTGATGCAATGCAGGCTTTAGAGTATGGACTAGTATCCGATATTACATCTGAGCTAAATGATGAAGAATTGTCGCTTGAATTTGGCAAAACAGTTTCTAATCATGGACCGATAGCAGTGGAATATTTAAAAGAGGCAGTTAATTCAGGTTCCGATCTCAATCTTGAAGAAGGAATGCGTCTGGAACTTGATCTGGCCACATTACTGCACTCAACTAATGATAGAGCTGAAGGCTTGCTCGCATTTGCTGAGAAAAGGAAGCCGGAGTTTCAGGGTGACTGATAAATCTATTGTATATAGCAAAAAAAACTCTATTGTTAGCATAAAATTGAATCGGCCAGAATCAATAAATGCAATTACTCAATCTATGAGAGATTTAATCTATGATGCATTAATGGCTTACTCATATGACGAAGAGGCTAAAGCTTGTGTTATTTATGGAGCAGGAGAAAAAGGCTTCTGTTCTGGTGCTGATTTAATTGAATTTGGCAAGAGTAAATCTCAAGCAGAATCTAGAAAGATCAGAAAGCAAAGAGATCTGTGGGGACTATTAAGTCAGATTAAAAAACCCCTGATAGCAGCAGTTCATGGATACGTCATAGGGGCTGGGCTCGAGATAACTTCTTTGTGTGACATTAGGATTTCTGCTGAAGATGCGGTGTTTGCTATGCCAGAAGTGGCACATGGTTTTATACCAGGTGCAGGTGGAACACAAAGCTTTCCAAGAGCAATCGGCAAGACACATGCTATGAGACAGTTTTTGGGCGATAGACATGATCGTATGACTGCAAAAAGAGCCTATGAGCTTGGCTTGTTACATAAAATTGTTTCTTACGATGATTTATTAAAAACCGCATTCTCTTTTGCTGAAGACATTTCTCTTAATGACCTAACGTTATTAACTGCTATTAAAACCGCAGCAATCGATGGGTGGTATAAGCCAATTTCTATTGGGTTAGACCTAGAAAACAGATTGATGGAAAAGGTGAAATTGAATAACTAAAAATGAACTTCTCAGAAACTCTTTCTATAGTGTCTGAAATTATGCCCGACAGGGTTGCGACAGTATTCGACAATGAATTTACTTCATACTCCATGTTAGATCATGAGGTAAATCTTATTGCATCAGGACTAATGTCAATGGGGGTTAATCCTGGAGACAGAGTTGCATTTCTAGATGTTAACACAGATAGACAGATCAAATTGATTTACAGCATTGCTAGAGCGGGAGGCATATCTGTACCAATAAATTATCGAGCCAAATCATCTGAAATAGAATTCTGTATAAATGACTCTGGAGCTTCGGTCATTGTGGTCGGGCCTGATTATCATGAAATGGTTCTATCTATTGTAGGCAGTATAAAAAATGAGCTCACTTTGATTTCATTTCAAAGCAACCCATGTTCGGAGAATTGGATCCCTTATGAAGATATTATTAAAAACAAAAATGATGTTTACCCTATAACTGATGCTAAAGACCCAGCGATAATACTTTATACTTCAGGCACTACTGGCCGTCCCAAAGGCGTTACATTAACTCATCAATCAATAACAGACAGACTACTTAATAGTATTTTTCCTGATATGGAAAATAATGAAGTCGTTTTACTCAGCATGCCACTTTATCATGTTGCAGGGATGCACATTTTATTTGCTTCGATTTATGAAGGTCGAAGGTTAGTAATTCAGCGTCAATTTCATTCCAAAGAATGGTTTGAATTAATTGAAGAACATAAAATTTCCAGGACAACCCTGGTCCCTACAATGCTCAAGATGATTCTAGAAGATCAATCTTTCAGTGCAACAAACCTTTCTAGTCTCAGGATGATTACCTATGGCGCGGCCCCCATGCCCTTAAACGTTATAACTGAAGCCATTCGAAGATTGCCACACGTTGGTTTTATTAATGCATTTGGTCAAACTGAGTCTGGCTCTACAATTGCCGCATTAACACCTGAAGATCATGTTTTGGATGGCACCGAATCTGAGATTGAGCAAAAACTTAATAGATTGAGTTCTATAGGCAAACCTTTGGAAGGAGTAGATGTACGTATTTATTCTAATCAAACAAATATGCTTCCTGGTCATGTTGGAGAAATACTAGTGCGCTCTGATCAGATTATGGATGGATACTGGAATGACAAGAATTTGTCTTGCTCAGTCATCAATGAAGGATGGTTAAATACTGGAGACATGGGATATATCGATGAAGATGGATACATCTTTCTCAAAGGAAGAACAAAAGACTTTATCAAACGAGGAGGAGAACGCATCTCACCTCATGAAGTCGAAATGGTTTTATTGCAACATGCTGGCGTTAAAGAAACTGCGGTAATAGGAAAACCCGATATGCATTGGGGTGAGATTATTGTGGCTTTCGTTATCAAATCAGAAGGCTCAAATGTTACCGAAAATGACCTTATATTACATTGTAAACAAGTTTTATCGAGTTTCAAAAAACCGGAGGAGATAATTTTTATTGAAACAATGCCTAAAAACGCATTAGGTAAAATTTTAAAAAAAGATCTCCGAAATTTATTTTGAATTAACTATTTTAATGAGATTATCAGTCAATCTTGTCGAAACCTGTATATTTTCTTAAGACCTCCGGGATAATCACAGACCCATCGTCTTGCTGATAATTTTCGATTATTGCAATTAATATTCGTGGTATAGCCAACCCTGAGCCGTTTAAGGTGTGGGGATATATAGGTTTCGCTCCTAATTCTGGCCTATATCTTATGTTTGCTCGTCTTGATTGAAAATCATCGCAATTTGAACAACTACTAACTTCTAGCCATTCTTGACTACCAGGAGCCCAAACTTCTAGGTCATAAGTTTTTACAGCGGAAAAACCCAAATCTCCTGCACAAAGCTCCACCAATCTATAGGTTAATTCTAACTCTCGTATAATTGTTGCTGCATCATCTACCAGTTTAAAAAGTTCTTGATCGGAGTCTAGAGGCCTAACGAATTTATACATTTCGACTTTATCAAATTGATGCACCCTCTTAATGCCTCTAGTTTGACTTCCGGCAGCTGCTTTTTCTCTTCTAAAACAAGGTGTATGAGCAACAAATTGAGAGGGTATTTGGTCTGGGTTTAGTATTTCATCTCTAAACATACTAGTTATTGGAACTTCAGCCGTCGGTATTAACCACAAATCATCTTCTTGGTCGTGATACATAGTTTCACTAAATTTTGGTAGATGTCCGCTTCCTGTGACGGTGTCGGTGTTCACTAAGTAAGGCAGATACAGTTCTTTGTAGCCATGCTTCTCGGTATGAGTATCTAGCATCCAGGATATTAGTGAACGTTGTAATTTTGCCAATTTATTATTAAGTACATAAAACCTTGATCCTGATATTTTTGCTGAGGCCGACAGGTCAATTAGCCCTAATTTGTTTGAGATTTCCCAGTAAGAAGCAGGGTTTTTGATAGATTCAATAGAACTTTTTAGAGTGCGGACAATTTGATTTGATGACTCATCGGTACCGTCAGGGACGTTATTCCTAGGGATATTTGGTAATGTCAAAATTATGGTACGAATATCTTGTTGAGTAGTTTTGTATTCAGCCTCGAGTTGTTTCACTTTTTGGCCTAAGGCTTTCATTTGACTAATCAGTGTTTTACTAGGGTTTTTTTCAAGACCAATCTGGTGGCTAGATTTTTTCCTTTCAGATCTTAGATTATCTAATTCTTGTTGAATTGATTTACGTTTATTGTCTAATGAAACCAACTTATTAATAGGAGGCTCCTCCCCTCGTCGACGAATGGCATTTAGAACGTTTTCTGTGTCCGACTGGATAAGCTCTATGTTTAACATTTTGATTTAATCGAGTTCAACTTAACTCTTCTTGTAACCTTTTGAGTATTAAATGTTCGTCACCATCATCTACAGTTTGTATTCGTATTATGAGTGAATTAGGAACGTTATCAGTTCTTAGATGGATGATTGGGTCGCCATTTTTAAGAACATTTTCTAATTCATCTGCTGATAACTTACATGAATTTTTATCGATTATAAGCCTTAAGCCTTCGATCATGCCCTTGGACGGAAAGTCAGTTACCGTTATGCCTGGAAGACGTGCAATTTCATCTCGAATCTTATTTAGTCTTATTTCATAGTTTGCCAAACGTGATTCATGGTCCATTTTAAGCCATTCTTCCAGTGCCACCAAAGTTCCTACTACCGTCTGGCGGTCCATTTTTATAGAGCGGCCGAAAACCCTAGTATTTTCATATTCGAAACCGACAAAGCTTAATCTATATGCAAGTCGCATTAGATGCTCATTGGCCCCTACTAGTAAGCCGCTAGTATTTAAACCTTCAAAATATTTTCCGCCGTATCCGACCAAATCAGCTCCATTTTGAGCATAGTGACTTAATCGATCCGTTGGATATACTTGACCAGCTGCATCTATTAATAAAGGCAAATTATTTCGATGTGCCAACTTCACTAGTTTGTTAAATGGGACAATATCATTTCTTTGTTCTCTTTCATGTGGATCATCATATAATCCTCCTGCCAGATAATGAATGCCAGCTGTGTTTTCGGTGATTGCTGCCTCAATATCTTTTTCTGTAGTGTTTTGTTCATTGCCAACTTCGATTAATACTCCCCCAGGTACAGTTACAGCCTTGTCATAACTTACCCGCAACTGTTTTTGTATTATGAATTCATTCGGCAGCCCAGTTACATCGGGTAATTTTTCAATATCATCTTCATTATTTCTTGTAATGCATGCAGCAGCCCCAAGTGAAAGAGCAGCTGAACAGCCTGGTGTGACCATGGCGAAAGGCACATTTAACATTTCTGCGATTCGGTCGCCCGAAACCTTAACTAATTCGCTCATTTTTACGTAGTCAAGAGAGGCATCTTCCATTGCCTGCTTTACTATTACTGAAGGGTTATTGCCACCAATCGCAGTCGGGTGGCCATGGGCATTTATGACGGGCTTAATTCCTAAAGTTTTATATATTTTGCTCTGTCCAGCCATTTTTAATTTAACAACCTTTCTTTATTATTGTGCAAATGCTTTTATAGCGTTTAAATAATCGACTTTTATGTTTTGGCTAACTCCGAAAGGGGCTAACACAGGTAGGTCAAGGCCTAATGATCTGCGCTTGGCAATTTGATCATAACAATCAGCGGGACTGCCAACAAGAGCCACCTCCTTTTCCATATTTGATGATATCGATGCTATTGCGTTATCTATATCATTAGAATCTAAAGCAGATTCAGCCGAGGCCATTTCTTTTTCAAATCCACAGGAGATGAAGAAGCTTCGATAATTCGGGTGCCTAGAATATTGTGCGATTTCTTTTTTGAGTTTTGTTCGTGCGGCGTCAATATTTTTAGATCCTACATATGTTCTAATATAACCAGCTATATCTGGGTTCACTATATTACCTGCCGTCTTGTATGCCGATTTAAAAATTTTGACAAAATCTTGCAACTTGCTTACAGCAGTCCAGTTTAATAAAACACCATCAGAAATTTGTCCGGAGATCTGAATCATTTTTGGTCTTAGAGCAGCAAGATATATCGGCACGCGCACATCTTTAGCTGCCAGCCCAAGTCTAGCATTATTAATCTGAAAATGTTCACCGTTAAAACTGAAGGATTGCCCTTTGAATAATTGTCTTATGATATTAACGGTTTCTTTGGTTCTGCCAACAGGATCATCAAATCTACCACCATGAATTTTTTCTACCACTAGTCTATGTCCGATTCCCAATCCGAGTGAAAAACGATGGTTGGTCATTCTATCCAGGTTTGCTGCTGTCATGGCCATCGCAGTTGGGGTTCTTGAAAAAATCGGAAGTATTCCTGTGCCTAGTCGGATACTTTGTGTAATTGATGATAGGTATCCAATTAGAGAAATCGAGTCATACCCTCCGCCTTCTGGTATCCAGATTGACTCGAATCCAGCATTCTCCGCATTAATGACTATTTCTGTAATATCATCCATCGATAATCGTGGATCATTTTCGATTCTCAGTCCAATACGATCTGTATTTAACGTGTTCAATGTTTGAGTCCGATTTTATTAATCAATTTTTTTAGCTATTGTCATCGTATTTATTCGACACATGAATTTAATTTCTGATTGTACATTGAATCCGGCTTTATTGATCATTTGCTTTAAATCACGCTGGTTAATCCCCCATAGCTCGTGTTCATGATGATCTCTTTCGATTTGATCTGGGTCAGAACCAGACCTAAGTCTGTGCCATAGAAAAGAAACCCGTGGAGGAATCATTGTGATTATTAATCTTCCATTAGGTGAGAGCAGTCTATATGATTCTATTAGCAGATCATCTCGGTTCGGAATATGATTTAATGCAGCAATGACTGTAATAGTATCAAAGCTAGAGTCTTCGAAAGGTATATTCGATGACTCATCGATGATTAAATCTACATCTCCCCAATCATAAATATCTACTCCAGTGCCATTACCATTATAAGATCTTACTAATTGATTATTACCGCAGCCAATATCTAATAGTCTTCCCGTGACATAAGGAAGAACAACTTTGACACGCCAATTTCTTAATAATGTCGTTAACGAATACAAACCAACCCACCTATTAACAGCTTTTGAACTAATCTATCTTTAATTAATGTCAAATCATCGTATTTAGCAAATAGGCAGTTACAATGGGTTATCGTTACAGGCTAATAACATGTAGTTGCCTACTATAATTTTGCTTACTATTGATCGTATACTAAAAATTATCCAATTGTTTATAAAATAAAGCCCTATTATTTTCGAGGTTTGTGAAAACAATGTTTAGAAACACTCTAGTGTGATTTGTATTTTAATAATGTTAATAAATATCACTACATTTGACTTCAATGATTAGACCTATTGTCTTGGCTGGAGGTTCTGGCACAAGGCTGTGGCCTTTATCTCGTGAAGAGTTTCCAAAGCAATTTCTTAAATTAGCAACTGAACACACTATGTTTCAGGAAACAATACTGCGTTTAGACGGAATAACTAAAAACTGCAATAGCTTGTCTCCAATTATAATTTGCAATGAAAAGCATAGGTTTTTAATAAATCAGCAAGTCAAGGAAATAAATAAGTTACCAGGTGCGACGATACTTGAACCAACAGGGAAAAACACCGCACCAGCTTTAACTTTGGCTGCTCTTTGGTCATTGGAAAATGATCAAGATTCGACATTGCTCGCATTACCTGCCGATCAGCACATTGATAGATCACAAGTCTTTCACAAAGTAGTAGAAGAAGCAGAAAGCTTTGCTGATCAAGGATATTTCATAACGTTTGGCGTTCCTCCAACCTCTCCAGAGATTGGGTTTGGATATATAAAAACTGCTCCAATGTCCCCTGAACTTACTGAATGTCATAATGATGTTTTTCAAGTTGCTAAATTTGTAGAAAAACCTAGTTTAGAAATGGCTAAGAAGTACTTAGAATCCGGACAATATTTATGGAATAGTGGAATGTTCATGATGAAGGCCAGTGTTTGGATGGGATTAGTTAATGAATTTCGCCCGGATATTAGCAAGTTGTGTTCTGAAGCTTACGATAAAGGTTTAGTCGATGGTGAATTTTTCAGGCCAGATAGATTAATTTTTGACGGCTGTCCATCAGAGTCAATTGACTATGCTATTGCTGAAAATATAGATGTAAATCGCGGAGATCCTTGTCCTATAGTTTTTGGATACAACTCTGGCTGGTCTGATCTCGGGACCTGGACAGCAATCGGTAACAAGCTTACTTCTGATAATAAAAATAACGTTATAAAGGGTGACGTTTTGTCCGAGGATGTTTCTAATTCAATAGTTATCTCGGATGGACGTTTATTAGTAGCGGTGGGCCTTGATAATGTTGTCATAGTGGAAACCGATGATGCAATATTAGTAACTTCTAAAGAGCAAATTAATAATGTAGGTAAATTAGTTTCAAAAATCCGCTTAGCTGGACGTACTGAACACTCCAGACATCTAAAATCTCATAGACCTTGGGGAAGCTATCAGATTTTAGATAAAGGCAATGGATTCCAAGTGAAGCATTTAAGAATTAATCCCGGGCAGTCGATATCTTTACAGCGCCACAAGCATCGTGCAGAACACTGGGTTGTTGTTAAAGGAGTTGCAAATGTGGTAGTTGGGGATGAATCTTATGAATTATTGGAAAATCAATCGACCTATGTTCCTAAGGGTGTAAGTCATCGATTGTTTAATTCCAGTGAAGAGATATTAGAAATTGTTGAAGTGCAGTCGGGCGAAGTCATTGATGAAGAAGATATTGAACGTTTTGAAGACAGTTACGGTCGAATTTGATAGTAGATTCTCACGTCCATATTTTCCCTCCTGATTTTATTCGTGACAGGGAATCACTTTTATCTTTGGACCAAACATTCAGTGAACTATATTGTGATCCCCGCTCTAAGATGGCGACCGCAGATGAGCTGATTGGTGTAATGGATAAAAATGGGATAGATGTATCTGTGGTTATGGGTATTGGGTGGACTAATTCCATCCTTGCTGAAAAATCTAATCAATATATAGCTGAATCCTGTGATCGGTTTCATGGTCGTTTAATTGGGTTTGGATCAATAGATATTTCTTCTGAGAATGTATTAGGTCAGGTCAGATATTTGGCCAAGAGAGGGCTGAAAGGAATTGGCGAATTACATCTAGACCATCAGCTGTTCAATCAAGGTGGGTATGAACTGATTGCCCCGATTATCCAGGAAATAAGATCAAACGATCTTGCTTTGGCAATACATTGTTCTGAACCAGTTGGACATTTATACGCTGGTAAAGGTACAAATACTCCAGATAAGCTAGAAACTTTATTAAATTTATCTCAAGGAGTGAACGTTATACTTTCTCATTGGGGTGGAGGGATGCCGTTTTATGGTTTGATGCCAGAGGTGCGAAAATTATTAGAATCTGTGTTTTTTGATACGGCAGCCTCGCCATTTTTGTATGACCACACAATATTTCAAATTGTAACCAGCATAGTCGGGGCGAATCATATTCTTGCAGCAAGCGACTATCCATTACTTAATTTCTCACGCATAATAGGCGAAATTGAACAAAGTAGTATATCTAAGCAGAATAAGAAGCTTATTTTAGGTGGTAATGCAAAAAAACTTTTTAATTTGACTTAAAGCTATCTTGCTCAATGTCAGACTAGTTTTGTAAAAAAGTGACAGTTCACTAATTTAAATTGAGTGCTATACTTTCAGCATGTAGTGTTTAATTTGTTAGTTACAAGATAAGGGGTAAACGAAGATGGGTTCTGAATTTCCAATATGTAAAGCGTGTGATAATGATGGCAATTTGCTTCCATTGTCTGATTTTGGTAGCCAAGGGGCTCCAATACACTATAAAGCCTGGGTATGCAGTGTACCGAGTTGCGGGTACAACATAAAAATTCGTAATGGTGACGTTTATATAAATGAACCGATAAGTAGCGGAGACAGCCACGTTCCAAGAACTCGTGGGTAACATCAATTTTAATTCTTGAAGTAACTCGGCAATATTTAATTACTAAGTAGCTTTTCAGTATGAATTTAAGTTCTTGGTGATGGAGATAAATTGTGCCAATTAATTATCCGATTAATTTAATCTTCAATATGGGTATGGCTTGAATAAACGTTTAAGTTTAGGCGTGGCCCTGATAGCGGTTGGGGTAGTTGTTCTATTGCTTATTGGCGGATATTTGATTTTTACCGTTAATGAAAAAGCTAAATTTGAACAATTAAATGTTAGGCTTAATACTGACGTAATTCCTGACAGCATTGCGGTTACTATAGATGAACAAGATAATCAAAAATTATCAGTAATTGACCTTCCAGTACATTTTTCCAACATGCACTTTGGGGTTTTATTTCATCCAAAATATTGGCATGATCCAATTAAAACCGGATCTGATTTAAGGCAACAGGCGGATATGTCAGTAGGATTCGATCCAGTATTATCTTTCGAAGACTCTATAATATTGGTACCTAAAGGCACGGCCGATAGAATTTTAATTCCTTTGCTGAATATTGATTCAACTGTTAATGAATTAGGAATTATTGATCTTGGAGACAGTAGAGAATATGAGACTCCTAATAATACAGTTGGCCATATTCCAGAGACTGCAGATCCGGGCGAAATAGGTAATGGGTGGTTTTTTGGTCATTTAGAAAGTCCGTTCAGCGGTGAAGGAAATGTTTTTCGTCGACTACCGGAAATACCTGAACTGTTGCGTGAAATCAACGAGATCGGTGAGGGAGGTATAGACATAATATTTCATAGCAGCACAGGAGAATATCTATATCAAGTAACTTCATCTGAGGTGTTGCATGCCGACGAATTGAAAATATCAGGATCAGACGACTCACGTATTAGCCTTGTCACGTGTATTCCAAGACTAGAATATTCTCATCGCCTAATAATAAAAGCTGTATTAGTAGGTGTGAAAACATATTAGATTAAGAAACCGACAACGTGTCTCTTAATAGCTGAACGAACGCTTTGGTTGGTGTAGACATTGTTTTCCCCCTTAGATTTACAATGCCTGCCTGCTCTACTGGAAGCATATGTGCGAGCCCAACAACTCCAAAAGATTCGTGGTCGGAAGGGTCAACTGCTAAACGTGGACCAACTGATATGCCCATTCCTAATGCTACGTAACGCTTAATCATATCCATGCTATCTAACTCAACAATTATTTCGTATTCCAGACCTTTGCGCCTGAATTCAGTCTCAAGCATTAATCTTGTATAGGTACCTCTTCCCATCATAATTAATGGCCATGATGCAATTTCATCTAAAGAGGTAATCGTTGAATTTAATAAAGGATGTCCCAGTGGTGTTATTAGAACTCTTTCATAAGCAAATAATGGTTGGAATTCAAAATCAACACCTCTTTCGGGGCCAGGAACAAGACCTATATCCACCGCGCCTTCAGAGACCATGTTTAAAACCTCATCCCGTCTTCCTGATAATATTCTTAAATGTCCATGAGGGTGCTGCTTTAAAAAAATTTTCACTACTTGCAACAATCTGTGAGGGATTATGTCGTGTGTTGCAGCTACTCTAACAGGGCTTATCTGTTCCGCGATACCGGTTTCATCCAGCAAAGAGTCTATACCATCTAATAATGGTTTCGCTAAATCAGCTAGAGTGGTGCCGGCAGCCGTTAACTGAATTGGCCTTTTTATTCTATCGAATAGTAAAGTGCCTAGTTCGTTTTCTAGTTTTTTAATGTGCGTAGTGGCAGTTGGTTGGCCTATACTTAATTCCTCCGCGGCTTTTGTAATACTTCTTAACCGCGCCGCCGAAACGAAACTTCTTAGCTCTCTTAACTCCATATTAAACCCACTCCTATTATCATAAATTACAATATTAATTATATTATATTATATATTTAATTGATGTTGCTTTTGCTGGATACTTATATTAAAGGTCGTCAAAAAACTGTAAAGCGTAAAAGTAAAGGAAAGATTAATGACAAAAATATTCAGAAATGTGAGAAAGCGTTCAAACTTAAAATCAGGGTTTGATTTTTACATGAGATCATTGAATGGGAGGAGAACAAATTGCGGCCCAACCGCAGATGAGGCAAGGAAAGATTTTAGGAGATTTCAGCACTTAATCTAGAATAACATACATCTCACTTCGACTAGCTCATATCTGGGCCCAATGATAATCTTCATTAAGGGCGATATGAGCTTTTTGTATTAGGAGCAATTTTGGTGTGAATAAAGAAAATGATTTTAGCGGGGAACAAAACTGCGAGGCGTCTCTGATTCAAAACCCAGGCCATACATGGTTTTCGAAGATAAACTCACTTTTTAAAACGAAATCACTGCGTGAAACTATCTGGGATGAACTCGAAGAAGCATTAATTCTGTCTGACGTGGGAGTATCTATTGCCTCAGATATGATTGATAAAGTCAAAACTGATGTTAAGTCAAGAGCAATCCATGATCCGAGTGAGGTTTTTGACATTGTAAAGATTCAAATAAAGTCCATGTTAGCTAATGGAGTAGATTATTCATCACTAATTAAATCTTTACAGCCCTCAGGCGCTAATAATCCCATTGTGATTTTATTTGTTGGAGTTAATGGTGTAGGAAAGACAACAACTCTGGCAAAAATGGCCTATTTGTATATTGAGTCTGGACATAATGTGATCATTGGTGCTGCAGATACTTTTAGGGCAGCTGCAATTGATCAGATCAAAATTTGGGGAGAAAGATTAAATGTAGATGTTGTCGCTCACTCTCAAGGGTCAGATCCAAGTGCTGTCGTGTTCGATACAATCGAAGCAGCAAAAGCGCGCAAAAAGGACGTTGTTTTAATTGATACTGCAGGCCGTATGCATAATAGTGTAAATCTTATGGAGGAGTTAAATAAAATGTCTCGAGTGGCTTTGAAAACTGGAATAGTACAACCAAAAACAATTCTAGTTTTGGACACATCTACTGGCCAAAATGGCTTGCAGCAGGCTAGGGCATTTCTCGGTTCAATTGGATGTGATGGCATTGTATTAACAAAGTTTGATGGCAGTTCAAGGGGAGGTGTTATCTTGTCTGTTTACACTGAATTTGAAATGCCGGTTTTGTATATAGGTACGGGAGAACAATTACAGGATTTGCAAGTATTTGACCCCAATCAATTTGCAGATGATTTATTTTCCGAACCCTCATGAAATAACTTGTCTGTTTCATAGATTTCAGTACAGCATATAAATTAAATCACTTATTCAATGTAAACTAAGGGTACATTTTCACTTAATGTACTAATGCTGGAGGAAATAGTTGAGCGAACCGTTAATTTGGATCCTCATGATTGAACTTATAGGAATAGTTGCTTTTCCTATAAGTTTTCTGCTTTTAAGGTGGTTGCCTGACAGAGGGATTGCCTTATCTATCCCCCTAGGCATGGTCATTGCAGCATATCTGTCATGGGTTCTGAGTTACACTCATATTGTTCCGGCAGACGGCTTTGGACCAGCTTTATCATTAATCATTATTGCCATTCCGTCTATCTACATATTTTGTAGGCATAGAAAGCAAATCGTTCAACATTTGCAAAGTCATATTTGGTTAATCGTAGTAACTCAATTGATATTTTTAGCACTATTTTCACTGTGGACACTTTATAGATTTTATGACCCATCTATATCACACACAGAGCAACCTATGGATATGGCCTTATTGAGTGCATCTGTGAGGACCGAATTTGCGCCGCCAGAGGATCCATGGCTTCGGGGTGAGTCGATTAGTTATTACTATTTTGGGTATTGGATCATAGCTTTTTGTTCTAACCTCGTGAATATAAAACCCAGTATTGCGTATAATTTAGCCCTCTCCTTAATTCCTGCCATAACATCTATAGGTGTAATTGGATTGGTATATAACATCATAAAAATTGATGGAGGAAAAATTAAATTCGCCATATTTGCCGGTCTAATTTCATCAATGGTGCTGCTGGCATCATCTAATTTTGAAGGAGTATTAGAATTCCTGCGATTTAATGGTATTGGTAGCGAGTCATTTTGGGATTGGCTGTCAATTGATGGGATTACCGGACCTATAGTCAATCTAACAGATAGCTGGAGACCCACAGAGTTTTGGTGGTGGTGGCGCGCAACTCGAGTTATAAATACTTTTGAGAATGGAGTCGGCCTGGACTATACAATTCATGAATTTCCGTTATTTTCCACCCTGCTAGGGGATTTGCATCCACACTTTTTATCTTTGCCTTTTGTGATGTTATTTTTAGGTTTGGTTACAAATTTTGCGCTAAGTCAGAGGATTATGCTGCCCGGCCTTACTCTTATATCTAATTTGCCCATTAAAAAAGTCATAGTTAATTATGCCACGGCTTTTCGAAATAATGGTAGCCAACTCATATTTATAGGGTTCATTTTGGGAGCTCTTGGCTTCATTAATACCTGGGACTTGCCTATATTCGGGTTAGTTTTTGTAGGCGTTGTGTTTTTTAAAATATACAAAGACCATGGACTTTCTATTTTAGATATTTTGATTAGAGCTTTACCAATCCTAGTAATTGTATTTGCTGCTACATTCTTGCTATATTCACCATATTATTTCTATTTCCAAAGTCAATTTTCAGGCCTGTCTCCAGTAACAGATATTACTTCAAGACCCATACATTTCTTTGTTGTTTGGGGATTATTTTTGCTGTTAGTTATACCTTTTGTTTTATATGTTTTTTCCAAATCACAATTGAGGCATGGATGGTTTGGTATCGCTTGTATATCAGCTCTAATTTCTATTCTGCCGTTTCTGTTTTGGTTGGTTTTGATTGCGTGGACTGGTAGTTCGAAAGTTATGGTTCTGAGCCGGTTTGTTAAATTGTTGCCCATTATGATTGTTATATTCATGGCTGCTTATTCTGCAATGTATGCCCTTAGGGATGGCAGGATAGGTGGGGTTAAAACAGCGGGTCTATCGCTAATTTTGGTTTTAGTATGTTCGGGCTTTACTTTGATAATGCTTCCAGAGCTCATAATAGTTAGTGATCAATTCGGAAGCAGGATGAACACTATATTTAAGTTGTATTATCAGGCTTGGATTCTGCTCTCGATTTCCCTTGGAGTTGTAGCGTACTACGTGGGTTATTTATTAATAAAATCTGATGGTTTACAAAAATTAATCGTGGCGAGTTCTGTTTTGATTTCAGTTGTTTTACTTTCAATCTCTTTGTACTATGCTCCGGCAGCAGCATTTACAAAGATGGATACAGCCGAAGTCAAAAGCTTAGATGGATTAGAGTACATAAAAAACAAAAACCCCGATGAATTAGCGGCAATCAATTTTCTAATTAATACATCTGAGAAGCATGAAGCATTAGTTGAAGCGGTGGGGACTTCTTATAGTGAATACGGCAGAATTTCTGCTAGCACAGGAATACCAACAATTTTAGGTTGGCCAGCACATGAAATACAGTGGAGAGGTTCTGATTTAGGTTTATCCCAGCGTGCGGATGATGTTGAGAGGATTTATCAGGGTTTAGATCCTCAAGAGGCATACTCTCTGCTGGTTAAATATGACGTAAGTTATGTTTACGTTGGTCCAAGAGAGAGGAGAAAATATGGAACTAGTGGGCTGGAAAAATTTGAAGGGCTGATGACTAAAGTATTCGATACCGACACTGTAGTTATTTATAAGATTAGGTAATCCTATTTGAATAAAATGTTAAGAATAGAAGATATCAGTTTTAAAACTAAGCTATTTGGTGGAATATACACCAGGGTATTGTTCAACCTAATAATTAAAAGTATGGAGTTTTTAAAACTCAATCGAATTGAGGTGTTAGCCTATTTAACATTGCTGGTTAGCGCAGGCATAATGCGTTTTTGGGATTTAGGTTCCAGGGCATTGCACCATGATGAAAGCTTACATGCTTATTTTTCATGGCAATTATTTGCAGGAAATGGATATGTTCATAATCCAATGATGCATGGACCGCTGCAGTTTGAGCTTAATGCTGTGCTTTTCTATATTTTTGGAGTTACAGACATTACAGCAAGGAGTCTGTATGCTTTATTTGGAATTGTCTTAATTCTTTGCCCTTTATTGCTTAGAGATAAATTAGGCAAATTGGGTTGTTTTATAACAGCCTTGCTATTAACTTTTTCCCCCGCACTACTATACTTTAGTCGTTTTGCCAGAAACGACATTCTCATGGCGGTCTGGACTTTTACCTTAATAGCGTTTCTGTGGAGATATCTAGATTCTGGCAAAAATCGGTATTTGTTTGGAACCGCCTTTGCTTTGGCCTTATCATTTTCGTCAAAAGAGAGCACATACTTTACGATAACTATTCTTTCAATATATTTGTTATTTGTATTGATCCGTAGAAACTTACACCTGGTATATAAACAGCATAATCTTTATGGGATATCAATTATTCAGGTTATTGTGATATTAATTAATTCAGCTTTCATTAAGTTGAAGGACTCAATATCATTACAACATAGTTCCCGGGAAACAGTGTTTTTAATTGTATTATGGACACTTTCTCTTCCGCTGTGGTCAGGATTCATTTCTATTTTTCAGATTGCCGGGTCTAATTTAGTTCTTGCTTCTGAAATCGGACCAAATATTGGGTCTCCATCTGGTGGGGGATTAATCTTTGCAGGCGCATTGATAGCAATTTGTTTTCTTATAGGTTGTGTTATTGGCCTTCGCTGGAATTGGAAGACATGGATAATATGTGCCTTGACCTTTTATATTCCATGGATATTATTTCACACTACATTTTTGCATAATATGAACGGCGTTGGATCAGGTTTATGGCAATCTCTTGGCTATTGGGTAGTTCAACAGGGAGAGAGTCGTGGTAATCAGCCTGCATACTACTATTTGTTAATTACCCTTTTATATGAATTTCTTCCATTATTCGTTTCTCTTACATCAGTTATTTATTATTTTAAGAGGAACGCAATTTTTGCAAAATTCCTAATATTTTGGTCAATAGCGACTTTCTTAATGTATACGATAGCTAGTGAGAAAATGCCCTGGCTTTTGGTTCATATAACGTTACCTATGATAGTTCTTTCAGGGAAAGTTCTAGGCGACTATTTTAAAAACGAAACAGTTTTAAAACTTGTTAGTTTGAAAAACTGCTTTCTTGTATTGCTAATGTTTGCTTTATTGTTTTTTGCCTGGAGATTAGCATTCTTTGGTATAGATGGGAACGCTGATAATTTTTGGATGCTACTTTTGTTGGCTTTTGGCTTAGTTTTAGTTGTGTTAGGAGTAGGGTTTTTGGTAATAAACGACCAAAATAAAACCTCTATTAAGGTCATTGGACTCAGTATCATTTTTATTTTATTGTGCCTAAGTGTTCGTAGTGGCGTTATAGCTACTTATAAAAACGGAGATATTCCTGTGGAAATGCTGGTTTATACACAGACCTCTCCCGATGTGCCATCATTAGCGAGGCAAATAGCTAAGATAGAGGCAGAAAGTGGAAACAAGCCGACTGTTGATGTTGACTCGACTAGCGGATTTCAATGGCCTTGGGCATGGTATTTGAGGGATATTGCCATGACAGGATACCCTCAATATGGACAACATTTACCTTCGAGCATGATGGAACAGGAAGTGTTAATCATTCATTCGCAAAACAAATTAGCCGTTCAGGAACCGTTAAAGGAAAAATATGGAGAAGGAATTAGGTTTAGGCATAGATGGTGGTTTCCTGAACATACTTACAGAGACCTCAGTTTAAAAAAGATAATTCTATCTATAAGTGATCGATCTGCATGGACAAGGTCTATCGATTATTTTCTATATCGTGACCTCAATCATAATTTGTCAAGCGAAGATGCATATGTATACTTTGATGATCCTGAGATGCGAAACTTTAGATCTCTTGAATTAAAATAAAAATATGGCGTGCCAAATACAGGTCCAAATCGTATAAGAAAACTTGCTAAGCAATTTGAAAAGTCCCGATAGCCCCATAGTCAAAAATATATTCATAAATTATGTTGAATCGTTATAAAACTTGGATTGGAATTTCACTAACTGCAATCTTGCTCATTGCTTTTCTACTCACCGTAGATGTCGTTAAGATGTTCGATTCTCTTGTTGAGGCTAATTACTTGTTCATTTTGCCAGCCATTGCAATGTATTTGGTATCGTTGCTCTTTAGAACATTGCGATGGAAAATGTTGTTAACACATATGCAGTATATAAGTATGTCCAGGCTATATCCTGTAGTGGTAGTCGGGTATATGGCCAATAATATTTTGCCAATGAGGTTGGGTGAATTTGTCAGAAGTTATTATCTTCGAGAACGGGAGGGTGTAAGTGTAAGTGCTGCATTGGCGACCGTGTTTGTTGAACGTGTGATTGATGCGCTTACGTTGTTGATATTTATTGTTGTTATTGCATTTATTGTTCCACTGGGTGTAGGAGGAGTAGTTGAGGGACTAGGCGAGAGGTCGGGGATTGCATGGCCGGTGATAGTGTTATGCGCGACAATTCCATTTGTACTGTGTTTTACGGTATTTATGTTAGTAGCTCGATACCCGGAATTTACATTAAAAATCACGGCAAAAATATTTTCTATACTTCCTGGCAGAATAAAAACAGTCTTATATGAACTGTGCAAAACGTTCGTAGCCGGCCTATCGGCATTAAAAAGCCCACAGTTAATAATGGGAATGTTTATAGTTTCTGTACCCATTTGGCTATTTGAGGCAGCGCTTTTCTACCTCATAGGTATATCGTTTGATTTCCAAAACCATTTAGGTGGTCACTTTAATTTAGCGCTTATATCCGTTCTAGTGACAGCAATTACTAACATTGGAGCTTCAATTCCTGCCGCACCAGGCGGTATTGGGCTATTTGAAATAATTGCCCGTGAGACATTGGTTTTAATTCCTTTAGGGATAATTGATAGGTCTGCAGCTGCTGGATATGCAGCAGTGGTTCATGCTACTTTACTTATACCTATAATATTGCTAGGGCAGATAATATTGTGGTGGGACAACATATCCCTTAATCGATTATGGATTTTGGGGGAAAATAGTACAGAGGATAAAGATTGAGAGTAGGAATTATTGGGGCAGGAGCAGCTGGCTTAGCTGCGGCTTATGATTTAGCACTTGCTGGTATAGAAGTAGTCGTATATGAAAAAGCTTCATTTGTTGGTGGCCAAGCATCGACATTTGATATTGAATCTACTCCGTTGGAGAGGGGATATCATCACCTATTTACTTCAGATACTGACATATTATCTTTAATGTCCGAGATAGGACTTTCTGATCGTATGGAATGGCATGAGTCAAAAGTAGGGATATTTCACGGCGGCAAAATTTTCAATCTGGTTACGCCTATGGATCTTTTAAAGTTTTCTCCTTTAAGTATCATTGATCGGATTCGTATGGGTATAGTAACAATGATTTTGAAAACAAAAAAAGATTGGAAATCTCTTGAGCATGTGACTACGGATAAATGGATAAAAAACTGGGCTGGTAAAAGGGTATACGAAGTAGTTTGGGGTCCACTTTTACGTGGGAAATTTGGAGATCGACATTATAAAGAAATAGGTATGCCGTGGTTTTGGGGGAAAATACACACTAGGTTTGCCTCACGTGGCAAAAGTATGACTAAAGAACTATTAGGCTATCCTAAAGGTAGTTTCTCTGAAATTTTTGACACTTTGGTTGAGAAAATTGAATTAATGGGTGGTAAAGTTAGATTATCTACAGGTGTTAAAGAGATAATCATTAAGGATGGAAAAGCTGTAGGACTATCAGTTGAATCCGATTCTGTATCTAACAAGGACCGTACTGAAAAGTTTGACATAATCCTGTCCACTACACCTTCATTTGTGTTTCCAAAACTTGTCCCGCAAATGCCAAAGGAATATGAGAATAGACTTTTAAACGTGCAGTATATGTCTGCAGTTCTCATTATATTGATACTAGATCGACCCATAACTAACGTTTATTGGCTTAATGTGGCTGATCGATCAATACCTTTCGTTGGACTTATTGAACATACGAACATGATAGATTCATCTGTATATGGTGGTAAACATGTGGTTTACTTATCAAATTACCTTAATGTAGATCATCCGCTTTACCAAATGGATCACCAAGAATTGTTGGCCGAATATTTGCCACATATAAACAAGATAAATCCTGACTTTGATAAATCATGGATTGTTAAAAGTTATTATCACAAAGTCGGAGCGGCGCAGCCGATTATCGGTGTTAACTATTCACAACGTATTCCAGCCCATAGGACCCCTTTTGAAAGTCTATATCTAGCCAACACTACTCAAATATACCCAGAGGACAGGGGTACTAACTACTCAGTACGTATGGGGCGTGAAGTAGCAAAACTATTATTGAAAGACTACATTTCATCAAATTAGAAATGCGTTGTTGCAGCAATATCTTTCTGGTAGGATTTGCTGGTAGCATTTGTGAATCATTTATCAAATTAGGAGATCAGGCTTGTCATCGGATATAACGCCTAAAATAGACCCTACGCCAGATTCAGAAAAACAGGATCTCAAGGATCGTATAAATAAAGCTGTAACAACTCAAAAGAGACCGACCGTGACTGTGTTATCATCCCTACTATCGATTGAAGATGAATTGGGTTATATTCCTGACGAAGCGATATCTATCGTAGCTGAATATAACAATTCAACGATTAATGAAGTGTGGGGAGTAGCCTCATTTTATCCAAATTTTCGATTTGACCCTCCTTCCAAGAATACCGTTGAGGTATGCTGGGGACCGTCTTGTCATTTAGTTGGTGCAACAGATGTAATTAAGGCTGTTTTAGATGAATTAGAGCTTGATGGAGAAGGAGATACGATCGATAAAATTGCTACATTTAAGTTCAATACATGTTTGGGTGCTTGTCCTCAAGCACCCGTAATGAGTATAAATCATCGGATGTATGGAAAAATATCAGCTAAACAGGCTAAATCTCATATTTTAGAATTGAGAAAAAATATAAATGGGTCTGACAAATGAGTTCATATGAGACACTAAAAGAATTAGCCGAATCTAGGTGGTCAGAACTTACAAAAGGCAGTGCTCCTTGGATAAAAATAGGTATGTCTATGTGTTGTGGACAAGCTTCGGGAGCATATGAAACGCTAGGCGAGATTAAAGAGGTGTTAAATTCATTAAGTATTGAGGCAAATGTCAGTGAAGTAGGATGTCTAGGTATTTGCTACGCATCTCCCGTCGTAGATATTTTGTTGCCTAATAAACATCGTGCTGTATACGGCAATGTAACTCCAGATTTAGTACATGATTTGGTTGATAGATGTTTGGTTAAAGGGAAAATTCCAAAGAAAAATTTACTAGGAGTGGAAAATCTAGGAACCAATAATCTACAAGGTCTACCTGATTTCAATGAACTGCCTCAGATTAAACTTCAAAATCGCATCGCACTTCGAAATGCCGGTCATATTGATCCGAAAGATATATATCAGTACATAGCTCGTGGTGGATATTTGGGATTGAATAGAGCTTTAACTGATCTTAAACCCGAAGATGTAATTGAAGAGATTAAATCCTCTGGTTTAAGGGGACGTGGAGGAGCAGCGTTTCCAACTGGTGTGAAATGGAGCTTTATGACTAGAGGAGAGAAACCGAAGTATATTTTGTGCAATTGTGAAGAGGGTGACCCTGGAGCATTTAATGACAAATCCATTTTAGAAAGTGACCCATACACGACTATTGAAGGTATGGCCATAGCTGCTTATGCTACTGGGTCCACAAATGGAATAATTTTTATAAGGCATGGCCATGATGGCCCAATTGATGCTACTGAAGATGCAATCAAGCAGGCATATGAAGTTGGTTTGTTAGGTAAAAACATACTTGGATCTGATTTTAGTTTTGATTTAGAAGTGTCTTTGACAGGCGAGTCGTACGTAGCTGGTGAGGAAACGGCGCTTATGGAGGCTGTTGAAGGTAAAAGGTCAATGCCTAGAGCGAGGCCGCCTTTTCCGGCAGCTTATGGTGTATGGGGTCGTCCTAGTACTATTAATAACGTAAAGTCTCTTTCATATGCACCATCTATTCTTGAACATGGATCAGACTGGTTTTCATCCATCGGAGTAAACAAGAGTACCGGTACTGCCATTATTTGTCTCAGCGGTAACATAAAATATCCGGGCTTATATGAAGTTCCGATGGGACTAACAATTGGTGATGTAATCGATAATATTGGTGGTGGTGTTCCTAATGGCCGTAAACTAAAAATGTTACAAACGGGAGGACCTCTTGGAGGAGTTCTAAGCTCTGATTCTCTAGAAATACGTTTAGATTTTGATGAAATGAGAGAGGCTGGGGCTATACTAGGATCAGGCGGGATAATAGTTGCTGACGATCGAACATGTGCAGTCGATCTTACCAGAGTTCTTGTTGCTTTTTGTCAATTTGAATCATGTGGAAAATGTTTTCCTTGTCGCTTAGGAACTACTAATTTGTTAGAAATTGTTGAACGTATGTCATCTAATAAAGCTAGACTAGGTGATGTTGAATTAATGAAGCAAATTGGTCAAACAATGCAAGCAGGATCTCTTTGTGGGCATGGACAATTAGGATTCAACCCAATCGAATCAGCAATGAAGCATTTTAAAGAAGACTGGAGCGCTTGTGTTGATGAAGGAAAGTGCCTCACTGGGTCATGCAATAAACCGCATTTCACTCCAATAAATACAAGACCATTTGCAGAGGCTCCTATCAAAAACACAGTTCCCATTCAAATTGCAAATCAAGTTGGAGAAAAAAATGAGTGAAGATCTAGTTATCAATATTGATGGTAAAGAGATTAGAGCTAAACCTGGACAAATGATTCTTCAGGCAGCAATGGAAGCGGGAGTTTATATTCCATATCTATGTTATTACCCGGGTACAAAGCCTTTCGGAGCGTGTCGTATGTGTGTGGTTTCAGTTGATGGTGTCAGGGGTACTCCAGCATCGTGCACAACGCCAGTTAGCCCAGATATGATTGTAAAAACTGACACACCTGAAATTGTCGAACTTCGAAGAGGTATAATGGATTTGCTATTGTCTGAACATCCACATGGATGTTTAACATGTCATAGGATTGAGTTATGTGGACCAGCAGATGTATGTTTGCGCCATGTATCGGTAAATGATCGTTGCGTGACATGCCCGAAGAACGAGAGATGTGAATTAAAAGATACTGTTCGCTGGTTAGAGATGGATATGGAGACTCCTCTTACATACCAGAATAGGCAAATACCTTTAAAGGCAGCTGACCCATTTTGGGATATGGACATGAATTTATGTATTGTTTGTGGACGATGTGTCAGAGTATGCGATGAGATTAGAGGTGATAGTGCATTAACATTTTTAAATCGAGCAGGTAAGACTGTAATTGGAACTTCTCAAGGAACCTCATTGCTCGAGTCGGGATGCGAGTTTTGTGGAGCATGTATTGATGCCTGTCCTACTGGAGCATTAGTTGAACGGGATTATAAATGGGATAAGGCGATAAAAACTGTTGAATCAGTCTGCCCTCACTGTCCCGTTGGTTGCACCATGAAGCTCGAAATCAATAAGCGAGACAAGCTTATTCGTGCAATTCCAGATAGCCAGTCTTCAGTTAATAGAGGCCAGTCTTGTTACAAAGGAAAGTTTGGAAACAATTTTGTTAATAGTAAAAAACGAATAACAGCTCCAATGATTAGAAGTGAGGGAGAATTAAAAGAAGTGGGTTGGAATGAAGCAATTTCGACTGTTGCTGAAAAAATAAATGATTACAGAAATAATGATAAATATTATTTATTGTTATCTTCAAGGTCAACAAATGAAGAAGCTTTTGTTGCGCAAAAGTTTGGACGTAGTGTTATGGGTACCAATAACGTAAATGTGTCCTCTAATATTAGACCGGAATTGGTTGAATATTTAGGCCAGATGCTCGGTACATATGCGGGAACAAATTCTATCTGGGACCTCGAAAAGTCCCAATCGATTTTGGTGGTTTCAGCGAATATGACTGAACAGCATAATGTGGCGGCATTGCCAATAAAACATGCAGTTAAAAATGGATCTGATCTTATTGTTATAGATCAACGGGAAACTGAATTGACAAAAATCGCATCTATTTGGTTAAGACCTAAGCCAAACACCGAATCTGTTCTTATTGGAGCAATGCTAAAGGTTATTATTGATGAAACTTTAGATGACCATCATTTTATAAACGAAAAGACAGTCAACTCTGAGGATATGCGAAAATCTGTAGTCGCATTCGATATTATTAAAGCTGAGAGCATAACTGGAATATCTGCAGATGAGATAAGGAAGACAGCTCGTATTATTGCAAAGTCCAAACCGCTATCCATACTTTATGGATTGGAAACAATTAATGAGCAAACTAGGGCTGATTGCGTCAAGGCTCTTATAAATCTATCAATGGCTACAGGAAATATAGGAATTCACGGTGGTGGATTATACCCATTATTGAACGGAGCTAACGAGCAGGGCGCTAAGGATGCAGGTTGCATTCCTGACAAGCTGCCTGGATATCTAAGTTTAGATGATGAGAAACAAATATCAGAATATGAAAAAATGGCTGCTTATTCAATTCCAAAAACTCCAGGCTTATCTATAAATGAAATGACCGAAGCAGTTAAATCTGGAGGATTAAAAGCTTTACATGTAATCGGTGATAGCCCTTCATTAGTTAATGGTGAATTAGCAAAACTAGTAAATTCTATAGATAAACTTGAATTATTGATTGTACATGCTTCTTTAGAAAACGAACTCACAGCAAAAGCGGATATCGTTTTTCCAGCGGAAACGTTTGCTGAAACAGAGGGGACGTACACTAATTTAGAGCGAAGGGTGCAAATATTAAATTCGGCTATAGGTGCGAAAGGCTATCAAACACCGAGTTGGACAGTTTTGAGTCAAATAGCGAACGAGTTAAGTGTAAAAGGTTTTGAGTATCAGACTTCGATGCAAGTATTTGATGAACTTAGGCGTCAAGTTGTACCTTACAAAGGTATTTCATATGAAAAATTACGAAATACATCAGGTATACAATGGCCATGTTCGCACAACGAATCTGAAGGCATCTCAACTTTACATGCCGAGGAAAACACTAATTCTACAATGATCAAATTTAAAAGCATAAAGTTAAATATACCTGCTAATTTAAACAATACTGAGGGACGATTGTTTTTAGCCGAGGGTCGTGTGTTATTACAGTCCGAACGCAAATTTCAACTTGTGACAAATAATAAAAGAAATGAAATATCACGTGAAGAAATCCTTGAAATCAACCCATTGGATGCAAAAGGGCTAGATCTTAAAGATGGAGATCTTGTTGAGCTTGAAGGTGATGAAATAAAATTAAAGTTGAAGGTTCACATTAATGGCATTCAGCAGGGACTAGTGGCAACCACTGAACTATTTGGTTCCTATGCGGGACGCCTCGATTTAACCTCTGATCCAGACCCTGTGTTAAGCGCGAAGAACCTATCTTTAATTCCTGTTAAATTAAAAACCATATAATAAAAAGAAAGCGAATATATATCCACAAAATTATGTGAATTACTTAATAGCATTCTAGTCTATGCATGGATCAATCCTTCTTTTTAAATTTTATTTGAGAGTTACTATTGACAAATATAAAAGAGCCAGCGAAAAATTTTAAAAGCCAAAAAAAGCTGCTAGATGTAAAGGTTAATAAAAGAGAAGACATTACTGATGACTTGCTGAAAATTTGGATTGAAAAACCTGATGGTTATGTATTTAAGCCGGGTCAATACTGCACTATTGGAATAAATGATATTGAAAGAGCATATTCTATAGTTTCAGCTCCTCATGAGAGTGACCTTGAATTATTTGTTGAGCTAGTGCCTGAAAATGAAGGCGGCGTGTTAACTCCATTAATATGGGATTTAGGCCCTGGAGACATAGTTACAATAAGGCCACGGGCAAAGGGTATCTTTGTTTTCAACAATGAATGGAATAAACATCTGTTAGTTGCGACTGTCACAGGTGTAGTCCCATACGTTAGTTTCATTAGAGATTACATAAATAAAATTGAAAATAATGAAATAGAATCTATTGTTCATGAAATGCATGTGTTAATGGGAGCTAGTTATTTCGATGAATTCACGTATGACGAGGAACTAAAGTCTGCAGCTTCTAAATATCCCGATCTAGTGAGATTTGTTCCTACCGTAAGTAGACCAGATGAGGACAAAAATGCATCATGGACGGGGGCGACAGGCAGAGTTAACGAGATTGTAGAAGACTATGTGACTGCTAACGGCCTTTCATTTGAAGATACCTTAATATATGCATGTGGTCATCCAGGAATGATCGAAGATGTTAAGGGTAAGATGGCTCCTCTTGGCTTCACGGTGGACGAAGAGAGATTTTGGAAAGAAGATTAATCTCCCCCCTGCAAACAGCGTATTAGGTTGCAACAACATTTATCATTTCGTGTGAGTTTTTTGTCTCCTGATATCTTCACCGTTACAATGGCTAAATGACAACTCCAGCGCGTCTGCAATATCTCAAAATCAAGGAACAATATTCTGAAGAAATTTTATTTTTCAGAATGGGTGATTTTTATGAAACATTCGACGACGATGCCGAGATCGTATCTCGGGTATTAGAAATAGCTTTAACTTCCAGAGAATTTGGTAAATCCAATCGTATTCCAATGGCAGGAATCCCGTATCATTCGCTTAATAACTATCTTGGACGCTTGATCAATAAGGGGTACAAAGTAGCGTTATGCGAGCAGGTTTCTGATGTTGGTGAATCTAAAGGGCCTGTTGATAGAAAAGTTGTTCGTGTTGTAACTGCGGGTACAGTGGTTGAAGACAATATGCTTGATCCAAAAACAAATAACTATTTAGCTGCAATTGTTATAGAAGAACAGCAAGCCGGCTTGTCGTACACTGATATTACTACAGGGCAATTTTACACTTCGCAAATCCCGATGGATAAACTAGAGGCGCAGCTATCTATATTGACTCCTGGAGAAATACTGGTTAATGATGCTGAGTTGGTGGACTTCAGTAGTACAAATATAAGTAATATTCCAAAAGTATCTGAAAGTGTCGAATCTTCAACTACCACTTTAAAAAGTCATTTTAAAGTACATTCATTAGACTCCTTTGGTATTAAAAATTCTCCCCTTGCTATTCGAGCTGCAGCGGGCATCATAGGGTATTTACAGAATAATCAACCTGAGGCAGTTTCAACATTGCATAGTATAAAAAGTTTTTCAATCGAAACTTATATGGTTTTAGATCGGCAAACCAGCCATAATTTAGAATTGTTTCAAAGTGGAAGATGGGGTGATCAAGATACTAGTCTATTTACTGTGCTGAATAAAACTTTTACACCAATGGGCTCAAGGTTACTAAGGGAATGGATTAGTCGTCCCTTAATTGAAATTAAACCACTAGAGAGAAGACAGAAAACAGTAGATTGGTTTTATTCAAATTCAACGGCACGACAGAAAGTAGCCCTTGTGTTACGAAGAATTTCGGATATCGAACGCTTAATAAATAAAACAAAGTCTGGTTCTGCAACACCTAATGATTTAATAGCGATTAAAGAAAGTCTGGCTGAAATACCGAAAATCAAAGAAGTTTTAATTGATAATACCATCAGGGAAATTAACAACATAGGGAATAAGTTATTAGATCATCAAGAAATAATTGAGTTGATAGAAAACTCTTTAGTTAATGAACCTAGCCAGAATGTCGGAGATGGGAAAGTAATAAAGTTAGGATATTCAGTTGAATTAGATGAATTGAGATCTGATGCAGGTTCTGCGATTGACTACATTTCAAGTTTAGAAAAAGATGAAAGACAACGTACTGGCATTAAATCGCTTAAAGTCAGCTATAACAAGGTGTTTGGCTATTATATTGAGGTAAGTAAAACACATATAAGTAAGGTGCCCTCTGATTACATTAGGCGGCAAACCCTTGCGAATTCAGAACGATTTATAACTCCGCAAATGAAAGAATATGAATCTAGAGTTCTATCTGCTAAAGACAAGATAAATGAACTTGAAAAAACTATATATAGGCAAGTTTGTGTTGAACTTTCTGGATCATATGAAAATATTCTTAATACTGCAGCGTTTATTGCCAATATAGATGTAGTTAGGTCTTTAGCAGAGGTGGCTATTTTGAATAAATATGTAAAGCCAGCATTAAAAAATGAAACATCTATTGTTATTAAAGGCGGCAGACATCCAACTGTAGAAAAATTAGTGCAATATGGAGAGTTTGTTCCTAATGATGCTGAGTTGTCTAACGATGATGCTCAACTAATTGTGTTAACTGGACCAAATATGTCAGGTAAGTCTACTTACATAAGGCAAGTAGCATTAATAGTCCTAATGGCGCAGATTGGTAGTTTCGTTCCAGCTAGCGACGCAAAAATCGGTCTGGTGGATAGAATATTTACACGTGTTGGATTGAATGACGATATAGCTGTGGGCCAATCGACATTTATGGTTGAGATGGTGGAAACTGCATCAATACTAAATCAAGCAACAAATAAATCCTTAATTGTGCTTGATGAAGTGGGTCGTGGTACATCTACTTATGACGGATTGGCAATAGCTCAGTCAATAATCGAATATATTAGTTCTAATTCCAGGTTAAAATGCAGGACTTTATTTGCAACGCATTACCATGAGTTGATTAGCATGGCAGACAAGTTCTCGCTAGTAAAAAATTATAATGTACTGGTGTCTGAGAATAAGGACGGAGTCGTCTTTCTGCATAATATTGTTCCAGGAGCAGCGACTCGTAGTTATGGAATTCATGTTGCTAAATTGGCAGGCTTGCCGCAAGAAGTTGTAAAAAGAGCCAATCACATCTTAAATGAATTAGAGTCAGTCGACGGCACCACAACTCAAACCAGAGATATTATCCATGCCGGCCAACTATCTTTTAGATTGTCCGAGTCTAAATTACTCGAGATTGTAAAAAGTTTGAAGCTTGAGAACATGACTCCTTTAGAAGCAATTACCAAGTTGTATGAATTAAAAGAATTAGTCAATGAAAATGAGCAAGATAGATCAAGAAAATAATAAAATTCTGTATTTAATTGAATCAGTGAAATAAAATAACGGATATAGGGAGTCTAATCGAATGAATATTCCAACATTTCCAACCAACCCCAAAGCAATTAGAAATTTAATCAGGAATGGTGAAGTGGATAAGTCCACAGCGGGTATGGCACCTGGCTATGTTCAAGCTAATCTGGTAATTGTTCCTAAAGATCTTGCTTTCGAATTTTTGCTTTTTTGTAATCGCAATCCTAAACCATGTCCCGTTTTGGAAGTCACTGAAGCAGGATCATATGAACCAGTAATATTGGCACCAGGGTCCGATCTTCGGTATGATATTCCAAAGTACCGCGTGTACCGCAATGGCGAGTTAGAAGCTGAAGTCACAGATATTGCACAATACTGGACTGACAACTTGGTCGCCTTTCTTACTGGGTGTAGCTTTGGGTTCGAAACAGCTCTTATAAGAGCAGGCATACCTCTTCGTCATATTGAAACGGATACTACTGTTCCAATGTTTATTACGAATATCCCTACAAATCCTGCTGGCTCCTTTGCGGGTCCAATGGTTGTATCAATGAGACCTATAAAAAAACACCAGGTTGTTAGATCTGTTCAGGTTACTTCTCGTTTTCCATCGGTTCATGGGGCTCCAGTCCATATTGGCAGACCAGAAGAGATTGGAATTAAGGATATTAATAATCCTGATTTAGGAGAACCGATTGAAGTAAAAAATGATGAGGTACCAGTATTTTGGGCTTGTGGCGTTACTCCTCAAGCAGTAGCTATGAATTCTAAACCTGATTTAATGATTACTCATGCTCCAGGTTACATGTTTATAACTGATGCGATTGATGAAGAATATTCAGTTCTGTAAGCGAATTAAAAAACTATGAGGCTTAAATATGGAAACAATTGAAGAAATTATTTTAGATCACGACAAGAGGGGCATCTCCTTGTTAAGAGAACATTTACCAACAAATTTTTGTGGCCAGGCAGCAGAAATTTTGTCACAAAATTCAGGTACAGTATTTATTGTGACAGGCTTTTATATTCTGGCAGCTGAGGCTACTGAAACTGATGGTCCTCCTGGTGCGGTAGTAATTGGAGAAGCTTTGTCGAAGTTAGATTACAAGGTAGTTTATATTTCTGATTTATATACCACGCCACTCATTAGGTCGGTTGTTGGTGATTCAGCAGAAGTAATCGATTTTCCTATATTCTCAAATCAAGAGAGTGATGAGTTTGCAAATGAATTGTTAAAGAAATATCAACCTTCAGTAATTGTTGGTATAGAGAGATGTGGATTTACTGAAGAATATAAATTCAGGAATATGCATGGCAAAGATATATCTGAGTACAACGCGAAAACAGATTATCTTTTTACGAATCATTCTAAAACTGTAGCGGTTGGAGATGGAGGCAATGAGGTCGGTATGGGTAATTGTGATCAGATAATTGCTAATAATCCAAAAATACTGATTGAGAAACCATGTATTACTAAAGTAAACGAACTTATTATCGCCTCTACCTCTAATTGGGGCGGATACGGTTTAATTGCCGCTCTATCTGAGAAAACAAATATTAACTTGCTTCCTTCAATTCAAAGAGAACTGGAGATTTTAGATGGATTTGTAGAGGCTGGGGCCGTCGACGGGGTTTCTCAAAAACGGGTTAGTAATGTTGACGGGTTCTCTAAAGAAGAGAACAGTGCAATTTTACAGCGACTCCATGATTATCTAGGGTCAGTTGGTTTATAAACATACACCAACTCTAAAGTAAAATTAGGATGTATTACTGTCCTTTTTTGGCTTCAGCCAGCTGTGTCATTATTCGTGATTTGCGCCTGGAAGCGTTTGATTTATGGACAGCGCCTTTTTTTGCAGCTTTGTCTAGAGCGGAAACCGCGTTTTGAACCAACTCTTGAGCGTTATCAAGATCGTTTGATTCGATTGCAGTTCTTGCTGATGTGATTAAATTTTTAGCTTTAGTTCGCAAAGGCGCGTTGCGTAAATTCCTGCGAACTGACACACGATGTGATTTTTTACTTGGCATTAATAAACACTCCGATTTATTTGTGAGAAACAATTGATTGATCAGGTGATCTAATTATATTGGTAACACCCTTTACACCCTCTAGCTTTGAGAACACTTTGTTTAATTCATCTATGCCTCGAGTGTATAAGGTCATAGTAATGATACTACGATCTGCGACTTCGCGCGTTTCGCAATTTGCTATATTAACACGATATTCAGAAACAAGAGCAGTAATATCTTTAAGAAGGCCCACTCTGTCGTAAGCATCGATCTGGATATCGACAGGATATAGCTTTTTGGCTTGACCCCAATCAACCTTTATTAATGTTTCTTGTACATTTTCATTCTTAATATTCGAGCAATCCGCTCGATGAACTGTAACTCCTCTGCTGCGAGTGATGTAACCAGATATATTATCTCCCCAAACTGGGCTGCAGCATTGTGCAATTCGAGTTATTAAATCACCTACTCCCAACACGTCTATTCCACTAGCTGGGCCAATTGGCTTAACTGGCTTGGAGGATTCTGTAGTTTTGGTAGTTAACTTCGCAGCTATCTGAGATACAGTAACTGAGCCTGTACCGATTAGATGATACAACTCGTCTGAAGAATCCGTTCCCATAATTTTGGATATCTCGTTCAAATTCATGTCAGTAGTTAATCTTCTAACTTGTTTGCTGTACAGTTCTTTGCCACGTTGTATATTAATTCGTTGTTCTTGCCGATTAAACCACTGTCTGATTTTTTGTCGGGCTGAATTTGTTTTTATATATTCTAAGTTAGGGTTTAACCAATCTATACTAGGCCCACGTTCAGTTTTACTTGTAATAATTTCAATACTATCTCCGTTTTTCAACTTATATTGTAAAGAAACTAATTTGCCATTTATATGTGCGCCAACACACTGGTGGCCGATATCAGTGTGAATTTGGTAAGCAAAATCTAATGGAGTTGAACCTATAGGCAGTTCTTTTAAATCTCCTTTTGGAGTATATACATACACTTGATTGTCGAATATATCAGTTTTGAAGGATTCTATTAGATCCTCAGCCCCACTTACGTCTCTTTGCCAGTCAAGCAGTTGGCGTATCCATATCATTTTTTTATCAAATTGTGGGTCTGAATCGCTTCCCTCTTTATATAACCAATGGGCTGCAACCCCATATTCAGCTAATTCATGCATCTCTGTAGTCCGTATTTGAACTTCTACAGGGAAAGCCCCTTTGCACAATACCGCTGTATGAATAGATTGATATAAGTTATCTTTAGGGTTCCCAATATAATCATCAAATTGATCGCGCAGTGGGCGCCAAAGTGAGTGCACGACTCCTAAAGCTGAGTAACAGTCATTTACTCGATTAACGATAATCCTAAGTGCAAAAAGATCGTATATATCTCTGATCGTCATGTTTTGATATTGATATCGTTGTATTTTCTTATAAATAGAGTAAATGTGTTTTGGCCTGCCAGTTACGACACCATCAATACCCGCCTCTTTTAAAGATTGTGTAAGTCTGGAGCGAATCTCATCTATATAATCTTCCCTTGCAGTTCGTTTAGATCTCAGCATTTTAGAAATTTTTTTATAATCATTTGGATTTAGATGTTGGAAAGCCAGGTCTTCAAGACGCCATTTTATTTCCCAGATACCGAGCCTATGTGCTAGGGGTGCATATATATCTAATGTTTCCTGCGCTATAGAAATCCTGCGATGTTTTGGTAAAGCCTTAAGAGTACGCATATTATGTAATCTATCCGCTAGTTTTATTAACACTACTCTTATGTCCTCTGCCATAGACATCAGTAGTTTTTTAAGATTTTCTATTCGAGCTCTTTCTTTTTCAGAATATGTCTCTGATTCGTATGATGAATCTCGATCAATAGATTTTGGACTCTGATCAGAATGATCCACACTCATTTCTTCAAAATCTGTTAAAAATACTGCATTCTCATCGATTAGAGCTTCCTTCTGCGTTAGTTTAGTTACGCCAGAGACCAGGTTAGCTACCTCTAATCCAAATTTGTTTTCTAATTGATCATAAGACACATCGCAATCTTCCATTACATCATGGAGCAGCGCTGCTGCGATCGCTTTTGAGTCCAGCTTAAGTTCGGCTAAATATATTGCCGTTTGTAGCGGATGCTCTATGAATGGTTCTCCGGAGCGTCTAGTCTGTCCCTTATGAGCTGCTTTAGCAAACTCATAAGCATTAGCAATTAGATCCAATTGCTCCTCAGGTATGTACTGTCCAGCTTTTTTTAATAGGGTTTCCATATTAATGTCAGATGTTTTAAGTTAATTACCTTTAATATTCAACAATTAGTTCAATTTCTTATATTAAGAATAGTCTATTTAGCTAAATTTTAATATCTTTTAACTCTTTGAAGTGACATCGTATTGGGCGATAATCGGATTAATTACTATTAGAATTTACATAAATTTTAAGTTAAATATTTAAGGAAATTGATCAACATGATCTTTCAAGCCCCTCGAGGCACATATGATCGTATGCCCTCCCAACAGTTACTTTGGCGCAGAATCAATAAAGTTCTAGAAGAAATATCAGAGTCATTTGGGTATGAGCGAATTGATACTCCAGTTATTGAAGATGCCAAACTATTTTCTAGAGGAGTTGGAGATGTGACAGATGTTATGGAAAAGGAGACATACACATTTCCTGATAGAGGTGGAGATTTACTTACCCTTAGGCCAGAAGGGACTGCTCCTGTATGTAGAGCTTATATTGAACACGGTATGCATAATCTGCCTCAGCCGGTAAGGCTTTATTATTTTTGCCCGGTTTTCAGATATGAAAGGCCACAGTCTGGAAGATATAGGCAGCATCATCAATTTGGTATCGAAGTTTTGGGTTCTTCTGAGCCTGAAGTAGATGTTGAGGTTATTCAACTGGCATGGAATATATTACAGCGATTAGATATTTCTGACATAAAAATTAAAATAAACACAATGGGTGATAGTGATAGTCGTGGATTATATGTTGAGAAACTTCAAGAATACCTAAAATCGCAAATAGGTGACATACCTGGACCGATCAAGGAAAGAATTCATTCAAATCCACTACGTGTTCTTGATTCCAAAGACCCAAAGATGTTTGAAATCAATAATAACGCTCCAAGGTCTATTGACTACATTAATTTAGAGTCAAGTGAACACTGGAAAACTGTATTGAATAATTTAGATTCCCTTTCTATTCCATACGAGGTTGACCATAAATTAGTTAGAGGCTTTGATTATTATTCTAGAACTGTATTTGAAATAGTGCCTTCTGTAGAGAAAAGCCAAAACACCCTAATTGGCGGCGGCAGATACGATGGCTTAATCGAAATGCTTGGAGGCAAGCCAACCCCTGGCATTGGCTTTGGCATGGGACTGGAGCGAGTTGCTTCTACAGTAGCAGACTCATCATATTGTTTAGAATCGAATAAACCCTCAAAAGTTTTAGTGGCACATATTGGCGATGCGGCCAAAGAAAAAGCAATGCTATTGAGTTCAACAATAAGGAATACTGGAATATCAGCTGTTTTGGCTCCAACTAGGGGTATAAAAAGCCAGTTAAGGTATGGGGCTTCTATATCAGCTACTCACGCCATTATTATTGGTGATGAAGAATTACAGAATAATGAAGTGGTTTTGAAAAACTTCGCAGAACATTCACAAGAGATCATACCAGAGTCAAATCTTATTGAGATTCTTTCGAGTTTTGATTGATTCATCGAGTTCTATAATAAATAAAAACGTATTGTCGACAAAATGTTAGAAAAGATACAAACAATTAAGACTCGTATTAATGAGCTTGAAACAATGCTTGCAGATCCTGATTTAGTTAGCGATTTTAGTAAGTCTCAAGGTTTATTAAGGGAACACGCCATGATCAAACCTCTATCAGAATTGTCAGAAGAATTCACAAGCGTTGTTGAGCAGATAGATCAGCTGAAATCAATTATAAGAAACGACAGCGATAAAGAGGTCGTTGAACTAGCCAATTTAGAATTACCTGAGCTCCAAGAAAAGCAAATAAATCTTGAACAAGAATTGAGAATAGCTTTACTTCCTAAGGATCCTAATGACTTCAAGAACGTTATTATGGAAATCCGAGCTGGTACAGGAGGAGAAGAAGCCTCTCTTTTTGCTGCAGATTTATATCGAATGTATTCACGTTATTCGCAAAGAAGGGGTTGGCCTTTAGAGATTTTATCAACTAGTGAATCAGAAGCAGGTGGCGTGAAGGAGGTCGTAATTCAAATAAAAGGCGATGGAGCTTTCAGTATTTTGAAACATGAAAGTGGTGGACATAGGGTCCAGAGAGTGCCAGTGACAGAGTCTAGCGGACGAATCCATACTTCCGCAGCTACTGTTGCTGTTTTGCCCGAAGCAGAAGAAGTAGACGTAGAAATAAGAAATGAAGATCTAGAAATCGATATATTTCATGCCAGTGGACATGGTGGGCAAAGTGTTCAGAAAGTGGCCACTGCTGTACGAATTAAGCATGTACCCACTGGTATTTTAGCTATTTGCCAAGATGAACGATCTCAGCATAAAAATAAAGAAAAAGCAATGGCAGTCTTAAGATCAAGAGTCTACAAACAAGAATTGGAACGTCAGCAAAAGGAAATTAGTGAAGACAGAAAATCTCAAGTAGGTTCAGGCGACCGTTCCGAAAGGGTGCGTACCTATAACTTCCCGCAGCAAAGAGTGACTGATCATAGAACTAATATGTCCCAATATAACCTTGATGAAGTATTAGATGGTGAACTTGATCCATTTATAAATGGCCTCATTGATCGGGAACAACAAATTAAGCTTGAAGAATCAGGAATTTAAATACCAAACAATACGAAGCTTATGGCTAAAAGGTGTTGATCAGTTAAAGGAGTATTCAATAGCTGATAGCGCTCTTGAATGTGAATTATTAGTAAGGTCGGCCCTTGGGTATACCAAGAGTGACTTTTACTCCCATTTGCCAGATACAGTAACTGAACATGAGATGCTTTTAATCAATCAATTGATCGAACGAAGGCTGATTGGTGAGCCAACGCCTTATATTTTAGGTACTAAAGAGTTTTATGGTATTGAATTTAATGTTTCCAAGGATGTGTTGATTCCAAGGCCAGAAACCGAACTATTAGTTGATTTATCACTTAACCAGATTAAAGAGGGATGTTTAATTGCTGATATAGGCACAGGAAGTGGTTGTATAGCCGTTTCGATAGCATCACACTTGCCTAATGTTAGGATAATCGCTGTAGATAAAAGTATTGAAGCATTAAAGATGGCAGGGAAAAATATCATGATGCATGACATGATTGATAGAATCGACCTGCTTAATTCAGACTTATTAACATCTTTTAAGCCAGGTTTAAAGTTTGATTTGATTGTTTCGAATCCACCTTATGTTCCTAAAGATATTTATGAAACATTAGATAAAGAAATCCAATTTGAACCAACGATAGCATTAAATGGCGGGACTGATGGATTGGATATTATTCGTCGTCTGCTTCAACAAGCAAATACAATGCTTTCGGATGGAGGCAGTTTGCTGTTTGAGGTTTTTTCTGACAATTCAAATGAGGCATTTACGTTAACCTCAGAATTAATACCTAAGTCCAAGGTAACCATGCATACTGACTTATTGGGTTTGCCTAGGGTGATTGAAGCTCAAAAATTGTTGTGATATTGGAAATATATTACCTTGCAACTAACTTCCACCCATTTGGAAGTGCTTACCCTCAGTTTTTATTGATGGGGCTATTATCATGTTTGCTTTTTGCATTTCTCTAATGTTAAATGCTCCTACCATACCCATACATTCTTCCAATGCCCCAATGAGGTTTTGTGTACCATTAGTTTTTGAAGTGGGGCCGAAAAGGATTTGCTCTAATGGTCCTTGAGTTCCAACATTTACTCTAGTCCCCCTGGGTAGTCGGGGATGTGGCCCAGCCATTCCCCAGTTGAAACCGCCACCAGGGGCTTCCTCTGATTGTGCTAAAGGAGAACCTATCATTATCGCATCTGCTCCTGACACGAATGATTTACATACATCTCCACCTGTGCGTATGCCGCCGTCTGTGATTACTGGTACATATCTGCCAGTTTTCTTTAAATATTCGTCTCTTGCTGCTGAAACCTGTAATGTTGCTGTAACTTGAGGAACTCCGACACCAGTTACTTCTCTGGTTGTACAAGCAGCTCCTGGTCCTACTCCAATTAGTACTCCATGAACTCCTGTTTCCATTAACTCCAATGCGACGTTATATGAAACACAGTTGCCTACTATTACAGGTATATCAATTAATTCAAGCAATTCAGAGAATATTAAGCCTCGCTTAGATTTCGATACATGCCTTGCAGTAGTAACCGTGGATTGAACGAAAACCATGTCCGCGCCAGCCTCGGCGGCAATTGGAGCCAGTTTCTTAGTGCTAGCAGGAGTTATTGACACAGCACATCGTGCTCCTGTTGCTTTAATTTCTTCTACACGCTCACCAACTAAATTAGTATCGACTTTACCTGAATAAACTTCTTGGAGCACAGAAGTTACATCTTTATCTGAGGCATCAATAATTCTTGATAGGGCTTCGGACGGGTTTGCATATCTTGTCTGTATACCCTCTAAATTCATTACTGACAATCCTCCGGCTTTTTCCATATGTCCGGCAAAGTTCGGTGAACCGATCGCATCCATTGCAGATGATATAACAGGTATTTTGAAAGTATGGCTATTTATGGAGAATTCTGTATTTGTTTGATCAGGGTTAATCGTGATTTCGCCAGGCGCTATAGCCACTTCATCGAATCCATATGCTCGGCTGAGTTCCTTAATTTGCGGAACAGACATTGATTACCCCTCCAATCATTGTTATTTCTTTCAATAATAAAATAGATATAATCAAGGATATTCCCACGTGAGAAGGATGGTCAACAGCAAATTTGTAAAAAATAGATCATTGCTAGTTGAATGTCAGATAAAAGGGCCAACCAACGATACATCTTATAGAGATAGTAATGCATACTAAGTAATCATGTTAAAACTTGAAACACAGGTAAAAAAATTAGGACTAAAGTCAGGCTTCGATTTAGTCGGAATCACGTCTGCGGAGAAGTTTGTGCGCGATGAAAAAGTTAGTATTGCTCGAGTTAGGTCTGGATTGATGGATGGATTGCCTTGGTATACAGAGGATCGAGTTAAAAAAGCTAATGATCCAGCCATGCTACTTGAGGATGCCCGATCTGTAATTTCGTTGGCGGTTTCGTACAACACTAAAGATAATAAGAATAAAAATAAAATAACGGGAAAAATTGCAAGATATGCCTGGGGAGAAGATTATCATGCTGTAATCAAGGAGAGATTACGCTTTTTTGTGGCTGAATTAAAATTATTGGTTGGAGAAGATGTCAAAACGCGAATTTTTGTGGACGATGGTCCGATGAATGATCGTGCTGCAGCAGAAAGAGCAGGAGTGGGCTGGTTTGGTAAGAACACAAATATATTGACTCAAAACTACGGTTCATGGGTATTTTTATCTCAAGTTATTACGGATATTGAGTTGGTTCCTGATTTACCATTAGATAAAACGTGTGGGACCTGTGTGATTTGTATAGAAGACTGCCCAACTGGCGCAATTGTAGCTCCATATGTAATTGATAATACAAAATGCATATCATTTCTGACAATTGAACTTAGAGGGCCAATCCCGAGAAAACTTAGACATTTAATGGGAGACTGGATATTCGGATGCGATATATGTCAAGACGTATGTCCGGTTAACCGCAAAGCAGTGATTTCTTTAGATCCTAAATTTACTAGGCTGCATGATTTTTCTGCTTTAGATTTATTACCGTTGTTAGATTTGACCGAAATGGAATTCAATAAGATATTTAAAGGTAGCGCTATTAAAAGGGCCAAGATATCTGGTTTTCAGAGAAATGTATGCGTTGCTTTGGGTAACATTGGTGATCCCATTGCTGTTCCTGTATTAAGTAAAGTCATTCAATCAGATTATCCTGATTTAGTTCGCTCCCATGCTGCATGGGCTCTTGGTCGTATCGGGGGCAACAGCGCTTTGGAAATGTTAAACAGCCAGGCAAATTTGGAGCAAAACAAAGATGTATTAGAGGAAATCCGAGAAGCAATAGGTTCAGCAGTATCCTAAAAAATAGTAAGTGAGTATATGTTAAATATTGATAACAGGATATCCCCATTAAAAGAGACATGGGTCGCAATTGATACAGAAACCACCGGACTTTCTGAAGATAAAGATTCAATTATAGAAGTAGGGTGCGTAAAATTTGTTGGCGACAGACATGTGGAAACATATAAGTCACTCGTGAATCCTTTGTCTATATTGAGTGATTTCACAATAAATTTTACTGGAATAACTCAAAATGATGTTAATAGCGCACCTGTGTTTGAGGACATAATAGAAGACCTGAGGGAATTTATTGGAGATGCACCCGTAGTAGGACATAATATTCAGTTTGATCTGAGTTTTTTAAATAAAAGTGGCCTCAAAATCGACAATCCTGTTGCTGACACCTGGGATATGGCTTACGTTCTATTACCTAGTATCACTTCTTACTCACTTTCAAATATTGCGATGGATTTGGGTATAGCACATGATAAAGCGCATCGAGCCCTCGAGGATGCAGCTGTAACAGCCCATGTTTTTAATTATTTATTGAAGTTTGCTGACAAATTGGAAGACGATATTTTATTTGAATTAAGTAGAACTGCTACTCAAGGTGGTTCCAGATTGAATTATGTTTTATCGGGTCTTATTGCAAACAGAAACAGGTCTGAAATTAAATCTCAACAAGTAATTGGATTTGATGTGGAGAAAATTCGTTCAAGACTAACTAAAGAGTCTTCAATAAAAAAGGTCGAACAAATCACTCCGGTAGATCTGAAGTTAATTGAGTCTGCTTTGTCAGCGAAAGGCAGTTTGTCGCACTCAATGTTGAGATTTGAAGAAAGACCTGAGCAAATGACGATGGCAAAAACAATAGCTGAGACCATAAACTCAGGGATTGGAGATAACCAAACCCGATTAATTGTTGAAGCTGGAACGGGAGTAGGCAAGTCCTTGGCTTACCTTCTACCATCTGTTATTTATGCATTAAAAAACAATAAAAGAGTTGTTGTATCGACCAACACTATTAACTTACAAGAACAATTATTAACAAAAGATATGCCATTAGTAATTGAAGCTTTAAAAAATGTAGATTCGATAGACGTTGAAAAGCTGAGGTTTACTCAGTTAAAAGGGAGGGACAATTATCTTTGTCTAAATAAACTTTTACGTATGAGATTAACTGATAAACCAACTTGGATAGAAGGACGTTTAATATCTAAGGTTCTGGTTTGGGTGCGAGATACACTAACTGGAGACAAATCTGAATTAAATTTGGGATCTCGTGGAGCTTCAGCCGTGTGGGGAAGACTATCTGCGCAAGGAAGTGCACTTTGTAAAGGAATAAGCGGGGCATGTTTTCTAAGAAGCGCTAGGGATAAAGCCTCCTCGTCACACATCGTGATTACAAATCATTCTTTACTAATGGCCGATATAGCGTCTGATGGTTCCATATTGCCGGATTATGACATTTTAATAATTGATGAAGCTCATCATCTTGAGGATTCTGCTACTAGACAACTTGGTTTTGAATTAAATGTAAACAGCATAAACGACCACTTGACACAGATAATGGCTGAAACTGGAGCATTAAATACAGGATTAAAACTCTTCAAGGAAAATAAACTTAGTTTGAGTCGAATACAATCCCTAGGGAAAATATTGACAGATATTTCAGAGTTTATTCCCAAAACTCGTGAATATACCGCCAGCTTACTTGCTAGTATCGAAAAGGTTGGCAGTGAAGCTCAGAATAGCACCTCATATAACACCAATATTATTCCTGACATTAGAATTACTTCAGGTATTAGATCTCAGCCAGCATGGTCAGAGATTGAAATAGATTGGCAGAAGATTGACCTAGCATTAATTAAAGTAGATGAATTACTTAATCATGCCC
Organism: SAR202 cluster bacterium; assembly: GCA_009392275.1. Taxonomy (GTDB): domain Bacteria; phylum Chloroflexota; class Dehalococcoidia; order Lucifugimonadales; family UBA2962; genus UBA2962. Next base: position 124,068 of record VFGV01000011.1, read on the forward strand.
TTATTGCTTTAGAGGGAACCAATCATGAAGCATGTGACAGGGTTATGGATGAGGTAATCGACCTGATCCAATCGAATCAACAATTAAGAGGCCATCTTGAAGAATTCGTTATTCATCCTTCTAAAGATGGAGTTTATTGGGTATCAAATGTCTCTTTAAATCGTAGTTTTAAAGATAGAAACATATCAATACAATCAGCTCCCTTATATGTTGGTGATGTTTTGTCTGAGTCAGTTTATTCAAAAACGTCTACAGTAATTATGACCAGTGCAACATTGGCAACTGGAAACAACTTTGAATATGTAACAGAAAGGACTGGGTTTCAAGATTCAACGGAATTACTGCTTGGTTCCCCATTTGATTATGCTACCAATTCAGTATTATGTGTTCCAGAGGATATGCCTGAACCAAATCTACCTAATTATCAAGACGCCATAAATAATGTTATAACTAACTCTGTAGTTGCTTCTCAAGGAAAAGCGATGGCTTTATTTACCTCGTACAGTTCATTAAATAAAACCTACAAGGATATTAAAGACACACTGAAATCGCATGACATACAGGTTTTGGCACAAGGTATAGATGGGAATCCAAATAAAATTGTGAGTCTTTTTCAGAATAACCCAAGATCATTGTTACTCGGCACGTCTAGTTTCTGGGAAGGTGTAGATCTTCCAGGGGAATCGTTACAGCTCCTTCTATTGACGCGCTTACCATTTAATGTTCCAACTGATCCAATTTTTGCAGCGAGGTCAGATTGGTTTCAGGAACCATTCAAAGAATACGCGGTTCCTCAAGCAGTAATCAGGTTAAGGCAGGGATTTGGCAGATTGATAAGGACAGAAACAGATCGGGGTGTGGCTGCAGTATTAGACAAAAGGATTCTCTCAAAAGGTTATGGCAAAGTATTCTTGGAATCTATGCCACCAGCCCATGTTGTTAAGACTACAACTTTAGAGATGCCTAAGCTGATCGAACAATTTTTGAGTTAACAAGATTTTGTTAATTAGAATTGAGTCTGCCTTTAATCTGGAATCAACATTGGATAGTGGTCAGGCATTTCGATGGAAAAATCGAGGTGACTATTTTGAAGGCGTGGTAGACCAATCTATTATTCTCCTAAAACAAGTTGCCGACGGACTGGAATTTGAATCTTTTCCTAAAGCTGAAAAAGAGATTGAGTCTAAGCTGAAGTATTATCTGTCTTTGCATGATGATTTGGAAATTATATTGAAATCAATTGCTGTAGATCAAAACATCCAATCGTATATTGATCAATACAAAGGTATGAGAATCTTGAAACAAGATCCTTGGGAATGTCTAATTTCATTCATATGCTCCTCTAATTCTAATGTGTCGAGGGTCAAGCAAAATGTTGAAGATATGTCTGCAGCTTACGGAGAAAAGATTGAAGCTTTTGGAAGCATAAGACACACTTTTCCCTCCCCGCAACAATTGGAAAATGCCAGTATCCCTATTCTTAGACAGCTTAAGCTCGGTTATAGAGCAGAGTATATCTATGAAGCTGTAAAATTGGTCTCACAACATGTAATCAACCCATGGTCATTATTAGAAGAACCTTATGAAGAAGCCCTAATGACCCTAACTAAGATACCTGGTATTGGGGATAAAGTCGCGAATTGCATAATGTTGTTTTCTATGGGTAAGGATGACGCTTTTCCTGTCGATGTTTGGATTGATCGAATTATTAAAGAACTTTATCCTGAAGAACTAGATGATTATATTCAAAGAAAATATTCAAATCAGTTGGCAAATAAAAAGAGAACTAAAAATAGGCTCAAAACACCTTCGGTGAATAGAATGATTATAAAAGATTGGGCTAGGGAATATTTTGGGGATTATGCTGGATGGGCTAATCATTACATGTTTCACGAGAGACGTAAAAGATTACTGCGCAGTTAAAGCTCCATCTATAGATAGACACGAACCGGTGACATATGATGATGCATCAGACCATAAAAATGTAACTAATCCAGCAATACTTTCTGGAGTTCCTAATTGTTTGATTGGGTGAAAATCTCGTGCTTTTTTCCACGCTTCAGAATTTTTACCATATGTTTGATTGAACATAGGAGTTTCCACACCGCCAGGACAAACGGCATTTATGCGGATTCCTTTATCGGCGTAGTCTAAAGCAGCGCTTTTTGTCAGTCCGTTCAAACCATGTTTATTAGCAGTGTAAGTAGTAAAACCTTTTGTGCCAATTAACCCATTTGCAGAGGACATATTGACAATGCTTCCGCCACCTTTAGATAACATATGTTGAATTTCATGCTTCATGCATAAAAATGGCGCAGTTAAATTTACTGACATCATATGATTCCAAATATCAGAATCGATTTCGTGTATAGGTAATTGTGGTCCGCCTGTGGCTGAGTTATTACAAGCCAAATCAACTTCGCCGTATTTTTCTATCGTTTTTTCAAACAAACTGTCAATTTGTTTCGGATCTGACATGTCTGCCTTTATGAAAAACGCCTCTCCGCCCTTACTTAAAATGTAATCAACTGTTTCTTTGCCAGTTTTTTCGTCTCGCGCTCCTATTACAATTTTTGCTCCTTCACTGGCCGCTCTAATTGAAATTGCTTTTCCAATTCCAGAGTTGCCACCAGTTATCAACGCTACTTTATTTTTTAATAATTCTGTCACTGTTTTCTCTTGTGTTTTAATTTTAGATAAATTGTTACATTAATTAGCTTTTCATCATCGAGCGAGCATTCCTGCATCTACTGGCATAGTAGCCCCGTGTACGAAAGAAGCATCCTTTGTACATAGCCATACAACCATCTCCGCAACTTCTTCCGCTGTGCCATATCTTTTCATCGGCACGGTTGACTTCCATTCTTCATATAATTCTGGATGATCATCCCAAAATGGTTGGTTGATTTGTGTATCAATGATGCCTGGAGCTACAGAATTAATTCGAATTCCTTTGGCACCATATTCAAGTGCAGCGCTCTGTGTAAAGCCAACAACTGCGTGTTTACTTGCCACATATATAGATAAACCAGCACCTCCAACCAGACCTGCTTGTGAAGCGGTATTTACGATACAGCCGCCTTGTTGCTCCAACATTATTGGAATTTCATATTTCATACATAACCAGACACCTTTAGAGTTTATGTTCATAACTTTGTCATAATCCTCTTCTGTGCATTGATCTATTGGTTTATCAAACAATCCAATGCCGGCGTTATTAAATGCAAAATCTAATTGATTATGGGACTTGATGATCTGCTCCATTAGTGCTTTTACCTCTGATCCGTCTGACACGTCAGCACGAATAAAATGAGCCGAACCGCCATTTCCTATAATCTTGGATACTGTTTTATTTCCGGAGATTTCATTGACATCAGAACAGATTACTTTTGCTCCTTTTGCCGCAAACTTTATTGCACTTGCACTGCCAATACCGTTTGCTGCGCCGGTTACTAATGCGACTTTTCCAGAAAATTCTTTATCTTCCAAATTTTTACCTTTCCATCCATCTTTATCTGCTAATGAGCTATTTATCCCTTTCCAGTAAATAACTCTGATCTGATCTGGTCAACTAATATTGACTCTTCGGGAAATTCCCCTGTTTCTAGCTTTGAATACATCAATTTATCGCCAACAGAAACTTCGAAAGCTCCACCGTCAGCTGGAATTAACGAAATTCCACTTATATCCCATGAACATAAGTTCATTAGTTGCTTGGACAGGCTAACTGCCTGTGGAACATAATCTCAGGGTACACAGTATTTAATACTAATTAGTGGTCTTGATTTTATATCGCCTAACATAAATTTCTCCTGAAGCTTGTATCTCGAATACTTATTTAATATCAAATTTCTGTAAGTTTAAAATCACACCAGTATACTTACAAGAGAGCTTTAACAAGTTTCGTGAATCTTTCCATCTTATATAGAGTTTCATCTATATCTGTTCCTTTGTAGTCCAGTGTTAAATAACTGACTCCAATTTCTGCAAGGTTATATATGTCTTCTGCAACTTGCGAGGGTTCGCCAGTCAACAATTTCCTATTTCCATTTTCATCAAATATTGGATCCGTATCCGAATACCACATTTCAGCGCTTAGAGCGATACCTATTTTATTAATATCTCGATCAGCCTCATCTAACTTACAGTTCAATTTTTCAATGCCATTTTTTAGACGGTCTATCGTGTCTAGTGGATATTGTGGATTGTTTCCAAAAGGGTACCAAACATCTCCATAATTTGCGGCTCTCCTAATCGCAGCCGGACTCTCTCCGCCAATCCAAATGGGAGGATAAGGCTTTTGGATAGGTTTGGGTGCAAAGTATATGTCTGAAAAAGAGACATATTCGCCTTTGAATGTAGGGTTTGGACTGGTCCATAGTTCTCTGAAAGCATCGATATATTCGTTAGTTACAGAGCCACGTTTTTTAAAAGTATCTAGCCCGAGCGCCTCGAATTCTTCTTCCATCCATCCAGCACCACAACCCACAATTAACCGGCCGTTAGAAAGGACGTCGATTGTGGCCAATATCTTCGCTGTCAGAACTGGCTGGCGATATGGCAATATACATACCGAGCTTAAGAGGTTAATTTTATTTGTATTAGCGGCTAAATAAGACAGCGTCGTAAGTTGTTCGAAATGTAATCCAAGATCATCTTCACCTTGGTTTTCTTTACTCGACCATTCTCCCAGGAAAGCTCCCGAGTCACTGTATGGGTAGCTTGATTGAATTGATCTTGGGATAACTAGATGGTCACCTATATGTAAATAATCAAAACCTATTTGTTCCCCGTGTCTCGCTACTCGGGCTAAACTGTCGGGACCCGCAAAAACACCAGATGTAGGGACTTCGAAACCGAATTTCAATTCATCACCTGCGAAATTATTTCTGTGTAAAATGCATCCATTCGTTCTTTAGATTCTCCTGTTGATGAAGAAAGCAGATCAAACCCAAGTACATCAATTAAAAGATAATCAACGCCTACCTCTTTAAGCTGGTCAATGTCAGATGCTATTTGATTAAAGCTGCCGGTCAAAATAGTTCTGTCACCATCCTGAGTTATATGAGCTTTTGTTTCATCGTACCAGCTAGCGGCATATGCTAGTGATATGCTTTCAGGATCTCTGCCAGATTCATCAGCATTTTGTTTAACTTTCTCAAAGTAACTGTAAAGCTTTTCTGGTTTTTGTAATCTGTATTTTGGATTATTACCTATTGGATACCAAACATCAGCATACCTGCCAGCTCTCCGTAAGGCAGCAGGACTTTCTCCACCGGTCCATATTGGCGGGTGTGGTTTTTGCGTTGGTTTTGGTTCGAAAGATATATTGTCAAAAGAGACATGATGACCTTGAAAGTCTGGATTATTCGATGTCCACATTTCCTTAAATGCTGAAATGTACTCATCGGTAACACGACCTCTTAATTCGTATGTATTTAACCCCAGTGCTTTGAACTCCTCTTCCATCCATCCTGCGCCAAGACCTACTAGTAATCTGCCTTTTGAAAGCACGTCAATGGTCGCTAATACTTTGCCTGCATGTATAGCTGATCTATACGGTGTCACCATAACACTTGTTAAAAGTTGTGCTTTAGATGTTGCTCCAGCAATGAAGGCAAGGGTTGTTAATTGTTCTAAGCAGTCTCCAACAAATTCGCCTCCGGGAAATTCACCGGAGTCTGTATATGGGTAAGTTGATGATATATTCCGGGGCACAACTACATGATCTGACACAGCCATAAAATCAAACCCTAAAGATTCACCTTGACTGGCAAGGTTGATAAGCCCTTCTCTGGTTGAGAGAGGACCTCTGTTAGGGAGTACAAAACCAAATTTCATGCTATTAAATCAATCCAACAATAATGCCAGATTAAGATACTGTCAACGCCTTGACACTTAAGAACACTAGTGCTAAATTTATACAGAACATACGTGCGCAAACCGCATGTCAGTTTTAATCAGCTTCGCAAAATAACTTTAATTTGATACTAAATTCAAATCAAATAAGGAATAAAAAATGGTTAAGAAGTTATCGGAAAGACAAGAGCATATTCTGACTTATATAAAGGATTTTTTGGATGAACATTCATATCCTCCTACCGTAAGGGATATACAGACCGGATGTAATATCAGTTCTACATCCGTTGTCGACTACAATCTTCGCATTTTACAAAGAGACGGATATTTAAAGCGTGAAACCGAAGTTTCGCGTGGAATAGAGCTTTTGGGTTCAAATAAACCTAAAATACAAGATTTTGTTTCAGTACCTATCCTGAGCAATATAGCGGCTGGTGACCCCCTTCCTGTTACTACACAAGACAATTGGAATCATGAAAATACAGAAACGTTAGACTTACCAACTTTTTTGGTTGATGGAAAGGATGATGTTTTTGGGGTGCGAGTTAAAGGACAGTCTATGATCGACGCCTTTATAACGGATGGTGATTTGGTTTTATTAGAGCCAACAACAAATGCCGTGAATGGTGAGATGGTAGCAGCATGGATTCAAGATAATCAAGAAGTAACTCTTAAACATTTCTACTTAGAAAATGGCACGGTTAGATTACAGCCTGCTAACCCTATGATGGACCCTATTTATGTTCCTGCTGATAAAGTTTCAGTTCAGGGCCGTGTTGTCGGAGTGATACGTTCAGTCAATTAATACGGATTGTTATTTGTCATAAAGGCTTTATAACATATTAGCGCTTTTGGTGGCACGATTCCGTAAAGATCTTCCTAATTTAGCTAACCAGATTCCTGCTTCGAACAATATAATTATGGGTATTGCAACCAAGGTTTGGTTGATGGGATCAAAGGTAGGAGTTATAAGTGCTCCCAACACAAATGCAATAATGATTGCATATTTTCTTTTACGGGATAGCCATTCTGGACTCACTACTCCTAATCTTGACAAAAAAAACAATACTACGGGAGTTTCGAACACAACTCCCATCCAAAACAATAGAGATAACATTAAGTTCACATATGTACCTATGCGGGGCATTGGGGTTACTATTTCACTGCCGAAATTCAGCAAAAAGCTAACTGCCGGAGGAAATATAATTCTGTACCCAAATCCCGCACCGATAATGAAAACGATTAAACTTACAGGTATAAGTATGTAAAGATAGCGGCGTTCATTGGGCTTTAACCCTGGTGCTAAGAATAGAGCGACTTGGAACAGAACAAACGGTAAAGAGGCAGCAACACCTACAGTTAAGGATGCTTTCATGGCTATTCCAATAAATTCTGTTAAATCAAGGTATACCGGTTTTCCTTGTGGAACATTTGCGAATCCTTGTGCAGGCTCCATTAACAAGGTGAGTATTTGAGCATGAAAGACAAATGCTAAAGCTGTTGTTAAAAATATAAATCCAGCTGACCACATAAGTCTTTTACGTAGTTCTAGTAAGTGTTGGCCCATGTTCATTTCGTTATGATTAGCCAAGTGACTTATCCTTATTATTTTCATCACTAGATTTTGACGCACCTAATAATGAACTAGGATTCTCAGAATTATCATCAGTTGCCGATTCATCTGAATCCACTAATGATCTTAGAGACTTTATTGGTTTTTCATCATCTTCAGTAATAGAATTTTGAAGGTCAGAACCCATTCTACGGGCGTCACGAACAAACCTTCCAATCTCCTTTCCCATTCCAATCATTTTGGTGGGGCCTAAAATTAGAAATGCGATTATAAAAACAGTTAGTATTTCAAGGGAGCCCATCCCGAGAAAATTCATTTGTCCTCCAGACCGTCTGTATCAGCTCAAACTAGTTGGTTTAGCAATCAATGCAAGAAAGCAGTTTAATGCTTTTACCATAACCTGGGCATATTTTATCAATTAGTTGTCTCAAAGCACATATTGGTAGCCCAACCACATTTAAATAACATCCGTCTATGTTGTTAGCAGGTTGGAAGTTTTGATCTTGTATAGCATAACCCCCAGCCTTGTCAAAACTACTACCAGTTTTAATATATCGATTCATTTCATAATTACTGTAATTTCTAAATTTAACCCGGGTAAGTTTGTTAATAGATAATGGGTTATCCATCAATACTGAGTATATTGTTAAGGATGTAGATACTATATGCTCTTGGCCTTTCAGTTTATTTAACATATCTAATGCATCAATCTTTGAGGATGGTTTAAGTAATATAGTTCCATCTATCGAAACAGCAGTATCTGCAGTTACGAAAAATCTATTAGGATAATCGTTAATAGACATCGCCTTAACTTTTTCTAAAGCTATCCTTGATGTGTAATTTTGTACGAATTCATTTTTATTTGGCTTATCTTCTTCATAACTAGAGGGTTTTACGGTAAAAGAATGTTCCCAAGAACGTCCAATTATTTCGAGTCTCCTTGGAGATTTAGAAGCTAAAACTAAAATGGGTGCGGGTGGTTTTGCGTAATCATTCATAGCACATACTTTGTAAATTAGACATTTAAATATGCGGCTCAAGTGTGACAACACACTCTATGTGGTGAGTCTGAGGAAACATGTCTATTGGCTGTACATCTATCACTAAATAGCCACCCTTAACTAGATATGATAAATCACGAGCTAGAGTAGTTGTGTCGCATGATACGTAAATGACGCGTTTTGGTCGTTTTATGATAATTGATTTTAAAACTTCTATATGACATCCATTTCTTGGAGGATCTAAAATCACTGCATCTGGCTTAAATGAGAGGTTTAATATAGCCTCCTCTGTTTTCGATTCAATATACTCAATATTACTTAATCCAGCTAAATTAATTTTTGCATCTTTAATAGCTGCTCCCGATTCTTCGATGGCGATCACTTTAGATGATTCATCTGATAATACGGCAGAGAAAGTACCTACTCCAGCATAAGCATCTACAACTTTACTTGTGCCATTCAGCTTGCATTTTTCTTTGACAATTTTTCCTAAAGTTTCAGCCTGTAGTGTATTCACTTGGAAAAATGATGGTGAAGCTACTCTGAAATGACGTCCAAGTAATGATTCGCGATAATGTGTCTGTCCTGTCATTATTTGTACCTGTGAACTTTTTATTGCAGGCTGGATTAGCCATTCATTTGTATTGATACCATGCCTGATGCTTAATTGGCTTGTCTCAGCGACTTTACCTTGCAGTAGGCTGAGAAATCTATTTATTCCTGGGGTCATTAGCATACAGTCTTGAATACTTACAAATCGACGTGTAATACGGTTAACAAATCCTAATACCCCCTCTTTTCTAACTGTAAATCTTGCATGATTTCTATAGTTAAATATGTTAGGGCTTGCCAAAGTTGGGTGAATATTTAACTCTGAAAGTTCTTTATATTTTTGAAATTGATTTTTTACTTGGTTGGCTTTAATAATCAATTGGTATGAATAATCAATATGCTGCCACTGACAGCCGCTGCATGGTCCAAAATAAGGGCAAGGCGCCTGGATTCTATGTTCTGAACTTACTATTACATCTAGAACCACTCCAAATATGACTTCTTTGCGTCTTTTTTTATATCGATGGATTCCTATTATTACTTCCTCATTTGGGATGCCTCCGAAAACATTTATTTCGCTATTTTCATATATCGCATTTGTGTCCCCAAGTTCATTAAACTCACCCAACTTGAGACGCACTGTTTCTATGTTTTCAAATGTATCGAGCAAAATTTATATCCACACTATTAAAGAAAGGTCAATCACATTACTTTACATATAAATACAGCATCGGACTACAAAGATAGTGATATGTTTTGATAATATGAGTCATATGGTAGAAATAAAACAAAAGAGGGCACCTAGGCGTTTACCTTCATGGCTGAAGGTTAAAGCTCCTGGGAGCGCAAAATATCTTGAGCTTAAACAGTTATTGAAGGAAGGAGCTCTTAATACAGTATGTGAAGAGGCACATTGTCCAAATATAGGTGAGTGCTGGACTCTCGGAACAGCTACTTTTATGATATTAGGTGACACCTGCACTCGAGCATGTTCGTATTGCGCCGTAAATACTGGTAAACCTAAAGCACCAGACCTGTTTGAACCAGCGCGTCTTGCTCAAACGGTCGAGCGAATGAAATTAGAATATGCTGTTATAACCTCTGTAGATAGAGACGATTTGAAAGATGGAGGAGCCTCCTTTTTTGCTTCATGCATAGGTCTAATAAATAAACGGGTTCCAGATTGCAAGGTAGAGGTTTTAATACCAGATTTCAATGGCGATGAAAGTGCGCTAAGAACTGTTATGAATTCTAAGCCTAGCACATTAAACCACAATATAGAGACTGTTCGAAGAATTTTTCCTAAAGTAAGGCCAAAGGGGGATTATGATATGTCTCTCAAGTTGCTTGAGAATGCAAAAACTATGCAACCTCATATTCCCACGAAATCTGGAATGATGGTAGGTTTAGGTGAAACCTACAGTGAAATTAGTCAAACGATGAGTGATTTAAGAGAGGCGGACTGTGATTTATTAACTGTCGGACAGTACTTAAGGCCTTCACAAAAGCATTGGCCGGTAGTCAAATGGTATACAAATACTGATTTTAAGAAAATAAAAGAAGAAGGATTATCCCTCGGATTTAAACACGTTGCAGCAGGACCTTTAGTTCGCAGTTCATATCATGCAAATGAGCAGCATGAGGCAGCAATATAATTTGTTTTAGTTTAGTGTGTGTGGCAACATCCAGCCGAAAACACCTGCGAATATCAATATAATTGGTAACGCTTTTACGAGCAGAGTGTTATTCATATATGCAATGATTAATATCGTTGAGGCAGGCACGATAAGAGTCACTAAAGTAAAAACTAAGTTAGGGCTGCCAAGTCCATTTGCAGGATTTATTTTATCTAATAACATAAATGCTGCTCCATGAATTACCCCCACAATAGACCAAATAATATAAATAAGGCCAATCATTATAAGAACAAAAAGTGTCGGGCTTTGCCGGGTATTGACATATTTTATTAATCGAGACTCAGCAGTTATATATTTAGTGAATATTAATGCGCCTCCGGAAACAAACACTGAAGCCATTAATAAACCTAAAAGTGCACCCGCAATTATCGCTTCAATCATTAATGCTTATTTCCATTCAATTGCCTTAGTTGGCTTTACTACGTACGATTTAAATCCTGTTTTTTTACTGAGTAACAAAGAAAGGGCAGTAGCTATTTCTCGGGATTTAACAAGAGTGAATAATGATGGGCCAGCCCCACATATATGAATTTCTTCAGTCCAAATCTCTGAAAATACTTCGCGAGTTGATTTTAATTCGGGAAATAGGTTGCTTGAAATCGGATCAAAAACATTGAACAGTAATTCAGAAGGAATATCACCTCTATTTCTTATTCTCGATTCAAGTTTTCGAGTCAAAGCCCCTTTTGTGTAATGACTAGGGGTCACTTTACTAAACATAACCCTAGTCTTGTTATTAATTGGCATATCAGGTGATAGGATCACAGCATATTTTATGTTTGCCTGTGGTAGTGTTCGTATAATCTCTCCTTTACCTTGAACCATTGCAGTGCCATTATGCAAGAAAAATGTTATGTCAGACCCGAAAGAGCTTGCGATAGGCCTTAATTGATCAATGTTCAATTCTAATCCCCATAATTTATTTAATCCAATCAAAGTAGTCGCTGCGTCACTACTACCACCTCCGAGCCCAGCTGCAATTGGTATATTCTTTTTTAGAGTAATTTTTGCCCCTGTCGATATTTTGTACTGATTCCTCAAAGCATTAGCGACCAAATATGCTAGATTGGACTCCTTTTTGATTAACATGTTCGAGCAAAATATCTCTAATTCAGAGGATTCTTCTATTTTGATTTCATCGCATAGATTTACCGAGACAATAATTGATGTTAAGTCATGAAAATAATCAGGCCTTTTACCCAAAATCTCTAATGTCAGATTTATCTTGGCAGGAGCTAGTAAGTTTAATTGACTCAAAACTTAACTCCCATCTCATAAAAAATCATATATAGCTTTTTCCAGTCTGCTATTGATAAAACTTGAGGTCTAGATTTGGAATCGATTCCGGCTGTCCCCAAAGCGCTCTCAATTTTAACTTTAGATAAGTCCGTTGCATTTCCAAAGCAATTATGTATTTGTTTCCTGGGCGCGGAAAAGCCGGCCCTAACCATCGCTAAAAAGTCGGATTCTGGATATTGGTCTGTTGAAAGTTCATTATGCGGCTTCAAAGATATCACTGTTGAATTTACTTTTGGTTTCGGACTAAATACTGTGGGGCCTACCGTGAAAAGTTTTTGTATTAAACACTTTGTTTGGAATTCAACTGAAAGATAACCCATTTTACCGGGCTGGGCAGTAATCAGATCAGCCACCTCTTTTTGTAACATTGCAACAATTACATTGGGCTTGTGATTCCAAGTTATGTAACGCCGGATAATGGGCGAAGCGACGTTATAGGGTAGGTTGCCTATCAACTTATAATTAGTGTCTGGTTTGATTAATTGATTGATATTGAAGTTTAATGCATCATCATTCACTACCGTTACATGAGGCTTGGAGTTAAATTTTGAATGCAATCTTTCTGAGAGAATATCATCCATTTCTATGCAAATAAGGGATTTAACTTTATCGGCAATAATTTTGGTTAAAACTCCCTTGCCTGGCCCTATTTCTACTACGGTATCATTATGGGAAGGATACATGGCATCAACAATGCGATGAGCTACGCCTATATCTACTAAAAAATTTTGCCCAAGGGATTTCTTCGCTTTCATTATTCACTTTATTCAGGCTACAAGCTGTATCCGGATCAGTTACGAATTTCGGTGGCTGCGCACCCACAGTCGACCTCTTCGATTGCACTTAAATTAATAGATCGACTCAAGTCAGGCGATCCCACGGCACCCGAAATGACTTACTTACCGCTGCTTCCTTCCGGACCTGACGGGGTTAGGTAAGCTTTCGTCGCGTAGGACCCAACTTTCAACATCGAACCAAAAAAACATTGGTGAATCAAATTGACCTTCATAGGGAATTCAGTCTCGCTGTAGCGGATTGCGAGTATAGGGCACCGCTAGCTCCCCACCTAGCACAGCCAATTTAATCTTAAGGGTCAGCGATCTGTTTATGCAACCTTTTGACAAACCAATTAATTTAATTAAGGGGATTAAAATTTAGGTATTATATATCTTGATATAATTTTCATCGGTCGATTTTTAATATAGAAAGGAAGGCCTCTTGTGGTATTTCTACACGCCCGACTCTCTTCATTCTTTTCTTGCCTTCAGCTTGTTTCTCCAACAACTTTCTTTTTCTTGTAACGTCGCCTCCATAGCACTTAGCTAAAACATTTTTACGTAAGGCTCGTACTGTTTCTCTTGCCAAGATCTTGTTGCCTATAGCTGCTTGAATTGGAACTTCAAATAGCTGTCTAGGTATGAGGTCTTTTAATTTTGCTGTTAAATCCCGGCCCTGTTGGTATGCATTTGTTTTATGAGAAACAAATGATAAAGCATCTACGGTCTCGCCATTAACAAGTATTTCTAATTTAACTAGCTTTCCAGGCCTATACTCTGACATAGAATAATCCATTGAAGCATATCCTTGTGTGCGAGATTTTAGCTGGTCTGCGAAGTCGATCAAAACTTCGGAAAGGGGAACCTTATATTCGAACATTACTCGATGTCCTTGTGCCACACCCGGATCAAAATCGTCTCCAGAAGATTGAATGTATTCCATTCTTTCAAGTTCGCCCCTACGCCCGTTCACAAGTTCCATAATAGTGCCTATATAACTATCTGGCGCCAATATATTTAAATTTAACCAAGGTTCTTTTATTTCAGTTATTGTTTGAGGCGCAGGCATCTCGGAAGGATTATCAATTTCTATGGACGATCCGTCTGTAAGTGTGATTTGATATGCTACCCCTGGCGCAGTTGCTAGCAGGGTTAAGTTATATTCTCTTTCTAATCTTTCCTGTATGATTTCCATGTGGAGTAACCCTAGAAACCCACATCTAAAACCTGGACCTAGGGCTGTAGACTGTTCAGGTTGATATGTTAAAGCAGCATCGTTTATTGCCAATTTCTCTAATGCATCCCGCAGATCAGAGTAATTTTCACCATCAGCAGGATATAATCCCGCAAAAACCATTGGTTTTGTTGCGTGGTACGTTTCCCACGGTGATACAGATCCGTTAACAAGTGTTGTAATAGTGTCGCCTACAGGTGCATCTCCGACTTGTTTGAAACCCGTGGCTATATAGCCAACCTCACCTGTATATAAATATTCTGTTGGAGATTCTTTAGGACTAAATGCTCCAACTTCTAGTGATTCTCCATTAGTTCCTTTTGCCATTAATTTTAATTTGGAACGAGAAGGTATGGATCCATCAAATACTCTGACATATGCAATAACACCTTTATATGGATCATATTTCGAATCAAAAATAAGTGCTCTGAGAGGCCCTGCTGCGTCTCCTGTAGGCGGTGGTATTCTCTGAACTATCGCGTTCAATAATTCAGTAACTCCATCTCCAGTTTTACCCGAAACGTAGATCACTTCTGATTTATCGAAACCAAAACTTTGACATACTTCTGATGCAACACGCTCTGGTTCTGCTGCGTCAAGATCAATTTTATTTATCACAGGTATGATTTTTAAATCGCGCTCTAAGGCTAAATACACATTGGCTAGAGTTTGTGCTTGAATGCCCTGTGTGGCATCAATAACCAGAAGCGCTCCTTCGCAGGCAGCGAGAGACCGAGAAACTTCATACGTGAAATCAACGTGCCCAGGAGTGTCTATCAGGTTTAGTTGGAATATTGATTTGTCAGTTGATTGATGTGACAGTCGTACCGCCTGTGCCTTTATGGTAATTCCTCTTTCTCGCTCTAGGTCCATGGTATCTAGATGTTGTTCTAATAGGTCTCGTGACTTGATGGCACCTGTTTCTGAGATTAATCTATCTGCAAGCGTTGACTTGCCGTGATCAATGTGAGCTATGATACAGAAATTGCGAATATTGGAAATGTTTGTCGATGTCATTATTCTAATAACTAAATTCTTTTTTAATTAAGTTGTTGAACTGAAGTTAATAGAGAGCTTATTATTGGTACAATTAATTTAAACTGGGGAAGGAGGGACTCGAACCCACACGCCTTACGGCACATGATCCTAAATCATGCTCGTCTACCAATTCCGACACTTCCCCAAATTAATACTAATGTGATTATATCTTTGAGAGTCGAGCTAAGCATAATAAAAAAAGACTGTTTTAAAATATCTAAATCCATTTTTCAGGAAAATATTGTTAAATGATTCCTATGTTACTTATGGGCTTATGCCAAGGTTTGTTCGAATGGCTGCCAGTGTCCTCAGAGGGAATGATAGCAACTATATATGCATTTGTGTCCCAAAAAAGTTACCAGGAGTCAATACAGTTTGCATTATGGTTGCACTTGGGAACAGCGCCTTCTGCCGCTATTATTTTCAGGAAGCCCTTGTGGCGTCTAGCTTCAGAATTAACTAAGTCACACCGTCAATATTCGCCTAAATTAAGATTTCTTATTATATCCACATTAATAAGCGCACCTATTGGTTTTGGTATATACATCGGAGTCGATGAGTTAACACAATTGGCGGGAAGTTTATTTATGGTTTTTGTCGGAGTGGCTATGCTGGTCACAGGTTTAGTTCAATTGAGATATAGAGTGCTCTATAATCGATCTACATCTGACTTAAATTTTATTGATGGTATCTTCGCAGGAATTGCTCAGGGGATTTCTGTGATTCCAGGATTTAGTCGATCTGGCATGACTATATCTGTGTTGACATTACGTGGCTTAGATCGAGGAGAGGTATTAGCTCTTAGTTATATTATGGGTATGCCTGTGAGTTTAGGCGCTGCTTTATGGATAGGAATCACCCAGGGATTTAATTGGTCTCTTGGAGCCTTATTATCTGCTTTAATCGCTTTTGTAATAGGGTTATTAACTATTAAGTTGTTAATTTCTGTATCTACTAAGATAAATTTAGGATTATTCATAATTGTTATGGGGTTATTTATAATTGCTGGTGGCATATTTACCAATTTCTAGTTGTAAGTATGATATTTTTTATGACAGTATTAAATAATCAACCGATATGAGCGATACAATAAACAAAACAGGGACGAGGTTAATTTGCATTTCATGTGGCGCAGAGTTCGTTGTTACTCGAGCAGGAAATGGTGAATTGACTTGTTGTGAGACTCCACTAGATGTGAAGGAAAAATAATGGCTACTCAGCTTGGAAAGAGATACAGGTCAATTGAAACAGGGGCTACATTATTATGTGTAAAGCCTGGAAAAGGTGATCTGAAATGCAATGGTAACAAGATGGTAGTCCAAGAGCCTAAACGGTTACCATCATCTGATTAATTGACCTCGATAATTACTGGTGATCTTTGCATTTCAGTAGTAGGAATAGGTCCATCTTTGGACAGAAAAACATCTATTTCAGATCTAACTCCAAATTCAGGAAGGTATATTCCTGGTTCAATAGAGAAACAAATTCCTGGTATGATGTTTCTCGTGTCATATGTTTCGTAAGAATCGAGGTTAACTGCATTGGAGTGTATTTCTTTGCCAATACTGTGTCCTAGGCGGTGTTTAAAATATTCTCCATAACCGGCATTGTATATATATTCTCGTGCAACTTTATCCGCCTCATAACCTTTAACAAGCCTTTCTTCTCTGTGAGCGGTTGTAAGATAATCTAGAGTACAATCTCTAGCTCCAATAACAAGATCAAATATCAGCTGATTCTTTGGTGGAACTTCACTACCTATATACCCAGTCCAAGTAATGTCAGCTGCCATGCTGCCTTCTTCAGATAAATTGGACCATAAATCTATCAATACCCAGTCATTTATTTTTATTACAGCACAATCGTTCTTGTCAGGCTCATAATGAGGGTCAGATGAATGTGAATTGGTTGCTACTACAGGCCCGTCTGTGATGATCATGTTTTCTTCAATGAATCTAGACCTGATGAATTCTGCCACCTGAAACTCAGTTACTTTATTACTTAAATTATCCCCGATATAACTAAACGCTTCATGAACAATTTTGGTAAGTAAACGAGCGGCTTTTTTATGAGATTCCAGTTCTGTACTTTCCCATACTTGAGTAGAATATTGAAATAAATCTGCTGATGAAACAACTTCGACGCCCGCTTGCCTGACCAATTCTACTGTGCCTGCGTCCACCCTAGACACTCTAGGAAGTTCGCAATTCGGTGAATATTCCATCGCAACAGTTTTCGCAGTCTGTAATGTTTCATTTAAAATATCTATCATCTCAACACGACTCGACCACGATAATTTTGTAATATTATTTTGAGTAAATCTTTCAACGTCGACAGTGCTTGAAAGTATTAGTGGTTCACCATTGACTGGTATCCAAAACCAGTATGGACGTGTCATGTTTTGCACATGGCCAATAGTGTCTTCCATTACGGGGTTGGAATAACGATAATCGTATATTAACCATCCATCAATGTGGTTTGCGGACATAAATTCCTTGGATTTTAAAACGGTGTTTTCTATAGATTGAGTCAAATGGTGAACTCCTTTTAATATAAGTTTTTCCAGCGTTGTCTATAAGCTATATTGTATTCATTTGGAGTATTTAAATCTAAGCTAATTTCATCAGAATCGATTGGAATTCTTTTTACGTTTTTTTCATTTCTCATTATTACATCTCTTATTCCTTTTTTTTCTTCTGTAATTGATAACAGCTCTGACTTTAGATCTGATGAGAATATAATTGGATGTCCACCCTTGCCACGATAAGTTGGTGAAGTGATCTGTGGTTGATTCCAGCTATGAGAGTCGATTACTTTGTTAATTAACGATGTTGATCTGGGTTGATCTATCGCTAGCAGCAAAATAGCTTCTGAATCATGATTAACGAGCTTCATGCCGGTCTTAATCGACCCTGATTTACCTTTTTTATAATCATTGTTTACTACGCAATCGACCTTGTCGTCTGATATGTAGCTAATAATCTTATCGGCCTCATGACCCAAGACAACAATTATTTGATTAACACTGGAAGCAGATAACTGAGATACTTGATATTCAATTAAAGTGACATCTCTCTTCAAAACACTATCAGGCCATTTTAATAATGGCTTAGGTGTCCCCATTCTTGATGATTCGCCTGCACTTGTTAATATTGCTGAAATCATTGGTAAATATAAATTCAATAATCTAGAGGTAAAATATAGTGAGACTGATCAAGGTTAACTGATAGTTTTGACTTGTTTGGTAAATATTTTTTCAACTAGTTTTTTATCGAGCTTCATATTTTCTCCACTACCGCCTAGTTTAAACATCAATATTTCAGCCACTATGCTGATGGCTATTTCGTCTGGAGTTCTAGCATTTATTTCAAGACCGATCGGAGCTCTTAATTCCATTATTCTTTCTTTTGGAAGCCCCATTTTGAACAAGTCTTCATATATAAGAATAATTTTTCGTTTGGACCCAAGTAGGCCTACATAACTAGCTGATGTTTTGGCTGCTGCACCAAGAGCATCACTGTCATATCTATGACCTCTGGTTGCTACAACAATAAAAGAGTTTTTAGTTATATTGATTTGTCGTAGCGCTTCCTCAGGATGCATTGCGATAGTTTGTTTTGCTTCAGGAAATCTTTCGCTGTTAGCAAATTCCGATCTATCGTCCGTTACATAAACGTGAAATCCTAGTTTTTCAGCTAGTGAAGAGATTGCCTTTGACACATGACCCCCTCCAACTAGAATCAATTTTGGAGGGCTAGTGTACCCTTCAATGAAATATTCAGTGCCATTTTCCGTAACCACATATTCATTAGCTCCATGAATCATTAGCTGCTTACTTCTATTTATTGCATCATTATTGATAGCATCTGTACCAAGACTACCGGTAGTGGACCCATCTTCTCTAATAAATAACTTCCTACCAGTTTGAATGCCAGAACCTAGTGGCAATAGATTTTCTCCTGGATTACTAATTAATGTGGCAAGAGCAACTGAAGACTTCCCTGAATACGCATCATCTATTTCTTTTGCAAAACCTAATACTTCAGTTGGTTCGTATATTGGATCGATCATAAAATACATGCTTCCTCCGCAGACAAGCCCTTCTTCTGCAGCGAGATCTTCGTTTAATTGATACTCACGGAATTGACTAGGTCCAAAACTTTTTAATAGTTCTTGTGCTGCATACCAGATATCACCTTCAACACATCCCCCGCCAAGAGTGCCAACGCCGCTTCCATCCTCTCTCACTAAGAGCTTGGCTCCAGGTTTTTGTGGAGTAGAACCTTTGGTTTTTACAACTGTAGCTAATACAGCCTTTTGCCCTTTACTTAATAATTTTTTGGTTTCTTTAAATACTTCTTTCATCGATTTGATTGCATTCTTTGGTACTATTTTGCCTTATTAAATAATCTATAACAATTAACTGTGAATGAGATGTTCCAGTTTTTTGTTACCTCTACAAGGACCTAGAACCGCTATATTAAGATTTGTAAATTCTAGTACACTTTTGGAAATCCTATTGATGTCCTTTTTTGTTACAGAGTTTAGCCTAGATATTGCTGTTTCAGGGTCCATTATCTCATTTAATAACATTTCTTGGATACCAAACCAGTTTGCAACTGATCTGCTATCTTCCATTCTTAGCATTAAACGTCCAGCAGACATTTTCTTAGCTTTATCTAATTCGCTTGGCTCAATACCGGACTTTATGTCCTCCAATTGTTCTAATATTATCTTTGCAGCCTCGTACACTTTTCTTGGCTCAACTCCTGCCCTAACGGTGAATGCTCCGCAATCTTGGAAATGAACCAAAGATGAATGAACGTCATATGCAAGTCCGCGATTTTCTCTAAGTTCTATAAATAACCTGCTGCTCATACCTTCACCAATAGCGACATTTAACAAACCTAATGCATCTCTATCATCATGAAAAATAGATATTGTAGGCAACGCGAGTGAAAGATAAGCCTGTTCTGTGCGTCTGTATTTTAACTTAGATTTAGCAATATATTGATTATTTGAATACGGAATAAAATCAGGTGGATCAAAGCCATGCCAATCAGATGTTAATTTGTCGACTTGTTGCAAAATCTCATCGTGAATTATGTTTCCTGCGACACTGATGACGGTATTTCTAGGGCTGTAATATTTGTTTATATGTTCCCTTAATATATCAGGAGTAATATTACATACTGTTTCTTTTGAGCCTCCAATATCTCTGCTTAAAGGATGACTAGGCCACAACATTCCATCAATTAATGTTTCAATTTGATATTCTGGGTGATCATGGGTCATTGCTAGTTCGTCAAGAATCACATCACGCTCTTTTTTAACCTCATTCGCATCAATTAATGAATTTCTTATCATGTCCAGTAACAAATCTAATGATTCAGCTACATAATTGGCAGGAACTTTACACCAGTAATTTGTAAATTCCTGTTCTGTTTCTGCATTAATTACTCCACCAATACCTTCAATTGCTCCACTTATTGATTTAGGGTCTGGTCGTGTATTGGTGCCCTTGAAAACAATGTGTTCAAGAAAATGTGAAACTCCTGCATGCTCATCTGTTTCATGCCGTGAACCAACTCCGATTAATAGACTAATTGAAGCAGATTGAACTCCTGTCATTTCAGTTGTGATTAAACGCAAGCCGTTATCCAACAGCGTAATTTGGAAATTTTGATTGCTAAATTTATTCAAGTCATGCTCGCTCATAGTAAAATTCTAACATTTGGATAGCTTAAGGTTGGTCACATAAATTTCGATTACTATAAACAATCTGAAATTCATATATAAAATTGTAATTATGAAAAGTAAACTGGGAAAACTTAAAACACGTATCTTTAGTAAAAGCGATGAGCATGAAGCGCCTCCTGGTCAATTTGTGACTGATAAATTTCCAGTATTGACATTTGGTACTGCTCCGAACATTGTTCTTGATCAGTGGAATATAACATTATTTGGTTCGGTTAAAGAGAATGTTCATTTGAACTGGAACGAGATAATGCATCTTAAACGTATCTGTATCCAGGCTGAATTCCATTGTGTTACACAATGGAGCAAGCTGTTAAATAAATGGGAAGGAGTAGGCTTTAGTTCACTTATGGACCTTGTTGAAATACGTAAAGAAGTTCAATATGTAATGATTCATTGTTATGGTGGATATAGCACTAACCTTCCATTAGATGTGCTTCTTGATGACGATGTGATTCTTGCATATCGTCATGATGGATCTGATCTTTCACTAGATCACGGTGGACCATTAAGGTTAGTAGTTCCAAAAAGATACGGTTGGAAAAGCGCCAAGTGGATTAACGGGATAGAATTTATGGAAGAAAATCAGCCTGGCTTTTGGGAATCCAGGGGCTATCACATGGAAGGCGATCCGTGGAAAGAGCAGCGATTTAAATAAATTCTATCCTGCGCTTATGCAGCAGCAGTTTTGTTTGGAGATCCTTGGCGCCTTATAGCTCTTTTTGATCTGTCAGACAGGTATACCATATGGCCGCACTGAAGGCACTCTAGATAAGAGCCGTACGTATCTGAATTTTTATTGATGTCCCCTTTACATCTGGGGCACCCTTTTATCCTTAGCATGATTAACTTCTTTCAGTAGTATCGTTGATTACGATCTAATTGTTTCATTATCAACTCCATTCATTATCCTGTGAAGTAATATATTATAATGATTAGTATTTGTTTTTATGATATAAATTGTGATTGACCTTATTAAGGCATTGTAGTTGTGGCTGGTTTGATAATAGTTAATGAGATATTCATTGTTTGTGATTACTATACCAACATAAATATTGCTTTAAGGTATTGATACGCACCGTATCAAGTAATATAATATAAGTTGTCAGTTTTAGACGTTTCATTCACTTAAATACAACGACGATAAGAAAATATAGTTAGTATTACCTATTCATATAGTTGTAACTATTGTTTCTTAAATTAAGTAAAGCCAATGAATAGAAGAATTGAATATACAGCCAGAGAAGATGGTGTTTACATAATCAGTGTTGCAGCACGATTATTAGAGATGCATCCTCAGACTTTGCGTAAGTATGAGCGAGTAGGATTGATAAGTCCTTTTCGGACAGGCGGAATGCTCCGACTCTACTCTGAAGAAGATATGGCTCGCTTGCGCTTGATAAAGTATCTAGTTAATGATCTTGGATTAAACCTAGCTGGAGTTGAGTTAGTGCTTGGGCTTTTTAATCGCTTGCTTAAGTTAAGGATATATTCGGAATCTTTGGAAGGCCAAAATCTGCAACGCGCATTGGAATTAAGTTTGGTTGAAATGTTTGAAATATTGGGCATGACATACAGTGAACTGTAATTTTTTAATTTAGGTGGGACATGATAGGGGAAACAGAAAAAAATAGTGATGATCAAGCTGAGGAAGCTAAAGATGCCGGAATTGAAGAGCCAATTGACAGCTCAATGAACGAAATCGATATTGCTATTAAGGAAGCAGAAAAATACAAAGATTTAGCCCATCGAACTGCTGCAGAACTCGAAAATCTGAAAAAAAGATCATTGCAAGAAAGAGAGGAAATCCGGAAGTATGGTCAAAGTCAATTAATCATTCAACTATTAGGAGTGTTAGATGATTTTAATCGTGCAATGGACATCATTCCTGATGAAGCAGTGGTAACTGGATGGAAAGATGGATTGGATTTGGTGAAACGCGGCATGGATAATCTTTTGGCCGCACAAGGATTGAGCCAGATAGATGCGCTTGGTAAGCCGTTCGAACCTGCAGAACATGAAGCAGTTTCTTTTGAACCTGTTGAAGGGCAAGCTGCAGGTCGTGTTCTTTCGGTTGTTAGGGAAGGATATAAATTGAATGGCCGAGTTTTGAGAGCAGCGCAAGTTACTGTGTCCAAAGC
This sequence comes from SAR202 cluster bacterium, assembly GCA_009392275.1. GTDB lineage: Bacteria > Chloroflexota > Dehalococcoidia > Lucifugimonadales > UBA2962 > UBA2962. Next base: position 146,995 of record VFGV01000011.1, read on the forward strand.
CACTTAAAAGCTTGGACCATTCATATAAACAACAGTTAATTTAAATATAATATTGAACATAAATACGGGGGGAAAATGTCTAAAATATTAGGAATTGATTTAGGAACAACTAATTCATGTATGGCGGTGATAGAGGCTGGAGAACCGAAAGTTCTAGAGAATTCTGAAGGAGGCCGCACGACGCCATCGGTTGTTGCAATAAATCCTAAATCAGAAGAAAGATACGTAGGCTTAACAGCACGCAGGCAGGCTGTTACGAATCCGGAGAACACAGTTTTTTCGGTTAAAAGATTTATGGGTATGAGTGCTAATGACAAAGCAATAAAAAATGACATTGACCTTGTGCCATACAAAGTTGAAGCTGGATCTAATGGAGCTGCGGTAGTTAATATGGCTGGTAAATCATATGCGCCACCAGAAATTGCAGCAATGACTTTACAGAAAATGAAAACTGATGCTGAAGCAAAAATTGGGGAAAAAATAACTCAAGCTGTTATAACAGTCCCGGCATACTTTGATGACAGCCAAAGAAACGCTACCAAAGATGCAGGACGAATAGCTGGATTAGAAGTTTTAAGAATAATAAACGAACCGACAGCAGCAGCAGTCGCCTACGGTTTTGATGAAACTAAAGATGGCACAATAGCCGTTTATGATTTAGGCGGCGGTACTTTTGATATAACGATTTTACAAATGGCGGATGGGGTAGTTGAAGTAAAAGCAACGAATGGTGACACACATCTTGGTGGAGATGATTTTGACCAGCGAATAATTGAGTGGATTGCAGACGAATTTAAAAAATCAGATGGCATTGACTTGAGAGAAGACAGGATGGCTCTTCAACGCCTGCGAGAGTCGGCTGAGCGTGCAAAAATTGAGCTTTCTACTTTGAGTCAGACAGAAATAAATCTACCATTTGTAACAGCAGATTCTTCAGGGCCAAAGCACTTGGTTATGACTTTAACTAAAGCTAGTCTTGAGAACCTTGTAGGCGATTTGGTCCAGAAAACAATGGAACCATGCCAAAAAGCTATATCGGATTCAGGGATAACTGCGACAGATATTGATGAAGTGATATTAGTTGGCGGAATGACACGCATGCCTGCTGTTCAGGATGCCGTATTAAGTTTATTTAAAAAGGAACCACACCAAGGTGTAAACCCAGATGAAGTAGTCGCTGTTGGAGCGGCTCTACAAGCTGGCGTTTTGCAAGGAGAAGTACAAGATCTGCTTTTGCTGGATGTCACACCTTTAACTTTAGGAATAGAGACAATGGGTGGTGTAACAACAGCATTGATACCAAGGAATACCACAATACCTACGGCAAAAAGTGAAATATTCACTACTGCAGCAGATGGGCAGACGAGCGTGGAAGTACACGTTCTTCAGGGAGAGAGACCTATGGCTTCTGAGAATAAAACCATAGGTCGGTTTATGCTGGATGGTATTCTATCTGCACCTCGTGGCACACCTCAAGTGGAGGTGACGTTTGATTTGGATGCTAATGGCATATTAAATGTTTCTGCTAAAGATAAGGGAACAGGTAAAGAGCAGAAAATCACGATAACTGCTAGTTCTGGTCTAGATGAATCAGAGATTGAACAGATGGTAAAAGAAGCTGAGGAGCATGCCGAAGAAGATGAGCAAAGAAGGAAAAACGTAGAATTGCGTAATGAGGCTGAAAACACGGCTTATTCTGCAGAAAAGATGATTAAAGATAATCCTGAAATTATTACCGACGAACAAAAATCTCAAGTAGAGGATGCAGTTAAAGCAGTGAGAGAAGCAATCAAGAATGAAGATTCAGGACAAATTAATGTTTCCTTAACCGAATTGCAGGCTATCATTCAGGAGGTAGGACAAGCAGTTTATGCTAGTCAAGCTCCTCAAGATACAGCTGCGCCAGATTCAAGCAATCAGCCTTCAGATGATGTTGATTCAGATGATAAATCGAAAAAGGACACTATTGAAGGAGACTTTAAGGAAGTTTAGCTCCTAGATCAATTCAGTAAAAAATTAATACTGTTTTGTGTTCAATACCCATCTGGTTAGTGGACTAGGAGAAGGTGTTGTCTGTACATTTATTACATATGGTTTCTTGGAAGAATAAGCTCTCTTTAATGCAGGAGCTAGTTCAGATAATTCTTGAACAAATTCCCCGTGAGCTCCCAATGCTTGTGCAACCATGTCATATCGAGTGTTGGGTAGCAACTCTGTGGAAATAGATTGCCCAAAAAATTGTTTTTGTTGGTGATAATCAATACCCCAAACTGAATCATTACCTATCAATATGACTGCAGGAATGTTGTGTCGGACAGCTGTGTCAATTTCCATTCCATTAAAACCGAAAGAGCCGTCCCCTGCGAAAATCAATACCTTTGACTTTGGTAAAGCAACCTGCGCGCCTATTCCAAATGGTACAGCCCAACCTAGCATTCCCATAACGCCGTTAGTGAACCACCGATCTTTTTTCAGTGCTGGCCAATAAGCGGCACCATAGAATCCAAAATCAGCTCCCTCAAATACAAGACACGTATCATTTGGAGCTAAGGTTTTTGCAGTTCTATGAACTTCCATTGCATGAATTCCATTTTCGTTTCCGACCATTGAATCGAGGTCTTTTTTTTGTTTCAATTGAGTATCTGCTAATTCATTTATCAAACTGCTTGGTCGCCATTTGATAGTTTTGGCTACTTCAGTTAATTGGAAAACTACCTCTTTAACATTGCCGCAAATACCGATATCGATTCTACGGGTCCGTCCAATAATTTCTGGTTCGGGATCAACTTGAATGATTTTTGCATTACTACTTATGCAAGGAGGTTCGCCGAAGTTAAAAGTGAAATCCAGTTTTTTCCCTAGTAATAAAATGGCGTCAGATTTGGATATCAATTTAGCTGTATCAACAACTCTTATATCTGATATGCCAAACCCATAGGGGTGCTCGTCCGAAATCACTCCTCTGGCGGCTTGTTCATTTAAAATCGGAATGTGAGTTGTTTCTGCAAACTCATCTAGATCCCCTTGGTCTAGAGACCAAGCACCATTGCCCGCTATCACAATAGGATCGGAAGCAGAGTTTAGTATTTCAATTGCATCTGCTATTTTTTTAGTAGATGATTGTCCTAAGTCTTCACTTTTAAATTGTGGAGGTTCGTATTGCCAGACAGATGAAATGTCTATTTTCGCTGTTTGAACATCGACAGGAATAGTTAAATGAACAGGTCCTCGTCTTCCAGTCATTGCTGATTTATATGAACGCCAAAAGAATTCAGGTATACGTCTGATATCCCGAATTAACCATGCATCTTTTGTAACTGGCTTGGCCATTCCTATTTGGTCAATCTCTTGTGCCGCCCATTGACCTAGACGATCTTGGTTAGCACAGCCACTTATATTTATTACTGGTGATTCTAATTGATGTGCAAAAGCTAGTCCTGGAATAGCATTCGCATGTCCGGGAGTGGTGAACATTGAAACGCCTGGCTTATGCTTGATTCTGCCCCAAGCATTTGCCATATCGACAGCTCCCTGCTCATGTCGAGTATCAATGAATCGGATACCTGAGTTGTGCATAGTATCCATTAATGGCAGAGTATGGTCACCTGCGACAGCAAAAACAGTATCAATACCTAAGGTGGATAGACATTTTGTAATTAGCTGTGAACCTGAAACTTTAGTCACTTGATAACTTCCATTAATTTTTTATTCATCAATTGCACCTAATGAAATCTGCTATACGCTCTGCCAACGCTATAGTAGTTAAGTTAGTGTTAGCCCTAATAAGCCTTGGCATGATAGATGCATCGCAAACCCTGAGAGAGCTGATTCCATGTACTCTGCCTTGACTATCGACTACTGAATTGATACTAGAGTTGCCCATCCTACAGGTTCCTGAAACATGATGTCCAGTTTGAACTTTCTTAAAGATCCACTCATCGATCATTGAATCAGTCTTAATTTCTTCATCACTTGGGTCAATCCGATACTCGATGAACTTTTCAAATTCAGGACTTGAGCCAAGTGATGCACATAGTCGAACGGCCTCACGAAGGCGTTCGAGATCATCTTTAGAATTAAGCATATTGTAGTCTAATAAGGGAATATCTTCGGGTTTATTTGACTTAAGGGTTACTTTTCCATAGTTATTCGCTTTTTGCAGAATAATGCCGATAAAAGCCCCTATTAACCTGTCTGATGTGTTTACTAATCCAGCTTGGGCTTTCTTATGTGGAAGGACCGCATATGATCCCATTGTGATCATTACATCTTTACGATCTGTCGACTTTGAGGCAGTATAACTTAATGCCATTTGTAAGAGCGGGTTTGAGGAATTTAATTTGTAGGATGGTTTAGTTTTATAAATAGTTAATAAAGCTGGGTGATCTTGTAGGTTTTGTCCAACTTGTTGCAAATCGATGATTGGTTTTATACCGTAATTTTTTAGATGTTTTTTAGGTCCTATACCAGAAAGCATTAAAATTTGAGGTGATGCTATAGCTCCTGCGGACAAAATAATTTCTTTGCCGCGAACCTCTAATATTTGATTGTTTTGTTGTACCTCAACCCCTACTGCATTTCTGGAATCGAACAGTATTTTTCTGGCCAATGTATCGGGCATTATGTAGAGATTATCTCGAGATCTAACAGGATTTAAATAGCCAATCATTGTACTTATTCTAGTACGACCACAAAGATTTAATGGTATTGGTCCAATCCCGCTAGTGTTTGGATTATTGTGATCAGGACACGGGTCAAATCCATGTCTTACACAAGCTTTATAAAAAGCTTTTTGGATTGGATCACATTCATCGAGCCCAAACCTGCTTACAGATATCGGACCTTTATTTCCATGATATTTATCTTCAAAATCATTATCCTTTTCTAGTTTTTTAAAATATGGCAACAGGTTTTCATAAGACCAATCATCACCACAGGATGCTTTCCATATATCATAGTCTTCTGGTATTCCTCTCAAAAACATTAAGGCATTAATTGCACTGGAGCCGCCTACTAACTTACCTCTTGGTATGTGCAGGTATGATTGATCAGTGAGCCTAGCTTCATAGCCCCATAAGTCATGGCTTGCTGCTACAGCACCTTCGTCGGTGCCAAAGCCGAATTTGATGCCGTCGGGGATATGGCATTCATCTGGATAATCTCTACCAGCTTCTATAAGTAGAACAGAGGTGTCTCTATTCTCTGAAAGTCTGTTTGCTAGGACGCATCCTGCAGCTCCGGCACCAACTATAATTTTGTCATATGCTTTCATTAGCGAATTCCAAATGTGGGAAAAATCAATTTGTGGATTTCGCGAACGCTATTTTCAGCATAGGATTTAGTAGAAGCTTCGTAATCAGAATCTATATTGGGAATTTGAATATCATACAGATTGTCTACTCCATACTTATCAAAATAATCCACCGGTATTTTATTTGATATTGTTTGTTCAGACATAACTGAAAATGCGATAGACCAGCATCTGGCTACAGCCATCGCATCATATCCTCCTCCACCCATTGCTAACCAAGGATAAGGTAATTTGGCAAATTCTTTAAGTATCGACTCAAAACCTTGTGCGGTTTGGTTTAGATGAGTAATAGGGTCATTAAAGTGACTATCTATTCCAAGCTGTGTTACTAAAATATCTGGATTATATTTATTAATTAACTGTAAAACAGTTTGTTTGAATGCCCATACAATTATCTCAGCAGAGCTGTAGGGATGAAGGGGTAAATTAACTGAATACCCCTTACCTTTGCCAGTTCCAAGCTCCTCGACCCAGCCTGTTCCCGGAAATAGGTATTGACCCGATTCGTGTATCGATATAGTTAGCACTGCGTCTGTGTCATAGAATGCAAGTTGAACTCCATCACCATGATGACAATCTATATCAATATAAGCTACCTTAAGACCTTTTTGCAGAAATTGGTTTATGGCAATAACAGGATCATTAAAAACGCAGAATCCATAAGCATAATTTGGCATGGCATGGTGCAATCCGCCAGAGATATTAAAAGCCCGATTCACTTTTCCTGATTCAATCATTTTAGCTGCAACTATTGATCCACCGGTCGACAATCGTGATGCATCAAAAATTTTTTTATATACCGGATTATCGCCAGGTCCTAAATTAAAGTTACTAGCATTCTGGGACCAGTTTCCATCATTGAAAACTTCAATAGCATTAATGTAATCATGTGAATGGAAGGTTAACAAATCTTCTTTTGAAGCAGGAGTAGGATCTGAGATTATTACGTTTGGATTCTCAAATAGTTTGTATGACTGCAGTAGTTCATATGTCTGTTTCAGTCGAATCGGCTTCATCGGATGAGTATCCGATAAAACATGAGTTGATAACTCGTCAGAATATATAAATGCTGATTTCTTCAGACTTAAACCTTATACTTTTATTCCTGTGATACGTATGGCCGAATGCGCTTTATATGTTTTATTTATATTTAGTAGCAGCGCAGTTAAATCTTCAGTGTATCTTGAATTAATTAGCCCTCCTCCATCAATAACTCGGACTCCATTTAAAAGCTTCGCAAGATCCATTGTTATTGATTTGCATTCATCGTTATCTGAAAACACGATCACATCTGAGTCGATTAATGCGTCTGGATCCAATAAGTCACGAGCGCTAATGTTATGAAATCCTGAAGCGACAGCCGATTCGCCAAGAATTTCAGATGCTTCGAGAGCTGCCGAACCAGCAGGAACTTCTTCTGCCATAGCAATTCCTTTTTCAAATTTTAAAGGAGCTACAACACTAATCACATTCTTATTTTTCAGAACTGCTTTAAGTTCTTCTAGTGTCGATTTCTGTGCTTGATATGGAACAGCGATAAAAACGGGGTCACATTTTTCTGCAACTTCTTTATTTAAGCCAAATGATATGCATCCATCAGGGATTTTTGATTTTATCTTGGAAACAGCCAGTTCAGCATTTTCTATGTTTCTAGAGCCGATGACTACTTTTATGCCATTAAGAGCAAATCTCAAGCCTAAGCCTAAACCTTCAGGACCTGTGCCTCCTATAAATCCAACTAATTGTTCAGAAGTCATGTTTTGATTTTGAAAATAAAATGGTTAATTATAGATACCCTTTTTATTGTATTATTCACGCGTAGGCTGACTGGCCCATATAGTATGGTAGTTTTCTCCTACAATTACTCTAGACAACTCGGCATTTTGAAGGCGATTAAGATCGATTAATGCTTTGTCAGTTGCCTGTTGAGCATTTTTATGACCAGCCTCTGATAACATTTTTGTTAGTTGTTGCCATATTCCCTCTGTTACTAAGCTATTAACATTTCGAGGCCATGGGAAAATAGCTAAATTTGGTCTTCTCGGAAAACCAGGCCTTGCTCTTCTTATAGACCTTATTCTTTCTTGAGGGGAGGAAACCATTTGCATTATTTGAATCATTGGTCCGCTTAGTTCCAATGACCGTAAATCTATTACAAGCGACTTTCTGAATATGGGGAAAAATATAGATAGTACTTCTGCTTCACTCAGTTCAGCTAAAATTTCATTTACATCTAATTCAAAATCGCCATCTATCAATTTAGATATTCTCCAAAATTATAATATACATTAACTTTTAAATAATTCATATCTTACGGATACATTCTTATATTTACTCAACTTAAATCAATTTAGTTTTCATTAACTAATTCTCTTGCAGCCGCTGTAAAAGCGGGGAGAACAATATTCCAGTCTCCTACAACACCATATTTAGAGTCTTTGAAAATATTGGCATTTTTATCTGAGTTTATTGAAACTATATTTCTTGATCCAGAACATCCAGCCATATGTTGGCTGGCTCCAGAAATACCAAAGGATAAATATACGTTTGGGGTTACTGTTTTCCCTGTCAAACCTATTTGGAAGTTATGGTCGATCCAGCCTGCATCGCATGCAGCCCTAGAGGCTCCTACTGCGCCACCTAAAACACGGGCTAATTCTCTTAGTTTTTCAAAAGGTTCAGGACCGCCAAGACCTCTACCTCCTGCGACTACAATTTCAGCCTTGCTTAAATCTGGGCCTTCTGGTGCTTCTGTTACTGTTTTTAAGATTTTGACTCGAAGATCTTTTGCTTTTATTTCGGGTTCAAGTTCAATTACAGGCACAATTTTATTAGAAACCTTTTCTGATATTTGCCCCACCCCTGCTCTCACAGTTGCAACTTTAGGTGTGTCTGCTGGTATGGATATCTGGGCTAGGGCATTACCACCGTAAACCGGCCTAACGCACGATAAGTTGTTGCCCTGAATTTTAATGTCAATACAATCATGAGCGTAGGCAGCTTTATTTCTAAATGCCAGTCTTGGTGCAATATTTAATGACCAAGCTGATTTGGTTATTAATATTAAGTCTACGTTTTTATCTTTGCAGAACCATTCTAGAGATGAGATCACTATGTCGTCTGGCAGAGTGGTTCCGTGAACAGAATCAATTTTTAAGGCGTATATTTGATCGCAGTTTAGATTTGTGAACTTTTCAGATAGATTAGCATTGTCAGGCTGAAAAATTACTATAGATGTTTCATCACCTAATGAATTGGCTAAGCTCAATATTTGCTGGGTAGTCTCATCTACATTATGATGCCCTTGTTCAATGATTACAGCTGTATGGCTCAATTTAAATTAATCCATCCTCTCTTAATTTCATAGCTAGTAATCTTCCCGATTCTTCATCATCAACACCTTGTATAAATTCACAATCTTGTTCTCTCTCAGGAATAGAAAGCTTCGTTTCGGTAAAGGAGTTTTTATCTTGATCCAAATTAACATCTAAATCGTTATATGAGAATATTTGTGGATCCTTTTTGCTAGCGCTCATTATTCCCCGTAGAGTCGGGTAACGAGGTTCGCCTAATTCATTGCTCACAGTAACTAGAGCTGGAAGGCTAGATTCCAATATCTGGTACCCGTCTGGAATAACACGTTCAACCTTTATAGTGTTTGCTTCTAAAGTAATTCCTTGGGCCAGAGTAAGACAATTATAATCAAGCAGCTCGGCAAGAATTAGTGGTACTTGACTGTTGTCCCAATCGGACGCTTGTCTTCCACATATTATGAGATCTGGTAATCCAATTTGTTTTATAGATTCATATAGTGCCCGTGCTGTGCTAATTGGGTCCAGATTTTCAAATTCGGGACCTTGCACTAAAACAAGGTTATCTGCACCCATTGAGATAGGTTTTTTCATAACATCCATAACAAAGTTGTTTCCAATAGACACAACCGTTATTTCAGCGTTGTTTGCATCCTTTATTCTCAGTGCGGCTTCGACAGCGTTTTCATCGAAACCGTTTAAAACAGGAGGGTTTCCTAGTCTGGATTCTATTAAGACAGATTCTTCATTAATAACAAAACCTGAAACCGGGGTTTCAGGATCTAAAACTTGTTTTGCACACACTATGATATTCACAATTAGCCTAATTCGACTTTAGCATTTATAAATATCCGATGTCAAACGTGAATATCAGGTAATTATCACTTCATTTTTTCAAGCTTGGATTTGCAAAACTTTACCAAAACTTTTTAGAACAATTGTCTTATTGATTAATTAAAATCAAATAAGATTTATGTTTCATTAACGCCGGTGGCATCGTGTAAAAGTGAGAACCAGGCATTTTTTTGTCTATCAACTTAGAAAACAAAATTACCAACATTATGAACAAAAACCGAACAAAACTTAAGAAATAGCATTGACAAAATCTTAAACTTTGTTTAATTAGTGTCTGAAAAAGCTCTAAAAAATGTAAAAAGCAAATATTAGAGATATTGATGTTATGCAATTTATTGCGAGCCAATATCAAGATCATTAGATAAAAAAACAAGAACAAGAGAGAGGTTACGATGGTTATTCAAGTAACACCTAATAGAATAAAAACTTCTTACGCACCTGAAGTGCCGGCGGTTGCCAAACCAAAGGTGGTTGCGAGCCCTGTTCAAGTTCCCAGGCCTCGACATGGAGACTCAGGAAAGCTTGAATGCCCAAGGTGCCAGAATAGTTTGATGCAGTCTTATAATGAACCCCAATGTGTTAAATGCGGCTATGTGGATTATGGATATGTTCCCAACAAAAATGGGAGTAGGCCAACAAATTTAATTACAACAGGTACTAGATATGTAATACGGTACACCGGTGAGTATGACAATTTAAAAGAAACTTTATTATATGTTCAGGTTGTTAGGCTTAGAAACCGAGCCGTATACGAGGTCACTTGTCCATTTTGTGAGTCAGTTATGGAACAATCGTCGCTTTCTGGTAAGCGAAGAGAGATTAGAGAAGAAAGGTACAAGTGCGCTCAAGGACATAGAGTGTCATTATTGCCAAATCCGAAAGGTGCTTTAGGCTGGAAATAGACTTAATTTATATGAATTGAAAAAAACCCGGAATTTAATATTCCGGGTTTTTTGTGGTATGACCGATTTAAGATGTATTATCTATATGTCCAACAAATAGTTGTTGTAAATACACAAGGAAAATTACTAAATACATGTCAACAATATACGATAGTTTTGGAGTCAGGCCAATTATTAATGTGTCTGGCGCGTCAACTCGTGTCGGTGGATCGTTAATGCCAGAAGAAGTTATAGAGTCTATGGGCAAAGCTGCAACAGAATCCGTTGCGATGGCTGAATTACAGGGAGCGGCTAGTCGTTACATATCAGAGGTAACGGGAGCTGAAGCAGGGTATGTAACATCTGGCGCATCAGCCGGGCTAACTTTGGGTACTGCTGCAATTTTAGCTGGGTTTGACCTCGGGAAAATAGAGAGCCTTCCTCGAACAAGCGGCATGAAAAACGAGCTTATTATTTCCAGAGAGCATCGTAACGGGTATGATCATGCTGCCCGACTTGCAGGGGCAGTGCTTGTGGAAGTAGGAATGAATGAAATAACCGCTAATGCTGGAGTTAGAAGGACTGAAGCATGGGAGTATCAAGCGGCTATCAATGAATCGACAGCAGGGATTTATTATTCTCAGGGTCCGGACAGTCATCCTTTGTTGAATGAGGTAATTAAGGTTGCAAAAGATAACGGATTGCCAATTATTGTAGATGCCGCAGGAGAATTGCCTCCAAAGGAAAACTTAAGAAGGTTTATTGATATGGGAGCTGATCTTGTGGCTTTTTCAGGAGGTAAGGCATTGCGCGGTCCTCAGTCGACAGGGATATTGTGTGGAAGCAAAGATCTTATAGGCTCTGTTGCGCTACAAAATCTTGATATGGACGAATTTTTCGAAATTTGGACCCCTCCTAATGATTTAATTCCCAAAGACATTCTTCCTGGAATACCGCGACATGGTATTGGTAGGGGTTTTAAGGTGTCTAAAGAAAATGTGATTGGATTGTTGACTGCCTTAAAACTATTTGTAGAAGACGCTTATTTATCTACTTATACTGAACAAAGAAAATTTTTGGAATTTATATCGTCATCCATAGCAGATGAAACCATCAACAAGAAAATACATGATCCGGTTGAAGGATCGCCTATTCTTACTATTGAATTAGATCTGGATGTTCATAAAAAGTCAGCATTTGACATATCAAACGAACTTAAAAATGGTAGTCCTGGGATTTTTGTACAGGAAGTCGGCCTAGAAAAAGGTATTATTACTATACATCCATTGAATCTAAACGAAGAAAGAACCAAATTAGTAGCTGCTAATATTTCAAAGGTAATTCACTAACCCTACGTGGCCTCATGAACTGAAAACAGTTCATTTCATCTCCATAAATAAAAATTTTAATCGAAAGTTTAAACGGCCCTCTAAAATTTATTGGTAAATTAATTCTGAAAGATGTGATATTTATCTACGGGGCTGACTATTTCTTGGCTATCAGTATCTACACCAGCTTTCAAAGCTGCAAGTTTTTTTGAATGTTGTTAGAAATCTCATTTCTTTTCCCTTTCTATTCTCAACAATTCTTTAAATCATACTATTCCCAAATATTACCATTTCATTACAGGCGATTGTTTTTGAACCGCAAAGTTATAGCCATGAACATGGCTCTCCATGCAATTATTGCCAAGCCTTGAACTGCAATTGAAACAATAACAAAATTCATCTCTAATGGCCTGTCGGTTAATATAAATCTAGTAATGATTGCGATAAATCCACACAGAATCCATGTTAAAGGGATTCTCCATATCGTTTGTTTAACACTATAAAAAGTAGACATTTTATAAGAACCAAGCCATGGAGATATAACAAACCAGCATATTAAAAAGGGCAGTGCAGTTCGTATGAATGATTGCCTTATAGTAACTCCATGTTCAACTTCGCCTAATATTACAAATAATGTAAAAACACAGATTTCGCCTAGTGCCATTATGGTTATTAAAGGTAACTTCAATTTAATTTCAGAATCAAGATTAATATGGATGTCCATAAGGAATTTCTTTGTCTCATGCTGGAAATAAAAAACCTCTGATAACAACATATTGTGCTAAGCAATATATATAAAGAAGTGTGATGACTAATCAATGACTTCAACTACCAGAGGCTATATTCCATCTTATCTAATAAGAGACTGTTTTTCAGCCCTTGATAGCTTCTTTATAGCTACTTCTCTTTGTAAGGCTTCACTTCGATTTGATGCTTTCTCTTTGTACACTAATTTACAAGGTAAATGTGAGCGAGTGTATTTAGCTCCACCTGTAATCTCACCATTGTGTTGTTTGAGACGTTTTTCTAAGTTATTTGTAATACCGCAATAGAGGCTATCGTCTTTACATTCAAGTAAATAAACCCACCAATTATTTTCAGGTAGAGTTTTAACCAAGACTATGTTTTCCTAGCTGCTAATGAGTGACAGCACCCTTAGATGCACTTCCTACCAACTTAGCGTATTTTCCTAATACTCCCCTTGTATAATTAGGTTCAATAGGACTCCAATTATTCTTCCTCTTCATCAACTCTGCCTGAGTCACATCAACGGATAAGTCTCTCGATTCAACATCTAGGTTGATGATATCTCCATTTTTTACTAGGGCAATTGGACCACCCACCATTGCTTCAGGCGCAACGTGTCCTATCATCGGCCCTCTTGTTGCACCAGAAAAGCGACCATCAGTTAATAGTAGTGTAGATTCACCTAACCCTGCACCCATTATCGCTCCTGTAAGCGCTAGCATCTCTTGCATTCCTGGTCCACCTTTAGGTCCTTCGTAACGCACTACTACTACATCTCCATCGGTGATGTGACCTTTTGTTACAGCTTCAAAAGCTGCTCTTTCAGAGTCAAATACTTTTGCAGGACCTCTATGAGTACGGTTTTTTGTACCTGAAACCTTTAAAACAGCCCCTTCAGGAGCTAGGTTACCCTTTAAAATTACAAGTCCACCAGTAGGGCTACGCGGATCACTTATTGGATATATCACTTTACTATCCGGAGAAGTTTTAAATTCAGACAGGTTCTCAGCCATAGTTTTGCCTGTGCAAGTCAGAACATCTCCATGTAGCAGGTTACCTTTAAGCAATTCGTTCATCAATGCAGGAACTCCGCCTGATTTATCCATGTCAGGCATAACATATCTGCCGCCTGGTCTCAGATCTGTGAGATAAGGTGTTTTACGGCTAAGCCTATCAAAGTCATCTATCTCTAAATCAACATTAGCTTCATTTGCGATTGCAAGCAGGTGTAAAACAGCGTTGGTAGATCCTCCCATAGCAAGAACTACAGTAATTGCATTTTCGAAGGCTTCTTTGGTCATAATATCTCTGGGCTTTATATCATTTTCTAGTAATTGATATAGAACGGGACCTGCTTTTTCAGCAAACTCTAGATTTCTTGAATCTACAGCTGGAATCGAAGCTGTACCTGGTAGACACATTCCTAGGGCTTCTATAGCCGATGCCATTGTGTTTGCAGTAAACATACCTGAGCAGGCACCCTCTCCGGGGCAAGCAACTCGTTCCATAGCGATTAATTCATCTAAACTTAAATCACCTTGAGAATATGATCCTACCGCTTCAAACATATCTTGCACATTTATATCTTTGCCTTTGTAATTTCCAGCTAATATAGCACCACCATAAACGAATATCGATGGAACATTAAGTCTGGCCATAGACATTAGCGCTCCTGGCATATTTTTGTCGCATGCTGCCACAACCAATAAGCCATCCATACTTTCACCAAAAACAACCGTTTCGATCGAATCGGCTATAACCTCTCGGCTTACTAAAGAAGCTTTCATTCCTTCAGTTCCCATGGATATGCCATCACTAATAGTAATTGTTCCAAACCCAAAAGGTACAAGATTTGTGTTTCTTACTCCGGTCTTGGCGGCCTTTGCAATACGGTCTAAATGTATATTACATGGAGTAACATCACTAGCTAGGTTCGCGATTGCAACAAACGGTTTTTTAAAATCCTCATCTTCCAAGCCAGAAGCGCGCAGCATAGCCCTGGCAGCAGCTCTATCAGGGCCGTCAACTTGCACAGAACTATGTTTTCTGAGGTTTAATTTAGACATTAGAAATTCTCCGTTTTTGAAAGTGCGTTAATTAATTTAGTATAGGATTTATCAGGCTAGGAGCAATTATAACCTTTAGCTATTTCGTGTTAAACGGCAATTTTAATTTTTTTGATATTTTAATGCCTAGAATTTCAAAAAAGAAAAAAACTAATCCTCCAAAAACTATTACACTAAGAAATGTTACAGATCGATCTAAAATTGCTACAGACGCAGCATCATTTTTAGGTAATGACAAGGCTAATAAACCGGTAACACCGGCCTCTACAGCACCAATACCTCCTGGTGTGGGAACAGTACTTAAAATTGCGTGTCCTACAGCGACAACCAATATCATCGGTAATGAAAGTTCGAGCCCTAGAGCTTTAATGATAAAGAAAAGTCGACCTGCTTCTAATAACCACCCTAAACTACTTAACAAAATCAATAGCGGCATTTGTTTTATATTTAAGCTATCCAGTGTACCTTTATGGAACATACCATAAATAGCAAATAACGGTTTTGGTAAAAGCATTGCTAGTTTCATACCGAACAAACGCATCAATATTAGAAAAATACTTAATAAACCGGCCATTATAGCCGCTGCATATATCAGGTAATTTGAAGCCTTATCCCCAATATTGGTGATAGATAGTATCGCGACTATTAGTATGCCAAGTATTGTAGCCATATCCAAAACTCGTTCTGTTAATAGTGTGCCGAGGCTCCATGAAAAGGTGCTATTGAAACGACGAGAGAAACTCCACGCGCGGTATGCATCACCTAGCCTCAGCCAGGCTATACCATTAATGAACCAACCAATTAAAATAAATTTAGCAAATTCTAAAGTTGTCGGCAGATTAGTTTTTAATTGGTTTGATGGGATCGTTTTCGATGCGTTTTTCGCTAATATCTTCCAGCGAAACCCTCTTACAATAAAACTTGTATAGTAAAGACATACCCCTATTACGTAATCAATTGGTCTCATTTTACTGATGTTTTCAAACATCTGTCCCCAATCAAGGTCTAGGCCAATTGATACAGAAACTATTAATACAGAGGTTATCGCGATGAAGATAATGGTTGGTAAAGATAAAATCCGTGATCTCATCTGTTTTATTAGATCGTTTCGAGTGCTAAGTTCTTCCGGCATTCCTGAAAACAGATTTCTGAAAAATTTATTGAAATATTGACAGTTAAATTTCATATTATTTATTCCGCAAAGGCTGTTTTTTAGGCACGCCATCAGGTCTTGGGAATTTTAAAGGGGTTTCTACTAACTTAGTTATTTTCACAAAAGTAGTTTTTAGTGCGGGTAGGTCTAGTTTATGATTTATTGGAAACAGTTCAGTTTTGCCTCCACCCATTTTGTTTATAGCAGAGGATGATTTGGAGGCTTCAATAAAAGCATTTGGTCCTTTATGGAGAACACAAATTCCATTAATTTTACAAAATGGTAAAGTTAATTCTGATAATGTTGCTAATTCTGCCACTCCACGAGCGACAACAAGATCGAAAGATTCTCTATACATTCTACTGTGAGCAGCTGTTTCTGCTCTATTTTTGATGATATTCAAGTTTTCTAGTTCAAGTTCATTTTTAATATGTTCCAAGAATTGTACTTTTTTATTCGTTGCTTCTAACAGTGTTATATTGCAGTTAGGGAAAGCTATTTTTAAAACTAAACCAGGAAAGCCTGCTCCACTCCCAACGTCGATTATTCTAAAAGAAGGATCATCATATATAGGCTCTACTATATGTATCGAGATGGAATCAATAAAATGCTTAATTAAGATCTCGTTGGGCTCATCTATCGCTGTCAGATTTATGTTTTTGTTCCATTCGATTAACATTTCCCTGTAGCGATAAAGCTGGTCTATTTGAGCAAAACTTAAATTTATCCCAATAAGCTTTAGATGTTTAGTTAAATTATTCATATTGGTATCAACAATAAATTAATATATCAGGAACATATGATTTTTAGGTTGAGTTGTGAGTTAATGAAAATTGTATTTCATTTGTAAAAAGAACTTTTTGTAAGAGCAAAGTTGATCATGAAATCAAAAAGCGTAAAAAAATTATTGAGTATTGCTGGCTCAGATTCCGGTGCAGGTGCAGGAATTCAGGCAGACTTAAAAACGTTTGCAGCACTTGGTGCATATGGCACTTCTGTCATTACAGCTGTCACAGCTCAAAATACACTTGGAGTTAGCGATGTACATCCTATTCCTCCATCTCATGTTTCAAGCCAGATAGAGGCGGTTCTGAGCGATATTGGAACCGATGGAATAAAAACAGGCATGTTGGCTAACCAAGAGATCATTAATGCTGTTGTTGAAACTTTGAGTAACTATGATGTTCCAAAATTAGTTGTTGATCCTGTAATGATCTCAACGACAGGAGCGAGGTTGATTGCAGAGGATGCCGTAGAAAGCCTGCGCTCTAATTTATTGCCTATAGCAGATGTGATCACACCAAATGTTTCCGAAGCTGAGGCTTTAATTGGCAAAAGAATAGAAACAATGGAAGATTTAAGAGAGTCCGCTCGATTAATCCTGGAATTAGGCCCGAGAGCGGTAGTTATTACTGGAGGTTTCGAGACTGGCCCTGCAACTGATTTAGTATATGATGGGGTTGAATATAAAGCATTCACCTCAGCTAGAATAAATACTAGTAGTACTCATGGTACTGGTTGTACGTTTGCATCAGCCTTAACTGTGCTGTTGTCAGAAGGAATTAATTTATTTGAATCAGTTAGCCAAGCAAAACGTTTTGTGCAGTCATCGATGAGGAATGCCTATGTTATTGGTGATGGCAAAGGGCCTATTGATCATTTTCATAATTTAATTGACTACAATAATCGCACTTAAATATGCGTTGATTAACCTGAAAGGTAGATCTATAATTCCCATTTTATAATTGAGCACATATATAATAAATAACTGCTTATATTACGTAATAAACTTCGGAGAAAATAATGGACAAGTCTAATAAAACCCAAATCAATCTTGCTAAAAGAAAGTTTTTAAAGCAAATACCAATTCTCGTAGTCGGTGGTATTGCGGCTTCTACATTTGGACAAAATATATTTAATTCGTTGTTTAATAAAAAAGAACCGGAACTTGCTTTAAATGACGAGTTTTTTATGGCAAGAGATCATAAGAAATATGGGTCGTGTGGCTGTGCAAACTGTATGTACGAAAAAAATGTAGTGATTTAATAATTTTTTCAGGAGATAAATGTTATGCAGATGGTAACTAAATCAGGAAGTTGGGTAGTTGAATCCAAGCCATGGGTATGGCTGTCGAAACCTGGACCATCATTGTTGGAAGCGTTGTATCCTTCGGCGACTTATCTGCACAAGCTATTTGCATCTATTGCTATAGTGGGTATTTTAATTGGCTTAGCTAGGGCTAGCTTTTATTTGCCAGATAATCCTGTGCCCATAACCCTACAAGGCTTCGGTGTTTTAATGGCAGGTGGGGTTTTAGGATGGCGTTGGGGGCTTGTTTCGATATTGATTTATTACTTTTTAGGCATGAGCGGAGTTCCTGTTTTTAAAGATGGAAGTGGTGGATGGGCCTATACGAGTGCTGGGGTTACAGGTGGTTATTTAATAGGATTTATTGCATCCACATGGCTCGTTGGATACCTTTCTCAAAGAGGCTGGAACCGTAGATCTTTATGGACCATGGTTTTAGGTATGTTGGTAGTGTATGTCCCAGGTCTGTTGTGGCTCCATTTTGGTAATTATGGCTGGCCCGCGGATGGTGAATTATTTTCTTCCGGAATGTATCCATATATTCCTGGAGACCTAGTTAAGGCAATGCTTGCCGCTACAGTTGTAGGTTTAGGCTGGAGAATAGTAGATAAAAGAAATAACAGCTAACTAGGAACTTCCATACGGAGAAGCTTTAAATTATCGTCCATGTCATTCCATGGAATCATGGCGTCTATCCAACTTCCTAATCGATTTAAATAAACATTCAACCAGTGCAGAAGAGTTATTAAATCTTCTTTGTAGTCAATTTCATTAATGGCTGATAAAGATTCTTCAATTAAAGATGTAGTTTCAGGGAAACCCCATTTCGCCAACCTTTGTTGTGTTCTTTTCAAATAACCTGAAGCGACTTTTTTAGCTGAACTCAAATCCAACTCGCTTACTAAGCTACTTGCAACATGTAGGTTTTCTGTTCCCCAAAAAAGATCAAAGTTAGAATATATAACGCAAGGAAAATTACCCATTGGTGGTCGGTGATGGGTGCGCATAAAAGTCACATCATCTGGTTCGGTTTCCCAAATTTGATTGATGGACTTAATGACTTTTTTTGTCATTGGGTTTGTAATTTTAATATTGGGAGCTGATCCAGAATTACCACTAGACGGCATGGTTATTGTTAGTGGCATTGAGCCGGCAGTCAGGATTTTTTTACCTGCGACGATAGATTTGTCTAAGTCTTCAGGCAATACCTTGGCAAATAGATTTATATATCCAAATGGCATTATTTCGCCATAAAACAGACAAAGAGTTTGGCTTCTTGGATAGTATCCGATATCTCCTGGTTCAACAGAAGGCACTTCATTTTCTCCTGGAGGCACATAGAAAGAAAGCATTCCAATTGTTTCATCACCAGCAAATTTTGCATTTACAGCAAATGTGTTTGTTGGCATAGTCTCTTCAAATGCTTTACAGGTTATTGGTGCATCATCAGTTAGTAAACGAGCGCGTATTTTTTCACCGCCCATTTCCATTTCAAATATTTTATCCATTTAAGATAAACCTCTTATTTTAAAAATTATATTAATGACTTTTATTAATTTGCCATTAGTCAATAGATTTTATTATTGCCAACTAATGGCACCCCAGTCATGGCTGAGGCATCTATAGTTAATGCTCGTAAATCCTCTGGTTCTAAATTATGAATATTGCTTTTTCCGCATGCTCTAGATATTAGTTGAACTTCTAGCGTCAAAGCGTTGAGATAATTTGCTACTCTTTCAGAAGCCTCATCTAAATCAAGCCTGGATTCCAGCTTAGGATCTTGAGTTGTGATTCCGACCGGGCACATCCCAGTATGACAATGATGACATGCACCTGGGCGAGTGCCTAATCTCTCATAATCTTCCACGTAAATGGACTTATTGCAATTTAAAGCTATTAGAGCAGCTGTACCTATTGCTACCCCTTTTGCTCCTAAAGCGAGAGCTTTGGCTATATCTGCTCCACTGGTTATTCCACCAGATATTATCAAATCCACATCGTCTTCTAAGCCAAGTTCATGAAGTGCACGAACTGCTTCAGCTGTAGCAGGCATTGTTGGTACTCCTGTGTGATCTAGCTGTAGTTCTGGAGACGCCCCTGTGCCTGCTTCCATACCATCTATAACAATCGCGTCAGCACCAACTTTAGCAGCCAACTTAACATCGTCCGTAACACGACCAGCACCTAATTTTATAAATATAGGAACTTTACCTTCGGTTACTTCACGAAGTTCTTCTATTTTGATCATCAAATCATCTGATCCCATCCAGTCTGGATGTCTGACAGGACTTCTTTGATCAATTCCTGCTGGCAGTTCTCTTTGTTCAGCTATTGTTTCCGAAACTTTTAACCCCATTAGCAAACCACCAGTTCCAGGTTTTGCCCCCTGTCCGATTACAATTTCAAGCGCATTCGCTTGTTTTAAATGGTCAGGATTAAATCCATATCGACTTGGCAATACCTGATACATTAACAAATCTGATGCTGCTCGTTCTTCAAGCAGCATTCCACCATCTCCAGTAACAGTCATTGTCCCAATGGTGCTAGCGGCTTTGCCAAGGGCTACTTTGGCTGTTTTTGACAGCGCACCGTAACTCATTCCCGTGATATAAACTGGCGTATCGAGTTGTAACGGCTCACTTGCGTTTCTTGCTCCAATTGTTGTTTTAGTACTACAACTTTCTCTATACCCTTCCAATGGCACCCTACTTAATCCAGATGTAACAAAGGTAAGGTCATCAAATGTAGGTAATTTTCGAAGAGTACCGAAGCCCCGTAAACGATATCGCCCTAATTCACTTTTCGCTTGTATATCCTCGATGATTTCTGGTGCATAGAAAAAACTTTCTCTAATTAATGGACGAATATTTTCTGAATTTGATTTACTCATAGAGCGACCCTCCATAATTTGAAGTCACTCTTATCAAAATTATAAAGTTTCTTTCCTGATACAATTTTTTTAAAATTGGGGGTTTGCGGTATTCCTTTAATTTTGTATTTTGAGAGAAGATCATCAATTGTTAATTTGTCATCTTCAGTACTATCAGTAATGACTGCGTCATTTCCGAGGTCATCTGTAGAACCTAGGACAAATAATTTACCTTCATATATTGAATCCGCAAATGCGGCTCCAGTATCTCCACACACCACCATTAAACCTCTTTGCATCACAAACCCAGACATATAATCTACGTTTTTCCCAATCACAATAGTTCCTGCTTTTTGAGATATGCCTGTTCTGGGCCCAGAGTTACCATGGACAATTAAGGTTCCGCCTCTCATGGCTGCTCCTGCAGCAGCACTTGAGTTTCCATGAACGATCACTGTTCCTGACTGCATGTCTGATGCAACTGACCATCCAGCGTTACCATTAATTTCAATATTACATTGCTTTAACATTCCACCGCAGTAGTAACCCACACTACCTTGAAATACAACTCTTCCGGGTTGATCTAACCCTACACCAAGATTATGGCGCGAATTTGGGTTTTCAACAATTGATTCACCATCTTTATCTAAACCTTGTCTAATTGCTTGGTTTATTTCTTTTATGGAAAGTCCGTTACAGTCTATCGAAGCCAAGTTTGCACCGCCTTAGCAGTAGGTTCATATAAATCTGTATCATCTGAAATCATAGAGTGTAATGCAACTTCTTCAGATGCCATTGCAACGAATGATTTATTTTCTGCCACTATTAATGGCTTAGTTGAAAATCGATCCTTAGCAAACCCAATACCATCTGAAGTCGAAATTAAATATGTGAAAGTCCCATCTAGTTTTTCGATTGATTGACTTAGTGATTCTTCTAGGCTAAGCCCATTCAATAATTGATCGGCAATAAAAACAGCGATAACTTCCGAATCATTTGTTGTAGAAAATTCGTACCCTCTACGCTGGAGAGATCGACGAAGTTTGTTATGGTTGGTTAATTGTCCATTATGCACTACAGCTATATCTGGGAATGGCCTAGCCCAGAACGGATGTGAATAACATATATCTACACGGCTTTCAGTTGCTAATCGCGTATGAGTAAGGCCATGAGAACCTTGAAAATCTGTAACTTTATAATCTTCTAATTCAACTGCTGGACCAATATCCTTTATGATCTCCATAGAATTACCGATACTGAACAACTCAGTTCCAGAGTCCTCTATTGCCGAAGTTATTTTTGCCATTAACTCAATGTCATTATTGTGTTCAATTTCTTTTAATTCGACTCTTAATATATTACCTGTATACTCAATGTTATTAATTGCAACTAATTTTTCTAGCCTGGATGTAATTTCAGATATTGCCAAATCGATTTCCGCTTGTTCGTTAAATCTGTTTGATTCAAGATGAATTCGTAAAACTAGATGTCCGTCCGGTAATTCTCCATAAAGAGCCATACCAGTCCCATCTAATCCTCTGCTTCCTAATACGGACGCCATTGAGGTAAGCCGACGTCCTAAAGGAATATTAGATTCACCGTTTTTATAGAAAAAACCGGCTATGCCACACATTTTTCACTCCGTTTATATTGCTAGTTTGAAGTCTATGTCCGAGTATATGTTCAGTCAATAGCCAGGTCTTATTTAATTTATATATTAAAGCTGAATTCACTTATAAGGGTTTAGTTGTTAAATAAGATGTAATAATTTCAAGGGTATTTTGCTGAGCAATATGTGTAGGGATTTTTAGTAAATGTGGAAATTTAAATTCTCAAATAACACTTTCATTTCATTGTCAGCTCCGGATTTTAGGTTCGTTTGGATCGCTAGTATGGGAACAAGTGGTGGCTATTTTTTCCAACAGGTTTTTATTGGATGGGTCGTATATGACATAACAGAATCCGCTTTTATAACTGCCATGGCTTTAGCTTTGGATACATTACCAAATTTAATTGGAGCACCTATTGGAGGAGTTTTAGTTGATCGTTTAGATAAAAGAAAAATTTTAATTTTCGGCCCCATTTACCAGTTAATGCTTAATATCGGATTTGGTATTGGTGTGTATTTAGACAAAATTGAGGTATGGCATATTCTTGCTTTCGTAGTTTTAATGGGTTGCTCATGGATTTTAATTGAGCCAGCAAGAACAGCTATAACAGCAGATATTCTTGCGCCGGAAAGGTTAATTAATGGTATGGCTTTAATTCAGTTAGCATTTAGTATAACTAGGTTGGCTGGACCTGTGCTTGGCGGAATCATAATAGAAATATTTGGTACACCAACAGCAATTTTTACCGCATCTGGCTCTCAGCTTATGGCAGTATTTATGGCTATCCGAATTACAAGTACGACTTCGTTGCAAGAATCTTTGACATTGAGATCTGCTTTGACAGGATTTACCGATTCACTGCGCATGGTGATGAAAACTCCAATCATTCAAGGTTTAATACTATTATCATTTTTAGGTCCAATGATACTAATACCATTCACAAGCGGTCTTTTCCCAGTTTATATAAAGAAAGTGTTTGATCTTGGGGCTACAGAGTTAGGATTAATGTTGGCTTTAATTGGAGTGGGTTCAATAATAGGTACAATTACCCTTGCATCGTTAGGTGACTTAAAACGTCCAGGGATAGTGGTAGCAGTGTCAATATTGCTTGGTGTTGTGTCATTAGTCATATTGGCCCAGTCAAACGGCATTGTTATGGCATCTCTTGGATGCTTGCTGATAGGGATATGTTTTACCGGTTTTCAAACCATGATCGGAGCCATGCTGCAGCAAGCTGTAACACCAGCCTTTAGAGGCCGTGTAGCAGGTTTGTTCATGGCTAGTTGGGGTACAGTAACTCTAGGTAGTTTAGTTGCTGGAGCATTTGCAGAGTATCAGGGAGCCCCTATGTCTACGATGGTTGGAGCGGCAGCTATGTTTATTTATGGAGCTGTCGTAATAATATTGTATCGAACTATTTTACAAACCAAAAAAACCCAAACTAGTATATCTCCAGGTACTCTTGTTTTTCCCAATCGGTGATGTGAGAGCGAAATCGCGCAACCTCATTCCAGCGCATAGTTGTATAAGCTTTTATAAATTCCTCACCGAGTAGACCAGCGAAAGCCTTATCTTTTTCTAATTCACCTAAAGATTCTTCAACAGTTGTAGGCAATGTTTTGTAATTAGGGTTTTCTTCAGCGGGCCCACTGTTTGCTTTTGGTGTTTTAGCCTCTGTGCCCTTTTCAAGTCCCAGTAAACCTGTTGCCAGCACTGCGGCTATTGCCAGATATGGATTCGAAAGCCCGGTACCCAGGCGATTTTCTAAATGAGTGTTGTCATCTCTAGAGTTTTTAGCGCGCACAGCAGCTGACCGATCTTGTGGTCCCCAGCTAACGTTTGAAGGAGCAAAGGTATGCGGTTTAAAACGGGTATAACAATTTATTGTAGGTGCTAGTAAAGCCATGCTTGCCGGGCTATGGTCCATCATTCCTTGTATAAATTTACGGGCAGTAGATGACAATCCATCTGAGTCATCATTGTCTAAAAATATATTTTCACCAGTCTTTTTATCTATAAGGCCTATATGTACGTGGCACCCCGAAGCAGCGGTATCACTAAATGGTTTAGTCATAAAAGTCGCATTTTGACCCATCTGGTGCGCAATTGTTTTAACGCCATTTTTGAAAGTAAATGCTTGGTCTGCAGCTTTTATTCCAAGAGAAGGGGCGAAGTTAATTTCAAATTGAGAAGGAGCATATTCGCTATTAGCTGTAATTAAATCAATTCCGGCTTTGGGCATCTCATCCATTATCTGGTCAATTAAAGGAATGTATCTATTTCTTAAGGTGTTGAAAATATGAAGCCCTCCGAAATATGGTTCAGAGGTGTCAGGAGATAACACGTAGAATTCATATTCAAGGCCCAACTTAACATCAAATCCCAAATCTTCAGCCTTATTTATAAGTTGACGCAAAACCCATCTTGGAGCAGCCTTCTGAGGTGTGCCATCTTCCCAATAGCCTTCACATATAAGTCGGCCAGTTCTGTCAAGCCAAGGAACAATTATTGCTGTATCTAAGTCTGGCTTAAGATATTGGTCGGCGTAATTGACCTCTTCGTTGTACAAAGTGTTGCCTACTACTGAGGAAGCCGAATCGAGGACTACGGTACCTCCATACATATTTAAACCTTTAGTTGCATATGATTCTACATGTGAAATTGGTACTAGTTTGGACCTGCTAACTCCATGCATATCAGGTAATTCAAATTGAACATGAGCAACATTATCGGCTTTCCAGGCCCTTACAAGATCAGTAATTGTTTTGGTACTTTTTGCCATCAAAAATCTCCTTTGATTCGCTCATTGTGCATTTTATTCAAAAACTAAAGCTTTTGCAGGGTTTTTGACAAGAATCTTGTGGATTTGACCCTGGCTAATGCCCCAGTTTTTCATTCTTGGAACTATATTGTTTAAAATATGATCATAGCCTTGGCCGCCATTTTTTGACAAATGCCACTTTCTGCATACGTCTTGAGCAATAACGATCTGATCTTCGAATCCATTTTCAATCAAGAATTTTATCTTATCTAGCCTGCCTATATCATTTGGCATATTTATTGCCTCATCCATAAACATACCAGTATTTTCCCACCCAAAAATATCAAACTCTAAATAACATCCTGTTTTTGCTAATTCAATAAAATGTGATTCTGATTGAATAGCGGTGTCTAAATGACCCAATATACAGTTGCTAGGATCTGCGCCGCCGCTTATTAAATGATTAAGTATTCCTAAAGGAGCTTCATCTCCGAGGCCGGAATGTATCGTGATAGGCGCGCCGGTTTCCTTTTGAGCGTTTCCTGAAGCACGTAAAACCTTGATCTCATTTTGCGTCAGTGGCCAGAAGTTACCTACTTCACCGATTATTCCTGACCGTATGTTGGTATCGTTAACCCCTATAGTGATGTCGCGGACAATTTCATCGGTGATTTGTGACTGAGTCTTATCATCCATGTTTGGTGGGTGGGAATTAGTAACGTAATATGATGAACCCATGATCACGTTTAATTTTGAGGCTCTAGATATTCTGGCTAATGCTAAAGGATCTCTCCCAATCCCAACACTTGTGGTATCAACTAGAGAATTACCTCCAGAATTTTTGTACGCAGACACTTCTTTAATTGCTTCTGATTCGCTATACATTCTAGCTCCATCAAGGTGGTGAATATATAAATCATGTGATTTAGATGTTAGTTCCGGTGTGAACGCAATGTTTTTAAATGATCTATTGCTAGCGTAATCCGATTCCTTGTAATAGCAGGTCGTATCAATGAGCAAATGTTCATGCATTAACGTTATACCTAAGTTTTCAGGATGAATAGGGCCTAGAACAGTTTGGATTTGACCGGAAACTTCTGATTTCGCCAAGTTTTTGATTCCTCCAAAATTATTTGGTTTATTCAACCACAGTATCTAATTATTAAGTAAGATTGTGGACTTGCAAAGTTTAAGCATTTAACTGATAAGTAATAGAGGCTCGTAATTGCCTAAACCACGATTTAATTAGAAAGTCTGATGAAACTATAAACAATGATTTCAGCATCATTTTATATACCCACAATCTAGAAACTTTAGTTACCGATTTTGATTTCGGCCAATTGTTGTTCATAGCCAGGGAGTTTAAAGTCCCCAGGCCAAGTATTAGAGGCCATAATACAGCCAATCTTAATCTTAGTTTGTTTGAGGGAATAGATAAAAAGTATTGCTGCGCTGATTCGTACAAATCAAGAGTTTTATGTATTTGATTGGTTAGCAGCTGTCTAATCTCATCTTCCTTATGATGATTTAATAGGTCATTTGCAGTTAAATTGAGTTTATTTAATTGCTCATCGGGTATATAGCACTTTCCTAGATCTATATCTGATGGAAAATCACGCAAAATGTTAGTCATTTGCAGAGCCTTACCAAATTCGACTCCCAAAGCCGACATTAAATCCAAGTCAATTTTATAAATACTTGATTCAGTTGCTAAGGTTATCTGGGTCCAAAACGACCCTACGCAGCCCGCTACCAAGTATATATATGTATCTAATTCATCGTCATTTTTGAGACTTGCCAATCTAGATGTCTTTAGTCGTTTCCCAAAATAATTCAGATCCATTTCCATACCCTCGATCAAAGTTAAAACCACGTGCTTAACTTGAATATAATGTTCAGCGTTTAAGGAATGGATGCATCTTAGGATGGATGGAATTTCATTAATAAGCTGATTGTCTAAATTTGATAAATCGTGTTTTATGTTGTTTTTAGTGAAATCCGATAAGTTCACATCTATCTCATCAATGTTTAAGGCATGTTTCAGAGTATTTATAGATTTAATTTTTACTGATGAAGAAATATTTGGGGTGTCGGTAATGGTGTCAGCTGCTCTAGCAAGCAGATAAGCAAGGCTTACAGGAGTGCGAACATCAGCTGGCAATATCCTAAGTGACAAATAGAACGCCCTGGATGTTGATTTTAATAAGTGGTCTAGTTTGATTTGTCCGGTTAACATGTTTTCAAATGTGCTGCCCGGCCAGGATTCGAACCTGGGTCAAAGGCTCCAAAGGCCTTTGTGCTACCACTACACCACCGGGCATTGGAAAGATTCTACGAATCCATGTCTTTACTCAGTTTTTCTGAAGAATTTGGCTCAGATGATTGTAATCTTTTTAAAAATTGATAAGCGTTGGGAGCCCAACCCACTCCGAATATTGTTTCGTTGAAAAGTTTAGGATCATTTTTATTCCAGAGAATTCTTTTCACATCTTTTAGACTTGGAATTCTCCAGTCGTAAGGAACCCCTAAAAAACGTCCATGACGTTTTTTCGTGGCAACCGAATAAGCTAAGGTCGCCATTGTAAACAGAATTATTCCAGTTCGAATCTTATTTCTATATGACATAGTAGCCACCTCCTCCTATGTCGTAGACTCAAAACCTTAATTTAACTTATCAGATGGTAATCATAAACCCATCATCGTTCTATTACTATAGTCTAATATTGATATTGCATTCAATAAATGGTCCAGATTGGATGATATAGGATTCGTAATTTGATTCAAAATTGATTTATACTGGCTACCAGAGAGGGTAGATATGGGTAAAAATATTGATTTTGATGTGGTGGTTGTTGGGGCAGGCAACGCGGCTTTGTGTGCGGCATTATCAGCCTCAGAAGCCGGTGCAACAGTAATTGTTCTAGAGAAATCACCGAAACATTCCCAAGGAGGGAATTGTCCTTATACGGGTGCTGGTTTTAGATTTACCCACAGCGGCATTAAAGATCTGAAGTCTCTGTTGCCTGAAAACACGGCTACCGGTGAATTTCAAATGGCTCCATATACCGATCAGGATTTCAGAGATCATTTTATGGAAGCAACACATGGAGACACAGACAAAGAGCTTGTTGAGGTAGTCATATCAAAATCACGCGAAACTATTAACTGGATGCATTCAAATGGAGTACGCTGGGAATTGCCCGTAAATATTAATCTTGAAAATGTGCCTTCCATCATTCCCAATCAAGTTGGATTATCAGCATACGAATCTGGACCTGGGTTAGTTAAGATGTTAACGAAAGCCGTTGAATCCAAATCAATTTCCATTCTATACGAAACTAAAATGGTTTCAATTCATAAAGGAGGACGTGGTCAAATTGAATCTATTCAAGTTCAAGATCGAGATGGAATAAACAATATACGTTGTAAGGCGGTTGTTTTAGCTTGTGGAGGATTTGAGGCAAATCCTGAAATGCGAATAAAGTATTTGGGAACAAAATGGGAAACCGCGAAGGTGAGAGGATCCAAATATAATACTGGAGATGGCCATAGAGTAGCGTTAAATATTGGTGCTGCTACTTATGGTCAATGGACTGGTTGCCACGGTACCCCAATCGATTTAAATGCTCCTAGAACTGGTGATTTAGCACTCACAGATGCGATGCCTCGGAGGTCATATAATCTAGGTATTATGGTTAATTTGGATGGAAACAGGTTTACTGATGAGGGAGTAGGGTTTGCGGAACAGACTTTTGTTCAAATTGGATCAGAAATATTGTCACAGAAACGTAATATGGCTTTTCAAATATTTGATCAGCGGGCAGTAAAACATCTTGAAGACCGATATGGAGGTTCTAGATGTAAAAACGCTAAGTCTATATGGGAATTAGCATCCTTAGTAGGAATCAACCCCGCTGTTTTAAAGGCTACAGTCGATAAATTTAATGAAGAAGCAGAAGATGCTGATTACCACCCTGGAACTCTAGATGGTAGATCGACGTTAAGCGTCTATCCTGCAAAAAGTAATTGGGCAATTAAAATAGACAAACCTCCCTTTATCGCATATCCAGTGACAGGAAGCATAACTTACACATATGGGGGACTTAAAATAGACAAAAATGCACGAGTCTTAGATCTGGAAGACAATGCGATTCCTGGATTATATGCCGCTGGAGAAATAGTCGGCGGGATTTTCTACCATAATAGCTTAAGAGCTGCGGGTTTGATGCATGGTTCGGTGTTTGGTAAGTTAGCAGGTCAACATGCAGGTAGATTGTGAATAAATAAAATTTAAAGAGCCTGACTTAGTTTTTAATGCCAGGCTCTTTCATATAGGGGAACTAATTACTTTTATATTAATCCTGATTCTCTAACCGATCCAAGAGCTTTCTCATATGCCGAAACTGTATCTTCAATATCCTGATCGGAATGATCTTGTCCAATAATTAGTCTTGTGCCGTTGCTCATGGGATCTATACCTTCATTGATTAGAGCAAGGTGTAATTGTGAATTTCTATGGCCATCATTTATTTTGGACCATTCTGAGTCTGTTAACTCGAAAGTAGCACCATCATCCTCAACGTCAAAATCGACTCCTAATCTGACAAACAATAGCGGGCCATGCCCTGTGACTTGTCCTGGGATTTCCATTTTCCCTAGTAATTCATTTAATCCTGCTTTAAGCTTTCCGCCTGCAGCCTCAGTTTTTGCGTTTACGTCGGTATCTCTGACGAGCTCTAAGGCCGCTGCACCAGCGGCTGCCGAAATTGGATTTGCATTGAACGTGCCCGGGTGGCCTACACGTTCATTATGGTTATAATTAGCATCATCTTTAAATTCAATCAAATTAATGATATCGGCTTTGCCTGCTACGGCACCTCCGGGTAGTCCTCCACCTAGAATCTTAGCTAAGGTTGTTATATCGGGTGTCACATCAAATTTTCGAGAAGCACCACCTTTAGATAGCCTAAATCCGGTTACAACTTCATCCATATGAAATAAAGTACCCGTTCTTTCTGTTAACTCTCTAAGCTCGTGAAGAAAGCTGGGTGGAATCGGATGGAGACCCATATGGGAACCTGTAGGTTCTATCATTACTGAAGCTACATCATTAGTTTCTTTGATAGCTTTCTCAACTAGCCCTATATCATTTGGTGGTAAAACGATCATTGTATCGAGGGTTTCTTTCGGAATACCGCCCAGACCAGAACCTCCAGCTGTGGCATAGTCACTCCAACCATGGAAATGGTCATCGAATTTGATAACCTTTGTTTTGCCCGTATATGCACGCGCTAACCTCATTGCCATCATCACCGCTTCAGTTCCAGAGCTTTGAAAACGAACCTTTTCTGCGCACGGGACTAGTTCGTTTACTAATTGGCCCCACTTAATTTCTTTGTCTGTGGAGCAACCCATCTGAGTTCCTTCAGCCATAGCATCTTGAACCGCCTTAACTATAGTTGGGTGGGAGTGACCTAATATCATCGCACCGTGACCAGTTTTATAATCGATTATTTTATTTCCCTCAGCATCCCATTTATGCGCTCCTTTTGCATGAGTTACATACATAGGAAAGGGAGCAAGCCTTCTTGCATCATGAGTTACTCCGTTTGGAAAAAGGTTTTTGGAGGTTTGGTAGCGCGATAATGATTCTGGGTGTTCGTCAATATATCGTTGCTCAATTTTTGTGTTAGACATGCAATCCTCTCAACTCGTATTTTTTCGTTATATTCGGGTCCATAAGTATTGATACTTTTGTTAGCATGCTTTCATGTAACGCAGACCTTATAAGACACATGATATAAGCCACACGAATAACTATGCAACTGTGATAAGTAAATAACCCTGATAGGTAGTTCAAATAAAATATGAATTTGCTGATCGTATTGGACATTCGAAGTTAGTCTTGATCATTAGAAAGGGTATCAGTAAATACACGTTGTTAATTTGTCATAGTATGTCAGTAATTAATTTCCTTAAAAGTACAGCCAAGGATTACTTAAAAGCATCTTGACACTCATCAGCAAAGCGTGATACTTTTCACTAATCCCATTTTGACGGATACGTGCGGCTATGGACTGGTTCGCTAGGTATCTTCAATAAGACTTTTTTTGAAAGGCGTGCTGTGGATCCGGAACCTTTATTAAACGCTCAATGGAGTGAGTTGGGAGACCTTCTCACGAACATTTGGATAGTAGTGATCTTTATTGTATTTTTTGCCTTTAACATGTTGATTGCAAATAATTGGTTGCCGTCGCTTACTTCAACAAAGCATTTACCGCCTGCCTTAGCAAAATTACGCCCTGGGTTTTATCTTGTCTCAATCGCGTCTTTTGGTTGTGCAATGTACTTTCTGTCGCGAGTGGTCGATCACGCAGGAGTTCTAAGAGACTTTTGGCCAAATTATTGGATATAAACAACGGAATAAATTAAGTGCTACCAGGCGATTTTCCATCAATCATACCAACTAAACCTAATCGTAAAGATATGGTTCGACTCGGCGTTTTAGGAATTACCGGCCTAGCTGGTTTGGCGTTGGTTGTTATTATATTGTTATTCGTTATATCTGCTTGGTTGGGTAGGCCTTTAAGCATGTTTGGATATGACGAAGGCCCTGACCAGCCGATAGTATTTCCTCATACTACACACGTGCAAGAGTTAGGGTTGGATTGTACTTTCTGCCACCGAAATGTCACAAAAGGTGCTTCAGCTACTGTGCCTTCTGTTGGACTTTGTATGACTTGCCACACAGTAGTTGGCGATGAATCGGCAGAAATTGAAAAATTAAGAGATTATCATGCTCAGAGTGAGCCTATAGACTGGGTCAGAGTTCATCGCTTGCCAGATCATGTTAGATTTAATCACCAGGCTCACATTCAATATTTTTCTGAGAAAAATAACATTTTACCTTCAGCAGTGTGTGCTACTTGTCACGGAGATGTTGGGAATATGAAAAAGGTGAGGCAGGTAGAACCGTTAAAAATGGGGAATTGTGTAGATTGTCATAGAGACAATAATGCTCCAACAGACTGTACAACATGTCACTATTAATCTATGGGAACCATTAGGGTAATTTGAGGTAAATAAAAAAAATTAATGAAATTAACTAGAAGACAATTCATTACAGGTGTAGGTGGGGGTGCTTTAGGTGCAGTACTGGCGGCTGCATGTGGAGTTCCTGAAGACGAATTATTGATGCAATCAAAAGTCGGAATGCCTGAGGATGTTGTAACAGGCTTAGATAATTGGTATGCCACTATAGGTAATTCTTATTCGACCGGTGAAGGGTTGGTTGTTAGGGTGATGGAAGGAAGGGCAAAAAAGATAGAAGGTAATGTGGATTACCCGATTAACCGTGGTAAGCATAGTGCTAGAAGTGAAGCTCTGCTCCAAGATTTATATAATCCTGATCGCATCAAGGCGCCCATGGCTCGAGTTGGCCAACGTGGTGAAGATAATTGGGAGGAAATAGGGTGGAGTGATGCAATGTCTCGGGTTGCTCATCAGCTTGAACAGATTAAAGATGCAAGAAAAAACAGAGAAGTTGTGATGGTTACTAATCCATCAGTTTCTCACGCAGCCTTAGTTGCCGAGAGATTTATATCTGCTTATAGAGGCACTAAAATTGGATATGAAACTTTAGAAAACACGAATCTGAGGCATGTTGTCAAAGATCTTTTTGATCAAGATAGGTTGCCTGACATAGATATTGAAAACAGTGATTATGTGCTCTCATTCGGCGCAGACTTTTTGAATACCTGGATATCACCAGTTCGCTATATGCGAGGATACGGTGAATTCAGGCAGGGAGGACATCACAGAGGTAAGCTTGTGCATATAGACTCTCGTTTTTCTATGACTGGAGCTAATGCTGATGAACTAATTTATGTTGAGCCAGGCAGAGAAGGGTTGTTGGCTCTTAGTATTGCACAGGTAATTATCGATGAAGGACTGGGAGATTCTAATGCTGCGAAAGAGCTGACCGGAGATGGTCAAATAGATGTTGGTCAATGGGCGCCTGACAAAGTGGCTGAAATTGTAGGGGTGGAAGCAGACACAATTAAACATGTCGCCAGAGAATTTGCTTCCAAAGATCACCCTGTAGCTTTCGGGGGTGGTCTCGCTGGAGCCCATACAAATGGTAAGTCCAACCTGACTGCTATATATTCCCTTAATTACTTAGTTGGTTCTTTAAATAGTTCGGGAGGTTTAATCTTTAATCCGGCCCCGCCAACTTCTGACCTGCAGGAAGTAGAAGATAACTTAAAGATCGGGTCAATGTCAGACTGGCGTGACCTTGTGCGT
Source organism: SAR202 cluster bacterium (assembly GCA_009392275.1). Taxonomy (GTDB): domain Bacteria; phylum Chloroflexota; class Dehalococcoidia; order Lucifugimonadales; family UBA2962; genus UBA2962. Next base: position 180,279 of record VFGV01000011.1, read on the forward strand.
GACATGGAAGACGGAAAAGTACAGGCTTTGCTTATCGATGGTGTAGACCCAGCGTATGGTCTGCCTGAAGCAATCGGATTTAAAGAAGCAACTTACAACGTTCCATTGATATTTTCATTTGCTAATACGATTAATGAAACTTCTGCAATGGCAGATCTGATATTGCCTTGTAATACGGTTCTAGAAGATTGGGGAACTAGCGTTCCTATGGCTGGGCCAGGATACCAGGTAGTAGGTTTTCAGCAACCGGTAGTCAGGCCATTTTTTGAAGACCGAGGAGAAGAACTAGGTACAAAAAGCACCTCGGATGCTCTTATGGGTATCGCAGCTAATTTGGAAATCGATCTTGGTTTAGAGGGTTCGACGTTTAAAGAAGTAGTTGAGAGCGGTGCAAAACAACTATTCGAATTGGGCAGGGGCTCCGTAAAGGCTGGAGACTTTCGGGCTTTTTGGACAGGTATCCTGCAGCGAGGTGGTTGGTGGGATACCACTTCGATAGTCTCATCTATAAAACCTTCCGTAAAACAATTACCTGAAAAGATTTCTGATCCGGAATTTACAGGTCCGGATGGAGTCAAAACATTCAATTTAATCCCATTTTCCTCATCGTCTCTGGGAGAAGGTGAAAATGCACACTTGCCATGGATGCAGTCAATGCCTGATCCAGTAACTTCAGCAACTTGGCAAACGTGGATAGAAATCAATATTAAAACTGCTGAAGAATTGGATATAACGGAGGGAGATGTAATAAGGGTTTTGTCAGCACAAGGTACCGACAAATCTTCAACTGAAGGGATAAACGTTTTAGCATACCCTCATCCAGCCATACCTCCTGGTGTGGTTTCTATTCCAATTGGTCAAGGGCATACACATGGTGGTCGATATTCAAAAGGTAGAGGTGCTAATGTTATGTCGATTTTAGGCTCAAAACTTGACGAGCAAACAGGTTCATTGGCTTGGGCTGCAACAAAGGTAAAGTTGGAAAAGGTCGATGAATGGAAAAGATTACCTAAGTTTGAAAATTCTAAGCCTGATCTTGCTAGAGATAGCGAACATAGAATAATAAAAATCACCCCGATTAAAGAGAAGCATTAATAAAAAAATGACACTAATAAAAAAGGAAAATAGTTATGGACGGTAAAAAATGGGGCATGGTGGTTGATCTTGATAAATGTACAGGTTGTCAGTCTTGTGTTGTTGCCTGCCAGTCTGAAAATAACATTCCAATTAATGATGAGCCTTTGTTTAATCAACGCAGGGCTATTGAATGGATTAGGGTTGAGAGATATTGGGAAGGCGAATTTCCTAATATAAAAGCAAGATTTATACCGGTTTTTTGCCAACAGTGTGATGATGCTCCATGTGAGCCTGTATGTCCAGTTTATGCCACATATCACAATAGTGAAGGTTTAAATGTTCAGGTTTATAACAGGTGCGTGGGGACGCGATTTTGCGCGAATAACTGCCCTTATCAAGTTAGATTTTTTAATTTTTGGGAGCCGGAGTGGCCTGAGTCATTTCATAATCAATTGAACCCGGATGTTACTGTGCGTAGCAGAGGAATTATGGAGAAATGCACCTTTTGTGTTCAGAGAATAAGACGTACATCTAGAGATGCTAAAAAGAATGGAACTTCCGTTGAAGATGGAGATAGGGCTTTGAATCCAGCATGCGTCAATGCTTGCCCAACAGGCACGTTGGTTTTTGGGGATTTAAACGACTCTGAAAGTAATGTGGCCAAATTAACTGAGTCTGAATTACATGGTGATCATGGTCGAGGTTATCATTTGATGGAAGACTATGGCACAAACCCAAGTGTCATATACCTAAAAAAAGTAGATGAAGACGCTGAATTAGAGGAAGCACACCACTAGGTTTAATATGAGTGATCACCACAATAATCAACCCTTAGGCTTTTATGCAGACAATCCTGAATGGACTACTCCGGAGAGTATAAACGAAGAATTAGTAGCAAGGCATGAGGCAAAAAGCAAATACTTTAAACCCATTCTTTTAGCTTTAGGTGTGGGCGTTATACTAGGCGTAATAGGCTTAATCCTTCGTTTAGTTGATGGTGTGTCTGACACATCAAAATGGGGATACACTGCTGCAGTATTGGCATTTTTGTTAACTACTGCTTCAGCAGCACCCATGGTGGCTATTGCACCGCGAATAGCTAAAGGGCATTGGCGGCGTATTATTTCTAGGCCAGCTGAAATGTGGTCTGCAGCGGGATTAATCAGTCTCTTATTGTTTATCCCAATGTTATGGGTGCTACCTAGTTTAGAGGATGGTAGAAGATCGTTATGGTTTTATCACCCTGGTGAGGTTTTTGCATATTCACCTCATTTGTGGATGACTCTCTCGCTAGTGGGACTTGTGATATTGGGATTTGCACTACTTTGGATTTCTGCTCTTCCTGACTTTGCACTTTTGAGAGATCGGGCAGAAGCCGGTAGTAAGGAAAGAAAGAGATATACGTGGCTTGCAAGAAATTGGACAGGCGCTACAGGGGATTGGATTTGGCAAAAACATCGATTAGGCATTGTGGGTGCACTTTACTTTTTAATGTTGATAACCGTACATTTCCTTTTTTCAGTCGACTTTTTAATGACATTAGTTCCTGCCTGGATAGATGCCTTATATCCTGCAACTCACGCGGTTCATGCTTTGCAAGCTGGAGCTGCAACGATGATCATTACTATGTTTATTTTGAGAAGGTTTTGTGGATATAAAGAGATAGGACATGATCAATTTTGGGGACTGGGCAAATTAATGTTTGCCTTGTCACTAATGTGGTTTTGGTTCTGGATGTCAAGTTTTATGGTGTACTGGTATGGTAAAAGGCCTAATGAACAACAAGTTTTAGAACTGTTTGTGAAGGGTCCTTACTTACCTTTATTTTATGCAAACTTCATATTGGTTTTTGTTGTGCCTTTGTTTACTATGATTTGGAATTTTCTAAGAAGGAGCATATGGGGGCCAACTCTTATTTCAGTTTCAGTATTAATAGGTATATTTTTCGATAGGATTCGCGTGTATGTAGCTGCTTATTCGGTCAGTGATCAAAGTGCAGAATTTCATGGTATAAAAACCATACCACCTACTGTATACCCAGACGTTGCCGATGTTTTCATTGTGATTGGTGCAATTACTGCTCCGATACTTGTATACATGTTAATCTCGCGTGTTGTTCCGATTATTAATATTTGGGAACAAAAAGAACTTTTGCTTTATAAACTTCATAAAAAATATCATAGGGCCACAGTAATGGTTCTAGGCAAACCGGAATAATAGGAAATGCAAGAATACTCATACGCTTCAGATAAAGAAATAAATAAAAGTCTTCTCAAAGATGTGCTGGGAATGCCTAAGTGGTGGCTGGCAGCGTTTGGATCTTTGTTATTGGTTTGGCTTACAGGTATGGGTGCATACGGCTGGGAGCTTAATCAAGGTATGGGTGTGACTGGAGTTAATCGGCCAGTATATTGGGGTTTTTACATAACAAACTTTGTTTTTTGGATTGGGATTAGCCATGCAGGTATTATGGTGTCTGCCATACTGAGGCTAACACAAGCCGAATGGAGAAGGCCAGTAACTAGAGCTGCAGAAGTCTTAACGCTATTTTCATTGATTGCTGCTCTTACAAATATCGCATTTCATGTTGGTAGACCTTGGCGTTTGTATTGGATAGGTCCATATGATTTTTCAAGAGGCATATGGCCAAATATAAGATCTCCATTTGTGTGGGATCCTAGTGCTGTAGGAACATATCTTATTGGTAGTACTTTATTTGTTTTTATTGCTCTAATTCCAGATTTAGCTGCCGCGAGGGATAGAGCTACAGGCTTTCCTCGTAAAATTTATGCTGTATTAAGTTTAGGGTTTAGGGGTACTCCGAGACAGTGGAAACTTCAAGCGGTAGCCGGTATTCTTCTGTCAGCTTTGGTTTTACCTGTGTTCGTTTCTGTTCACAGTATAGTGTCATGGGACTTCGCAGTTTCCATTGGTGTAGAGGGCTGGCATTCAACGATTTTCGCGCCATATTTTATTATAGGAGCGATTCATTCCGGAGTTTCTGCGGTGGCAATGTTAATGGCGCTAATGGTTTGGTTATGGAAATGGGATAAATACATCACTCCGGACCATTTTGATTCAATCGGCCGATTGCTGATCATTGTGGCAACAACATGGTTCTTTTTCTTTGCACTTGAATGGATATTCGCTTTATACACAATGGAGTCAGCTGAGATTGCGTTGAGGGAATGGCAAATATTTAAGAACCCTATGGGGCCTCTGTTTCTTGTGTTTATGATCACATCATACTTTATACCTGTACCGGCATGGTTGTTTAAAAAGGTTAGAAGAAGTCCAATGGGCATGTTTATAACAACGATTTTAGTTAATGTTGGTATGTGGTTGGAGCGCTTCTTGATCATAGTGCCAAGTCTGCAGCGCAGGTCACCTTTAGAGTTTGATTGGGGAAGTTACGCACCAAGTATTGTTGAGATATTACTTGTCACGTCCACTTTCGCATTTGTAGGTATGGGAGTTTTGTTGTTTGCAAAGGTATTCCCGTTAGTTCCTATTTTTGACATGAAAGAAGGGGTGCGTTTGAGGGATGAAATTCAGGTTGGACGTAGAAGTGTGCCTGCAACAATACGAGAATAGTAGTGAAAAATTTATTTGAATATAAAAATATAAATAAGATGCTATATAAAGAAAACTTTTTAGAAATACAGATAAACGAGTCAAGGGGAATATTATGATATCGAGCCGAAGTGTTATAGCTCTTTTCAAAGACGTCGACTCTGCTGCGGACGCACTTGATGCTGTTCGAGCTGGAGGCTTTGAAAGCGATGAATATGAAATTTTAACTGGAACGCCATACCCTGAAGGTGCTTTTGGAGAGGATGAACCAAAACATGGCTTATATAGATATCCTTTGGTTGGCGCAGCCTGTGGATTCATTATGGGCCTGATAATAACAGCAGGTACTCAGCTTGCATATCCATTGGTTACTGGAGGCAAGCCTATATTATCTGTGCCTCCAATGTCTGTCATTATGTATGAAGGCACAATGTTGGGATCAATAATTTTTACTGTTATTGGAGTTATTATTGAATCTCGGCTTCCTCGTGTTTTCATGGGAGCATACGATACTAGGGTAACTGAAGGCTACATCGGTATTACTGTGACTACATCAGAGGAAAAGATATCTAAAGCAGAGGAAATACTTAAAAAAACGAAGCCGGAAGATTTAAAAAGAGGATGGGAACAGAAAGACTTCGATTAATTTAAAGTTTTAATGCGTGAATATGAATTTTATAAAATATAAAACCCAACACAAAGTAGCAACGTTATTTTTGGTTATAATGTTAGCTGGTTTTGGTCTTCTGGTGATGGGGTGTTACAACAATAACACCGGAGAAACAGGCATATTAGGAATTGCAGATCTTAAATTCCCAGCTTTTCCAGAAACTGGCAGTCATGCTGTAGTAGTGTTTTCTGAAATGCACTACTCTCCGGCATATGATGACCAGGAAGGGCCAACGATTGGACCCCCAAGTGATTCAGTGCCGGTTACTGGACGTGAAATTAAATATACAGCGGACGAATATACATTGTTAAGAATGTCCGATAAAAGTACAAACAGCTATGACCAAGAGAAGGCAGCAGATCTTTACCGAGTTAATTGTACTGTTTGTCATGGAGAATCTTTACAAGGTGATGGAGCGGCTGCAAAATACCTTACCCGTGGAGCGGCTCCAGCAAATCTGTTAGGAGGTTCTTCAGTAGATGCTACTGAAGGTGAAATATTCGCCTGGATATCCTATGGTAGCCGTACTGGATTCGCTTTAGAGATGGCAGGTCAGCCTAATCCCACAGTCATGCCAACATTTAACAAATTATTGACCGAAGACGAACGCTGGCATTTAGTTAAATATATTATGGCAAAGCAAAATCGATAGGCTTAAATAATAAACTCAAATAAAATATAGTCGTAACTTATTAGAATCATTCATCATTTAACATTCGTTTTGGCTTTGTTACTCTCCATACGAATGCAGGAGGCATGTTAGTTAAGGTTACCCCGCAATACTTTTTTTCAGCTGAGTAATTATCTATCACATTTTTTGGTATCGAGCATATAGGTATATAGGATACCTGCACGAATGAACCTCTAGGTTTGAGTATACTAAAACTATCGTTGCATATGCCTCTGCGGACCGCAGCACCCATGGCATTTAGCGGTAAACCTGATACTATCTCATCAAATTGATTAATACCCAATTCAGAGGATATTTGTGATATCTGTCTTACGTCTCCACAAACGATTGTGGCTTTTGGGAAGAAGCCTTTTAGAAGATTAACGAACTCTTGAGACTGCTCCACCAAAACTAGATTATTCTCGTTAATTCCTTTTCGGAGTAGTGCTTTGGTGAAAGAACCTGTACCGGGGCCCAATTCAAGTATTGGTCCTATGGTATCTGCATCGATATGTTTAACCATAAGAGACCCAAGCGATGCGCTGCTTGGGAACAAAGCCCCTAGTGCGAGTGGATGTTTTATGTATTCTTGAATCCAGATTTTATAGGTCATCGAGTGATACTAACATATCCATTCACCTCATATATGACCAAAAAAAAGATGATGAAGCTTTACTGATTACAACTTTTTTTTACGCCGATAGGAGTAACCCATATTCGTTTAGAAATTTCATAACTAATAACAACATCATTTTGATTTGATTTCAAAGTTATGACCCCCCGATATGGTGAAGCATCTTTAATTACCGCCACGCGCTCCGGCATTATTGAATTTTCAACAAAATATTTTAGTAATTCAGGATCATCTTCTGGGATTCGATCGATATGGACAGTATTTCCTGTTTTAACTTTGTCCAGCGGAACCGTCAGCCTATCTCTTACAAATCCGCTACCTGGGATTGGATGACCAAATGGGCATGTAGTAGGGTTTCCTAAACGTTCAGAAATTTTTGTTGCCAATTCATCTGATATTGCATGTTCAAGCCGATGAGCTTCTTCATGTGCCTTATGTGGTTCGAGGCCTAGCAGATCTACTACCATTCGTTTTGCGAGCCTCTGTCGTCGTACAAGCTTTTCGGCAATTTCTCTCCCTCTGTCCGTTAGCGAGATATCTTTGTCTGGCAGCATTTCTACAAGATGTTCTCTAATTAGGCGCCTAATCATTCCTCCGATTGAAGGTAATGTGGTTCCTAGTTCCTCTTTTTCAGGCAAACGTTTTAATTGTTCCGCCAACTGCGTATTTGTAACTTTTATACCTAGTTCATCAAGTTGAAAGATGGAAACTAGATAATTTTCAGCAGCCATTGAGAGGCGACTGGACTGTGTTGTATTTGTCGGTTTTGAAATTGCCATCTATTAAGCCTGGACGATAAATGATCATTTGATTTTATACGAACTTACCAATTTTTTTTATTTTTATCTGTATAAAAGATAAATGAATATCATTAATAAAGCTAAATAATCCATCTTTAGCTACTCTTTAGAAAATTAGGAAAACATTGCTTCTGTCGCTGTTGACATTAGCAATCTTAGAGAAGTAAGATTTATGTTTGCCGCCTGTTTGGGTGGAGGTGTTGAATTGTGCAAATTTAACATCCAAATGAAAGGCTTAGCACTCTTGGTAATATCCCATGAAGAATACCGATAAGCTTTCCATTTGATTTGAAGGTAAAAATAGTAAGGATTAAATATAAAATATGCCGACAGTAAATCAGTTGGTTAGAAAAGGGCGAAAGTCTAAAATTAAAAAGGAGACAGCTCCAGCATTAAGAGTTACATATAACTCTCTTAGAAACAGGACTGACAAAGGTGCTGGATCACCTCAAAAAAGAGGCGTGTGTGTTCAAGTAAGGACAATGACTCCGAAAAAGCCTAATTCAGCTTTAAGAAAAGTTGCACGAGTAAGGTTAACCAACGGCATGGAAGTAACAGCATACATTCCTGGAGAAGGGCATAACCTGCAAGAGCACTCAGTTGTTTTGTTACGTGGAGGCAGGGTCAAAGATTTACCAGGGGTTAGGTATCACATTATAAGAGGAGCCTTAGATACATCTGGAGTTGATGACCGTAAAAGAGGTAGAAGTAAATATGGAAGTAAGCTTAATCCGCAAGTGGCTGCAGCCGCAGCGGAATAGTAAATATAGTCATGGCTAGAAGACACAGGGCAGAAAAACGAGAAGTAGATGCGGACCCAAAATATGGGAGTATCGACGTTGCAAAATTTATTAACCGAGTGATGATTGGTGGGAAAAAAACTGTAGCCCGTAAAGTAGTTTATTCCGCGATTGATATAGTTGAAGAAAGGGCTAAGCGCCCTGGGATAGAGGTGTTTGATCAGGCTATTAGAAATACCGTTCCATTGCTAGAGGTCAAGTCTCGTAGGGTGGGTGGATCTACTTACCAAGTGCCTAATGAAGTTAGGCCTGAGAGGCGTACGACATTAGCAATGAGGTGGATTATAGCTGCAGCAAGAGCTAGGTCTGGGCGTCCAATGGCTGAGAGGCTATCCCAGGAGTTGCTGGAAGCATCAAGAGGAGAAGGTACAGCAGTTAAGCGTAAGGAAGATTTACACAGGATGGCAGAAGCAAATAAAGCATTTGCCCATTATCGCTGGTAGAAATATAGAAATATCAAACGGCATTTAATTAGGTAATTATTTTATGAGTTCTACAAACAAACTAAACAAAACCCGCAATATTGGCTTCATAGCTCATATTGATGCTGGGAAAACCACAGTCACCGAAAGAGTTCTCTATTTTGCAGGTCGAATTCATAAAATTGGTGGCGTGGACCAGGGTACAACCGCTATGGACTGGATGGAACAAGAAAAAGAACGAGGAATTACCATAACAGCTGCAGCAACAAACTGTAGTTGGAACGGGTATAACATCAATGTTATTGATACTCCTGGGCACGTTGACTTTACAGCAGAGGTTGAAAGAAGTTTAAGGGTTCTAGACGGGGGCGTGGTTGTTTTAGATGCTGTAGCCGGTGTGCAGTCTCAGAGTGAAACAGTATGGAGGCAGGCCGATAAATATCAAGTGCCTCGAATATGCTTTATCAACAAAATGGACAAAGTAGGATCAGACCTAGACCGCGTAATGCAAAGCATAGTTCGCCGGTTACGGGCTAATCCGGTCGCGATACAACTTCCTTGGGGTACAGAAGCAGCCTTTAAAGGGGTTATAGACCTAATAGAGCGAAAGGCATATTCATATCCGGAGGAAGGAGAGCAAATTCCTACAGAGCATCCTGTGCCAGATGATATGAAAGATGAAGTGGAAAAATATAGGGCTACGTTGGTAGAAAAAATTTCAGAGCTAGATGATGAGTTAATGCTTAAATACCTTGAGGATGCGGAGATCACTAATCAAGAAATAAAGACAGCGTTACGCAAGGCCACGATAAAAAATAAAATTGTACCGGTATTAGTAGGTACGGCTCTAAAGACTAAAGCGATACAGCCATTAATTGATGCAATCAATGAATATCTGCCATCACCATTAGATGTTCCTGCAATTATTGGCAAGGAAACTAAGACAGGTAATGAAGTAGAAAGAAAACCGTCTGCTGATGAGGCGTTCTCAGCTTTGGCATTTAAAGCTGTCACCGATCCGTTTATAGGTCGGTTAATATACTTCAGGTCTTATTCCGGAACAGTTAAATCTGGCGCAATGGTAATTAATTCTTCAACCGGCAAGAAAGAACGCATTGGCCGTATAGTCAAAATGCATGCGAATACTAAAGCTGATGTTGACGTGGTAGAAGCAGGAGATATAGCGGCGGCTGTCGGGCTAAAGGGCACTTCTACAGGTGACACCTTATGTGATGATTCAGCTCCTGTTCTGTTGGAGTCAATTAGTTTTCCAGAGCCAGTTGTTTCTGTTGCTATCGAACCTAAAACAAGAAGCGATCAAGACAAGATGTCAGAGGCATTAATAAAACTTTCAGATGAAGACCCAACCTTACGAGTTTCGTATGATGAAGAAATAGGACAAACAGTGTTGTCCGGTATGGGCGAGTTACATTTGGATATTATCGTAGATAGAATGCTTCGTGAATTTAATGTTGAGGGTAATGTTGGTCAACCTAAGGTTGCATACCGAGAAGCTATTAGGGTTCCATCTAAAGCTGAAGGGAAATTTGTTAGACAGAGTGGTGGGCACGGTCAATATGGACATGTGAAGATTGAAGTTGAGCCGCTTGATTCTGACAAGCCCTTTGAATTTGAAGATAAGATAAAAGGCGGAAACGTTCCTAAGCAGTATATACCTGCAGTCCGTAAAGGGCTTCAGCAGGCTCTCGGAGTTGGTCCTGTAGCGGGATATCCTGTTGTTGGAGTAAAGGCAATATTGGTGGACGGATCTTATCACGACGTTGACTCGTCAGAAGTGGCATTTACAGTCGCAGGATCAATGGCTATGAAGGAGGCTCTTAATCGGGCTAAAGGATATCTGCTTGAGCCGGTTATGAATCTCGAGGTCACTTCTCCGGGGGATTTTTTGGGAGAAGTTGTTGGAGATTTGGGTCGCCGCCGTGCGCAGGTTAAAAACATTGACGCTATTGACGACACTCAACTTATTTTCGCATCGATACCTTTAGCGGAAACTTTTGGTTATGCAAATACTTTAAGGTCGCTTACGCAAGGACGTGCTAGTTTTTCTCTAGAATTTTCTGCTTTTGAAGAAGCACCAAAATCAGTAGTCGAAATGCAGCAGGCAATATAAATCATGGTAACGAAACAGAAAATAAGAATTGTTCTAAAAGCTTTTGATCACAAAATCTTAGATTTGTCTGCTGGTCAAATCGTCGAGGCAGCAGAGAGGACAGGTGCCCAAGTTGCAGGTCCTGTACCTTTGCCGACTTCGATTAAAAGGTTTTGCGTGATTCGTTCTCCACATGTTTTTAAGAAGTCTAGAGAGCATTTTGAATTACGGACTCATAACCGCTTAATCGACATATTAGAGCCAACAAATAAAACGATAGACACATTGACGAACTTGAATGTTCCCGCCGGTGTCGATATCTCGATAAAGTTGTAGATCGATATGAGTAATCAAATGACTATACAGGCTATTTTAGGTCGTAAATTAGGAACTACAGGAATGGTGCGTCAGACCGGCGACATTGATTGTGTGACAGCTATAGTTGCAGGTCCATGCACAATTACCCAGCTTAAAACTCATGATAATGACGGATATTGTGCTGTTCAGATCGGTTTTGAAGAGGCGAAAAACTCCAATAAACCAATGTCTGGTCACCTTTCTGCAAGCGGGAATAAATTTAAACACCTAGCTGAAGTACGGCTCCCTAATAGCGATTCAATTGACCCAGAATATGAGAACCAATTGAATATCGGACAAGTCATAGATGTGAATAGTTTCAGCGTAGGCGATCGCATTGATGTAACTGGATATTCTAAGGGTAGAGGTTTTTCAGGAGGCATAAAAAGGCACGGATTTCATGGTGGGCCAAAAACACACGGACAATCTGATAGACATAGGGCGCCTGGCTCAATAGGGGCTGGCAGCACTCCTGGCAAGGTCATTAAAGGAATGAAGATGGCCGGCCATTATGGAGACGAAAAAGTGACTGTGCAAAACTTGGAAGTGGTTCAAACTGACAGTAATCGTAATCTTATATTTGTAAAAGGAGCGATTCCTGGCGCAAGAAACTCAATAATATATTTGCGTAGAAGTATCAAAGATCCGAAAAATCAAGGATTGATAATTGAACTACAAGAGCCAGTTGTAGAAGATGAAATGATAGAAGAAACACCAGTTGCTGAGGCTGTGGAAACACCAGTTGCTGAGGCTGTAGAAACACCAGCTGCTGAGGCTGAAGAAGAGCCAGCTGCTGAGGCTGAAGAAACACCAGCTGCTGAGGCTGAGGAAACACCAGTTGCTGAGGCTGAGGAAGAGCCAGTTGCTGAGGCTGAAGAAACACCAGTTGCTGAGGCTGAGGAAGAGCCAGCTGCTGAGGCTGAGGAAGAGCCAGCTACTGAAACTGAAGAAGAACAAAAAAGCCAATCTTAGTGAAATATTTTGAAAATTAGACTTTTAGACATAGAAGGTAAATCGTTAGGTCACATTGACATCGAGGATCACCTATTTGGTGCTGCTGCCAATCAATCGTTGGTGCATCAGGTAATAGTTGCACAGCAGGCTAATGCGCGGCAAGGCACTGTTGGTACAAAAAATAGAGCAGCAGTGGCTGGGGGAGGCAGAAAGCCATGGCGACAGAAAGGGACAGGTAGGGCAAGACACGGCTCAATAAGGTCGCCGATATGGAAGGGCGGTGGAGTAGTATTTGGACCTTCTCCTAGAAGCTATAGGCAGAACACTCCGAAGAGGATGAAAAATGCAGCGTTGAGATCTTCGATATCGAGTAAAGTTCGCGACGGTGATCTTATAGTTATCGATAAGTTCGAATTAGAAGAAATTAAAACCAAAAATGTTGCTCATGTGCTCAAATCACTAAAAGTACAAGGTTCAGTTTTGTTGGTTGCGGATGGTGCAGGCACAGCTGTATTTAAAGCTGCCCGAAACATCAACGGTGTAAAGCTAATTCCATCACATAAACTGAATTCACTTGATGTGCTTTCAAAAAGTAAAATAGTAATGACTTTAGATGCAGTAAGAAACGCTGAAAGTATCTGGGGTTTACCATTTACTAGAAAAAAAGATGTTGAGGCAGCGAAGCTAATTGATGAGGATCTAAATTGAATTCTTCCGAAATTATCATAAGGCCATTAATTACTGAGAAAAGCACCTTACTTCAAGAGTCGCAGAGAAGGTATGTTTTTGAGGTGAATCGGCAATCAACCAAAATCGAAATCAAGAAAGCGATAGAAGAAGCGTTTGATGTGAATGTGATTAAAGTAAACACGATGAACTCCAAAGGCAAGTCGAAGAGGTATGGACCACGTCCGACTGCGTTAAAAACAATAAAAAAAGCGATCGTGCAATTAGCCCCTGGCGAAACTATAACTATATTTGAGGGCGTGTAATAAATGCCATTAAGAAAATTAAAACCTAATAGTCCTGGACAGCGTGGGGTAGTTATTCAAACTACTGACGATATAACTACACGTAAACCTAAAAAGTCTCTAACTAAAGGGATGAAAAGAGGGTCAGGCAGGGATAATAAAGGTCGTATTTCTGTGAGACATAGGGGTGGCTCACACAAGCGTCGGTATAGAGAGATAGATTTTAAACGAGATAAATATGATATACCTGGAGAGATAACCTCCATAGAGTACGACCCTAATAGATCGGCGAGAATTGCGTTAGTTAAATATAAAGATGGAGAATGGAGATACATCATCGCTCCCCTTGGCATGCAGGTTGGATCACAAATAATTTCAGGAGAATCTGCTGAAATTAAAGATGGAAATGCATTGCCTCTAAAATCCATACCTACTGGAGCCCAAGTACATAATATAGAGATGAATCCAGGAGCAGGTGGCCAGTTAGTTAGAAGTGCGGGTGGTTCGGCGCAAGTTCTTGCTAAAGAAGGTAATCAAACATTAATACGAATGCCATCTGGCGAAGTCAGAAGAATTAACAGTGATTGTATGGCAACCATAGGTCAAATCGGAGCTACTGATAATAAGAATACTAAGCATGGGAAGGCAGGTAGACGTCGAAATATGGGTTGGAGGCCGTCTGTTAGAGGAGTGGTAATGTCGCCGAGAGACCATCCTCATGGTGGTGGAGAAGGTAAGTCACCTATAGGAATGCCTAGTCCTAAGACTCCTTGGGGTAAGCCTGCCTTAGGATATCGAACCCGTAGGAACAAGTCGACAACTAAGAATATAGTAAGAAGGCGGTATCAAAAATAGCATATGTCAAGATCAATTAAAAAAGGACCATTTGTACATCCTAAGCTTGCTATGAAAGTTGAACAAGCTAAGAATAGTTCGGGGAAGACCGCAATTAAAACCTGGTCTAGGGCATCAATGATAATGCCTGACATGCTCGGGTTAACTATTGCAGTGCATGATGGAAGAAGGCATGTGCCAGTATTTATCAGTGAGAATATGGTGGGACATCGATTAGGAGAATTCGCGCCTACCAGAACTTTTAGAGGTCATATCGCTAAGTCTGACAAAGCGAGTGCAATAAGGTAAGAGATTAAATAATAAATGTGGTTAATGAAATGTCATCAAAAGCAATAGTAAAAGATACAGGAATATCGGTGAAGAAAATCAAGCCGATAGCTGATTTAGTTAGAGGGATGAAAGTTTCAGAGGCACTAATAACTTTGCGATTTTTACCCTCCCCTGCCGCTAAGGTTGTATCAAAAGTAATTAAGTCCGCTAACTCGAACGCAGAAAATGAGGTTTTGACCCGAACGGATGATATGAAAGTGGTTGAAATATATGCAAATGAAGGCAAGACAACAAAACGGTTTAGGGCAAGAGCTAGGGGAAGGTCAGCTAGAATTTTTAGGAGAAATAGTCATATAACTGTGGTTGTTGATCAACAAGAGGCGGTGAATTAGTTGGGACATAAAACACATCCAATAGGTTTTAGGCTTGGGGTAAGCAAGGATTGGCAGTCCAGATGGTTTGCCCATTCAGGGAAAGAATATAAGCAATTTGTATGGGAAGACCTTCAAATCCGCAGTATTATTCTCGAACAGTACCCAGATGCGAGTATTTCAAAAATTGATATTGAAAGAAACTCTAGTGATCTTATTGCCACGATTTATACTGCAAGGCCAGGTATTGTAATTGGTCGTGGTGGACAAAGAGTTGAAGAGTTACGAAAAATGCTTGAAGAGTTGACGAGTAAAAAAGCGCGATTAAATGTGCAAGAGATACGTCAACCTGAGCTTGATGCATTTCTGGTTGCCCGGGGTGTTGCTGATCAGCTTGAAAGACGAATAGCGTTTAGAAGGGCTATACGTCAAGCAGTTACTCGAACTATGCAAAGTGGAGCTAAGGGTGTACGTGTTATGGTTTCGGGTCGATTAGGTGGAGCAGATATAGCTCGTACTGAAAAAGCTCGTGAGGGAAGAGTCCCATTGCATACTTTAAGAGCAGATGTAGACTTCGCTATAGCAGAAGCTGCGACGGATTTTGGACGTATCGGGGTTAAAGTATGGATATATCATGGCGACGCAGCAGTAGTAAGTGAGGCTGATGTATCAGCAGAAGTTGAAGAAATGCTGCCTATAGAGGTTACGTTAAGTCCTGATGAGCCAGCTTCTGAGGTTGAAGAAACACCAGTTGCTGAGGTTGAAGAAGAGCCAGTTGCTGAGGTTGAAGAAACACCAGTTGTTGAGGCTGAAGAAACACCAGTTGCTGAGGTTGAAGAAGAGCCAGTTGCTGGGGTTGAAGAAGAGCCAGTTGCTGAGGTTGAAGAAACACCAGTTGCTGAGGCTGAAGAAGAGCCAGTTGCTGAGGTTGAAGAAGAGCCAGTTGCTGAGGTTGAAGAA